>NZ_JBIGHV010000011.1:0-248147 GCF_043555835.1 Pelomonas parva | reverse complement strand
CGCCTCGCCTCCCAAAAACTCCCAGCAACTGCTATGGATTGAATATCTTCCTGGGAGTTCTGACCATCGGCGATCACCCCGAATCCCCAGTGTTCATGCGGGTTGGCGGGGTTCTGCAGGGCCGACTCAGTACTCGTCGCGCTCCACCCCGACGTACCCGGGCGCGAGGTTCTCGAACTTGGTGTGCATGCGCTGGAACATCAGCTTCACCGTCCCCACCGGACCATTACGCTGTTTCGCAATGATGATCTCGGCGACCCCGGGCTCCTTGCACTCATCCTTGGTGTAGTACTCGTCCCGGTAGATGAACATGATGATGTCCGCGTCCTGCTCGATGGCGCCGGACTCGCGCAGGTCGGACATCATCGGCCGCTTGTCGGGCCGCTGCTCCACCGAGCGGTTCAACTGCGACAGCGCGATGACGGGGCAACGCAGTTCCTTGGCCAGCGCCTTCAGGCCGCGCGAGATCTCGCCCAGCACCGTCGCGCGGTTCTCCTCGCTGCCGCCACCGCTGCCGCTCATCAGCTGCAGGTAGTCGATGACGATCAGCCCCAACTGGCCACTGATGCGCGCCTGACGGCGGGCGCGGGCCCGCACCTCGCTGGGCGACAGGCCGGGACTTTCGTCGATGTAGATCGCGGCCTTGCCGAGCTTGTCGACGGCCTCGGACAGCCGCCCCCATTCATCGTCCTTCAGCTGGCCGGTGCGCAGGTGGCTCTGGTCGATGCGGCCGATGGAGCCCACCATCCGCAGCGCCAGCTGCGCCGCGCCCATTTCCATCGAGTAGATGACGACGGGCAGGCCCTCGTTGATGGCCACGTTCTCGGCGATGTTGACCGCGAATGCCGTCTTGCCCATGGACGGGCGAGCAGCCAGCACGATGAGGTCGCCGGGCTGCAGGCCGGCGGTCTGCTTGTCCAGGTCGTAGAAGCCGGTGCGCACGCCGGTCACGTCCTGATGCCCGGCCTCGGCCAGCTCGTTGACGCGGTCGATCAGCGCCACCACGAGGTTGTCCATGCTCTGGAAACCCTGCTTGTTGCGCGAACCCTCCTCACCGATCTTGAAGATCTTGCCCTCTGCCTCGTCCAGGATCTGCGTCACCGCGCGGCCCTGCGGGTTCATCGCGGCGGTAGCGATCTCGTCGCTGGTGGCCACCAGCTTGCGCAGGATGGCGCGCTCGCGAACGATCTCGGCATAACGGCGCAGATTGGCGGCGCTGGGCACGCTCTGCGCGATGGAGTTCAGGTAGGACAGACCCCCGCACTCCTCGGCGCGGCCGACCGAGGTCAGCTCGTCGAAGACGGTGACGACGTCCGCCGGCTTGCCCGCGTTGATGAGCTTGCCGATGGCGGCAAAGATGTGCTTGTGCTCGAAGCGGTAGAAGTCGCTGTCGGTCAGCAGGTCGCCGGCGCGGTCCCAGGCGGAGTTGTCGATCAGCAGGCCACCGAGCACGCTGTACTCGGCCTCGACAGAGTGAGGCGGCACGCGCAGCCGCGCAACTTCGTCGTCATGCGGTGCAGAGGAAGAGGAGGCGGGAAAGATCGCGGACATGCCTGTGGATAAAGCTGTTGACGAACTGGGGGCGGACGGTGGACCTGGCGGGAAAACCTGGCCCTGAAAGACAGAAGGCCGAAACCTCGGGAGGCTTCGGCCTTCTTGAATGTTGCGGCCAATTCAGGCCGCAGCACAAGCCTGATTACTCGGCTTCTGCAACCACCTGGACATTGATCTCGACGACCACGTCCGTGTGAGCGGCGACGCCGACCGGGAACTCGCCCACGGTCTTCAGCGGGCCGTTCGGCAGGCGCACCTGCGACTTGGCGATGGCCGTGCCGGCCTTCGTCAGCGCGTCGGCGATGTCGGCGTTGGTCACCGAACCGAACAGGCGGCCGTCAACACCGGCCTTCTGGGCGATGCGGACGGTCTTGCCGGCGATGGCTTCACCCAGCTTCTGGGCTTCGGCCAGCTTGGCAGCGGCGGCTTTTTCGAGTTCCGCGCGGCGAACTTCGAATTCCTTGATCGCGGCCTCGGTGGCGCGGCGCGCCTGCTTGGTCGGGATCAGGAAGTTGCGTGCGTAGCCGTCCTTGACCCGGACCACGTCGCCGAGGTTGCCGAGGTTGGACACTTTTTCGAGCAGGATCACTTGCATGTCGTCAGCTCCTTAGACCTTGTGCTGGTCGCTGTACGGCAGGAAGGCCAGGAAGCGCGCGCGCTTGATGGACACCGTCAGCTGACGCTGGAAGAAAGCGCGCGTGCCGGTCAGGCGAGCGGGCGTGATCTTGCCGTTCTCAGACACGAAATCGCGCAGCGTGTCGATGTCCTTGTAGTCGATCTTTTCGACACCGGCGACGGTGAAGCGGCAGAAACGCTTACGACGGAACAGCAACGATTGTTGGTTGCGCTTGGGCTTCTTGTCTTTGGAGAAGCGACCTTTACCACGTGGCGGGGGCATAGAGGACCTCTGTTAAATCTATCCGGATTCAATGATTTCCGGGTTCTTGTGGAGCAGCGGGTTCGATCACGGTGACATGGGCGATGAAGCCCCGGCCGTTGCGCTGGTGGGTCAGGAAACCGCGGAACACCGCGACACCACCGACTCCCAGCGCCTGCAACTGCTTGGCCAACTCGCCCACCGCAACCGCCTTGATCTCCAGGGAGACCTTGCGCGGCTTGCCGGCTTCGATGACTTCGGACTCGGCCTTGAGGCTTGCGTCCAGGGCCATCAGCCCGGCGGGTGTGTAGCGAACTTGTCCGAGTTGCTGGATCTGCGCCTGCAGGTGAAGCTGGTTCACGCTTCAGGCACGCTGCTCGAAAAACCTGGTTCTTTAGCGATGAGCGTCAGCTCAGGCCGCTTCTTGCTGTTGCGGAGCCTTGCGGGCTTCTTCGCGCTCGACGGCCTTCATCATGACCGAGGGGGTCGTGATGGCCTTGTCCTGGACCACGGTGAGGTGGCGCAGCACGGCGTCGTTGAAGCGGAAGCCGGTCTCGAGCTCGACAAGGATTTCCTTGCTGACTTCGATGTTCAGGCACAGGTAGTGAGCCTTGGCGAGCTTCTGGATCTGGTAGGCCAGCTGACGACGGCCCCAGTCTTCGACCCGGTGCACGACACCACCACCGGTGGTGATCAGGCCCTTGTAGCGCTCCAGCATGGCCGGAACTTGTTCGCTTTGATCCGGATGGATCAGCAGAACGATTTCATAGTGACGCATGGGTACTCCTTGTGGATTCCAGCCGGGCGTTGTCGGGATGACCGCCTGGCTGAGGAAGCCGCACCACGGCGTCGACACGTGGTTACGGCAAGGGGGAACCCGCGATTCTAGCCGGCAATGACTGGAAATCCAAAATGGCGCGGGTTCAGCGCGCCGGAGGACTGCGCAGCGTGTCGACGAACTCGCGCTCTCGCGGCCCCGGCGCGGCGGTCAGCAGGCTGATCAGAACCAGCACCAGCGCCCCGGCCGGTACCGCAAAGAACCCTGCCGAGGCCGGGTGGATGCCCCAGACCAGCGTGGCCGGCCCGGGCAGGCCGATCATGGCGCGCAGCGCCGGGTGGGCGGTGACGAGATAGACCAGGCAGACCGCCAGCCCGGTCAGCATGCCGGCCAGCGCGCCGGCGCGGTTGGCGCGGCGCCAGAACACACCGGCCACCAGCGCCGGGAAGAAGGTCGAGCCGGCGATGGAGAACGCCGCCGTGACGACGGCCAGGATGTCGGCCGGCCGGTTGGACGCCACCGCCGCCGCCGCCAGCGCCGCCGCCAGCAGCAAGGCCTTGGACAGCGTGACGCGTCGCGTGCGCGAGGCCTCGGGGTTGATGGCCTTGTAGTAGAAGTCGTGGGACAGCGCGCTGGCGATGGCCAGCAGCAACCCGTCGGCCGTGGACAGCGCAGCGGCCAGCCCGCCAGCGGCGACCATGCCAGAGATGACGTAGGGCAGCCCACCCAGCTCCGGCATGACCAGCATGACGAGGTCGGGGTGGAGGTGCAGTTCGCCGAGCTGCAGGCGGCCGTCGCCGTTCAGGTCCACGGCCGACAGCAGCGTCGGGTCGACGCGCTGCCACTGGCGTATCCAGGCCGGCAACTGGTCGAAGCTCGTGCCTACGAGGCCGTTGAAGACCTCGGTCTTGACCATGACGGCGAGGGCCGGCGCGGTCAGGTAGAGCAGGCAGATGAAGACCAGCGACCAGGCGACGGACTGCCGTGCCGTGGCGACGGTCGTGGTCGTGTAGTAGCGCGTCAGCAGGTGCGGCAGGCCGGCCGTGCCGACCATCAGGCAGAACACCAGCGCGATGAAGTTTCGGCGCGCTTCGCTGGCCTGCGCCTGCTCGGCGGGGCTGCCGTCCGGGTTGCCGGCGAACGGCTGGCCGTGCGGCACCTGGCCGGCCAGCGGCTGGGCGAGCCGGGCCTCGGTGGCGCGTTCTCGCTGCCAGCGCTCCGCCGCTTCGGCGGGCGTGCGCGGCATGGCGGCGCGCTGCTTCTCGGCAGCCTGGATCTGCGCGAGCGGCGCGTTCTCGGCCTTCAGCGCGGCGACACGGGCGGCCGCCTTGGCCTGGTCCTCCGCCAGCGCGGTCGGCACGTCGGCCAGGCGCAAGGTGGCCGCGTCGGCGCGTTGCTGATGGATGGCGCGCACCTCCAGCTCGGCCGGGTCATTGATCAGCTCGCGCTCGCGCTCGGCAAGCTGGTGCAGCTGCTGGCCGTAGACCAGCTGCGGCAGCGGCCAGCCGGTCTGTTGCACGCTGAGCCAGATGACGGGCACCAGGTAGGCCAGGATCATGATGAGGTACTGGGCCACCTGCGTCCACGTGACGGCACGCATGCCGCCGAGGAAGGAGCAGACCAGCACGCCGCCCAGGCCGACGAAGACGCCGACCTCGAAGCTCAGGCCCGTCAGCCGCGTCGTGATGAGGCCCACGCCGTAGATCTGCGCGACGAGGTAGACGAAGGACACCAGGATGCCGGCGCCCGCGCCGACCAGGCGCAGCGTGCGGCTGCCGAAGCGCTCGGCCAGGAAGTCGCCGATCGTGAACTGGCCGAAGCGTCGCAGATAGGGCGCGATACATAGCGCGACAAGGCAGAAGCCGCCCGTCCAGCCCAGCACATAGGCCAGGCCCGCGTAGCCGCTGGCGTAGAGCGTGCCGGCCAGGCCGATGAAGGTGGCGGCGCTCATCCAGTCGGCGCCGGCGGCCATGCCGTTGTACAGCGGCGGCACGCGGCGGCCAGCGACGAAATATTCGGCGGGGTCGGCCGTGCGGCAAAGGATGCCGATGACGGCGTAGACGAGCACCGTCGCGCCGAGGAAGGTGTAGCCGATCCAGGCCTTGGGCAGGCCGCGCTGCTCGGCCAGGCCCAGGATCACGACGAGCGCGATGAAGCTCAGCGCGAAGATGACGTAGCGGCGGTGCAGGTGTTGATGAGGGCGGGCAGACACGGCCGCGATCATCGGCAATAAAAAGCCCGGGTCCCCTTGCGGAGAACCCGGGCTGGTCAGCAGGTGGCGCTGCTTACTTGGCGGCCAGGCGCTGCCAGGTCTCGATGACCGTGTCCGGGTTCAGCGAGATCGACACGATGCCCTCCTCGGCCAGCCAGTCGGCAAAGTCAGGGTGGTCGCTCGGGCCCTGGCCGCAGATGCCGATGTACTTGCCGGTGGCGCGGCAGGCACGGATGGCGCGCGAGATCATGGCCTTGACGGCCGGGTCGCGTTCGTCGAAGTCGCCCGCCAGCTGCTCCAGGCCCGAGTCGCGGTCCAGGCCCAGCGTCAGCTGCGTCAGATCGTTGGAGCCGATGCTCATGCCGTCGAAATGCTCCAGGAACTGCTCGGCCAGGATGGCGTTGCTGGGCACCTCGCACATCATGATGATGCGCAGCCCATCCACGCCGCGCTTGAGCCCGCGCTCGGCCAGCATCTCGACCACGCGCGAGGCCTGCTTCACCGTGCGCACGAAGGGCACCATGATCTCGATGTTGGTCAGGCCCATGTCCTTGCGCACGCGCTTGAGCGCCTCGCACTCCATCGCGAACGCGTCCTGGAACTCGCCGCTGATGTAGCGGCTGGCGCCGCGGAAGCCGAGCATCGGGTTCTCTTCGTCCGGCTCGTAGCGGCTGCCGCCGATGAGCTTGCGGTACTCGTTGCTCTTGAAGTCCGAGAGCCGCACGATGACCGGGCGCGGGAAGAAGGCGGCGGCGATGGTCGCGATGCCTTCGGCCAGCTTGTCGACGTAGAAGGCGCGCGGCGAGGCGTGGCCGCGGGCGACGGACTCGACGGCCTTCTTCAGGTCGGCGTCGATGTTCGGATAGTCCAGGATGGCCTTGGGGTGGACGCCGATGTTGTTGTTGATGATGAACTCGAGCCGGGCCAGACCCACGCCGCCCGAGGGCATCTGCGCGAAGTTGAACGCCAGCTGCGGATTGCCCACGTTCATCATGATCTTGATCGGGCAATACGGCAGCTCGCCGCGATGCACCTCGCTGACCTCGGTCTCCAGCAGGCCGTCGTAGATGTAGCCGGTATCGCCTTCCGAGCAGGCCACCGTGACGAGCTGGCCGTCCTTGAGCTTGTCGGTCGCGTCGCCGCAGCCGACCACGGCCGGGATGCCCAATTCACGCGCAATGATCGCCGCATGGCAGGTGCGCCCGCCACGGTTGGTGACGATGGCGCTGGCGCGCTTCATGACCGGCTCCCAGTTCGGGTCGGTCATGTCGGTGACCAGCACGTCGCCCGGCTGCACGCGGTCCATCTCGGCCACGCTCTCCACCAGCCGCACGGGGCCGGTGCCGATCTTCTGGCCGATGGCGCGGCCTTCGGCCAGCACGGCGCTGTGGGCCTTGAGCTTGTAGGCCAGCTCGACCTGACCGGCGGTCTGGCTCTTCACCGTCTCGGGGCGGGCCTGAAGGATGTAGATCTTGCCGTCGACGCCGTCGCGGCCCCACTCGATGTCCATCGCGCGGCCGTAGTGCTGCTCGATGATCAGCGCGTACTTGGCCAGCTCGGTGACTTCGGCGTCGTTCAGCGAGTAGCGGTTGCGCGACTCGACGGCCGTGTCCACCGTCTTCACCAGCTTGCCGGAGGCGGCCTTTTCCTCGGGCGACGCGAACTCCATGCGCAGCAGCTTGGAGCCCAGGTTGCGGCGGATGATGGCCAGCTTGCCGGCCTTCAGCGCGGGCTTGTGGACGTAGAACTCGTCCGGGTTCACGGCGCCCTGCACCACCGTCTCGCCCAGGCCGTAGCTGGACGTGATGAAGACGACTTCCTGGAAGCCGCTCTCGGTGTCGATGGTGAACATGACGCCGGCCGAGCCGAGGTCGCTGCGCACCATGCGCTGCACACCGGCCGACAAGGCCACGTCGTTGTGGGCGAAGCCCTTGTGCACGCGGTAGCTGATGGCGCGGTCGTTGTAGAGCGAGGCGAACACCTCGCGCATCTTGTGCAGCACCTCGTCGATGCCGACGACGTTCAGGAAGGTTTCCTGCTGGCCGGCGAAGGACGCGTCGGGCAGGTCTTCTGCCGTGGCGGACGAGCGCACGGCGAAGCTCACACCAGGGTTGTCGGCGGTGAGCTGCGCGAAGGACGAGCGCACGCCGGCTTCCAGGTCGGCCGGGAAGGGCTGGTTCTCGATCCAGCCGCGGATCTCGGCGCCGGCCTCGGCCAGCGCGCGGACATCGTCGGTGTTGAGCGTGGCAAGACGCGCCGCGATGCGCGCATCCAGTCCCTCGTGCTTGAGGAACTGCCGGAAGGCGTGCGCCGTAGTGGCAAAGCCACCGGGCACCCGAACGCCGGTCGCAGACAGCTGCGAGATCATTTCGCCGAGGCTGGCGTTCTTGCCGCCAACAGACTCGACGTCGCTCATCCTCAGGTTCTCAAACGGTACGACCAGGGCGGTCGCCTCGAACAGGGTGGACATGGGGAAACTCCGGGAGGTTGAAAAACCGGTGTCGTCGCGTCGTCCAGGCCCGGTGCCGAGCCTAAGGGCTCAAGGCAGGCGCGGCTCCGTCCATTTCTGGATTCTTCTGGGAGGAAGGAGGCGCGCATGGGGCTGATCGCGAGGAATTGGGGCGGATTCTAGGCGCTGCGTACCTGCGTGTAACCGCCCCGCCTTCAGGGTGCTCGCAGGCCGGGCGAGCGCGGGCCGCTGGCTATCATGGCCGCGCCCTGACTACCGAGCCGCTGCCATGACCGCCAGAACCGTCTACTTCGTCTCTGACGGCACCGGCATCACCGCCGAAACCTTTGGCAACTCCATCCTGGCGCAGTTCTCGATCAAGCCGCGCCATGTGCGCAGGCCCTTCATCGACTCGGCCGAGAAGGCGCATGCCGTCGTCGCCGAGATCAACGAGGCGGCCGTCCGCGAGGAGCGGCGGCCCATCGTCTTCGCCACCCTTGTCGACCGCGATGTGTTGAAGATCGTCCGCGAGCACTGCCAGGGCCGCGTGATGGACATGTTCGGAACCTTCATCGAGCCGCTGGAGGAAGAGTTCGGCATCAAGAGCAACCACCGCGTGGGCCGTTTCTCGGACGTGACCGAGAGCCAGGAGTACCACGACCGCATCGAGGCCATCAACTTCTCGCTGGCGCATGACGACGGCCAGAGCAGCAAGAACCTCGACGTGGCCGACGTCATCCTCGTCGGCGTGTCGCGCTCGGGCAAGACGCCGACGTCGCTGTACCTGGCGATGCAGCACGGCATCAAGGCCGCCAACTACCCGCTGATCCCCGAGGACTTCGAGCGCCGGAAATTGCCGCCTTCCTTGGTGCCGCACCGGCGCAAGTGCTTCGGCCTGACCATCGACCCCGAGCGCCTGTCCTCCATCCGCAACGAGCGCCGGCCCGGCAGCAAGTACGCCGACGTGCTGAACTGCCGCTACGAGGTCAACGAGGCCGAGGCCATGATGAAGCGCGACGGCATCTCCTGGCTGTCGTCCACGCACAAGTCCATCGAGGAGATCGCGACGACCATCCTGCGCGACATCCGGCCGGATCGGCTGATGTATTGATGCCGGCCCACGTCCTCGCCCTCGTTCTCACCGCCGCCCTCCTCCACGCCGTCTGGAACCTCGCCGCCAAGAAGTGGGGCGGCGGGCCGCACTTCGTGCTCACCTGCGCCATCGGCGTCGTCGTGGTGTGGCTGCCGGCCGTGCTGTGGATTGGTGTGGCCGAGGTGCCCGGCTGGACGCTGCTGCACTGGAGCTTCCTCGCGGCCAGCGCCGTCGTGCACCTGCTCTATTTCAACTGCCTGGTCGCGGGCTACCGCAACAGCGACCTGACCGTCGTCTACCCCGTGGCGCGCGGCAGCGGGCCGCTGCTGACGGCCCTGGCGGCCGTGCTGCTGCTGGACGAGCGCCTGGGCCTGTACGGCGCGCTGGGCCTGGCGGGCGTCGTCAGCGGCATCCTGCTGATTACGATGGGGCCGCGCCTCATCGGCCGTGGCCTGCCGCATGACCCGGTCGCGGCGCGACGCCGGCTGCACGGCATCTACTGGGGCGCGGCCACCGGCGCGCTGATCGCCGGCTACACGGTACTGGACGGTTATGCGGTCAAGATGCTGGCCATGTCGCCACTGCTGCTGGACTACTTCGGCAACGTGCTGCGCGTGGTCATGCAGTTGCCGGTGACGCTGCGGCAGACGCACAGCTTCTGGCCGGAAGTGCGCAGCTCGTGGCGCGGCATCCTGGCCGTCGCCGTGCTGGGGCCAGCGGCCTATGTGCTGGTGCTGCTGGCGGTGAAGGAAGCGCCGCTGTCCCGCGTCGCACCGGCGCGCGAGGTGTCGATGCTGTTCGCGGCGTTGCTGGGTGGGCAGTTGCTGGGCGAGAAGGAGAAAGGCTGGCGGGTGGCCGGGGCGGCGTTGATCGGCGCAGGCGTCGTCGCGCTGGCAGTCTGACTGGTCCCTTCGGCTCAGAAGTTGAGGACCTGCATCGAGACAGGCAACGGCACGGGCGCCTCGTCGCCCGCTTCCGTCGCGAGATAGACCATCGCCGTGTAGTTCCCTGCAGGCAGGCAGTTGACAAGCAAGAACTCGCCTCCGCAGTTGCTAACGGAGCTGAAGAAACGAGTCGTGTTAAGGGCAGCCGCGCCGCCTGACACACTCGTGAGGTACAGCCATTTCACCGAACGCGAGTTGGCGGAGTACACGATCCGGCCGACTCGGGTGTATTGAGCGCCATCCGCAGCGACCACGGTCACGGCACTGGCGTCAGTACCCCTGCCGGTCGAACCAGTTTGCGCTGAGATCGTCGATGGCACGTAGAGCATCCGCTGCCCCGACTCTTTGACGACGTAGTTCACCGTCACCACGCTCTCAGCCGAGCGATTGCCGGACCAAGAGGAAAGCTTCAGCTTTGAAGAATAGGTTCCTACCGGCGCCAGACCGAACATCATCTCCGCCGGAACAGACTCGCCGGCTGGGAGAGCTCCATGACTAAGCGTGGCCAATACGGCAGGCGCCCGCCCTGTCGAAGCGGTCCATTCGGTCCCGTAGTTCGGAATACCGCCAACAAAGTCCGGGGGCACCCGAAGCGTGACCGGGCGGCGAACTGCATACGCCACGAAGGCGTCTTGATAGCCAATCGTCCCGAAAGGCACTTCAACCTGGATGGGGGAGGCTTCAACGATCTTGATCGCCGGAGCTAGCGTCAGCTTGTAGGGAACCGACACGGGCGAATTGCCCAGTGGACTCTTGCAAGCCAGGTCCAGACAAACATGGACGTTCAAAATGCCTTCAATCGTGCCGCTGCGACCCAGCGTGGATTTCGCTCGCAACGTGATCTGGTTACCGATGCCATTGGCGCGAATTTCGGTACTGACCACTTCGAACGTCTGGGTCCCATCCTCCACCAGCACATAGACCGTTTGGCCGGCCAGACGGGAAAGATCGCCAGTCACGTCCGCGCTGAGCACGGCGCCGTCGGAAGGCTTATCAGCCTCAACGCCCTGAATTTCAAGGCGCTGCGGCTGCACATTGCTGACTTTCACAGCGCTCGCAAGCGAAATGGACGCTGAATTTCCTGCCCCATCAGCGCCACCGCCACCGCCGCCACCGCACGCGGTCAACACAACGCCTGCGGCCAATCCACACAACCTACTTTTCATCTTCTCTCTCCCCGAATCGCTATTCTCATCGAGGCGCTTCGGACACCCGCCGCCGCCGCCCCCTTACTTCAGGGGCACCTATCGAACAAGCAGCCCGTCATAGATGTAGAGGTACTGACATGCCGCAACATGCCAGTCGAAGCGACGCTGTTGCGCACTGCGGCGCACCCGCGCCCAGTACTCCTGCCGACTCCACAACGCAAACGCACGCCGCAGCGCGCGGCGGTACGCGTCTGCCGTGAAGGCGTTGAAGACGAACCCGGTGGCGGTGCCGGCGGCGAGGTCTTCCAGCGTCGTGTCGACCACCGTGTCGCCCAGCCCGCCGACGCGGTGCACCAGCGGCAGCGCGCCGTAGCTCAACCCATAGAGCTGCGTCAGGCCGCAGGGCTCGAAGCGGCTGGGCACGAGCACAACGTCGCTGCCCGCGTAGATGCGGTGGGCCAGGCCTTCGTCCATGCCGGTGCGGCGGGCGATCTGGCTGGGGTGCCTCGCGGCGGCGTCGCCGAAGGCGGCGTCGAGTCGGGCGTCGCCGCTGCCGAGGATGACGAGTTGGCCGCCGGCGTCGAGTAGGTCGTTCAAGGCCTCCAGCACCAGCGGCAGGCCCTTCTGTTCGGTCAGGCGGCTGACGATGCCGAAGAGGGGCGCATCGGCTTTGACGGCCAGGCCGCATTCGCGTTGCAGCTCGGCTTTGCAAGCCACCTTGCCGGTCGCGTCATCGGCGCTGTAGGTGGCTGCGATGGCGGCATCCGCCACGGGCGACCAGACGTCGTAATCGACGCCGTTCAGGATGCCATGCAGCACGCCCGCACGATGGCGCAGCAGGCCGTCCAGGCCGCAGCCCTGCTCGGGCGTCTGGATCTCGCGGGCGTAGCTGGGGCTGACGGTCGTGATCGCGTCGGCGAAGTACAGGCCAGCCTTCATGAAGCTGACCTGACCGTAGAACTCCAGGCCGTCTACAGCGTAGTGCGTGGGCGGCAGACCCAGTTCGTTGAACTTGTCGGCGGGGAACAGGCCCTGGTAGGCCAGGTTGTGCACGGTGAAGACGGTGCGTGCGTCGGTGCGGCGGCGCGAGCGGCTGGCGGCGATGTGGGCGCAGGCCAGGCCGGCATGCCAGTCGTGGGCATGCACGATCTCCGGCCGCCAGGACGGGTCCACGCCTTCGGCCAGACGCGCGGCGGCCAGGCCCAGCAGCGCGAAGCGGCGGTGGTTGTCGGCATAGGCCACGCCGGCCTCGTCGGCGTAAGGGTTGCCAGGGCGGTCGAACAGGCCGGGGGCATCGAGCACGTAGACCGGCACGTCGAAGCCGGGCAGGCGGCCGCGCAGCAGGGCCGCCCTGCCCTCGCTCCACGGCAGCGCGACGGGGGCGACGGCGCATTCCTGCGTCAACGCGTCGCAGATGGCCGGGAAGCCGGGCACCAGCAGCCGCGGCTCGGCGCCCGCAGCGGCGAGCGCAGCGGGCAGCGCGCCGGCCACATCGGCCAGGCCACCGGTCTTCAGCAGCGGGAACAGCTCCGCGCTGACCTGGAGAACTCGACTCACAAGCGCGCGAGCATCTGCTTGGTGATCAGCACGACGCCGTTCTCGGTGCGCTCGAAGCGGGCCGCGTCCAGTGCCGCGTCTTCACCCACGACCAGGCCGTCAGGGATCTCGCAGGCGCGGTCGACGATGGTCTTGTAGAGCCGGCAATGGCGGCCCAGGCTGACACCGGGCAGCAGCACGCTCTGGTGCACGTTGCAGAAGGAGCGGATGCGCACGTTGTTGAACAGCACCGACGACACGACGTGCGAGCCCGAGACGATGCAGCCGGCGCTGACGATGGCGTTGACGGTCATGCCATGCATGCCGTTGTGGTCGGGAATGAACTTGGCCGGCGGCAGCTGGCGCTGGTAGGTCCAGATGGGCCAGTCGGTGTCGTAGATGTCCAGCTCGGGGCTGATGGAGGCCAGGTCGAGGTTGGCGGCCCAGAACGCGTCCAGCGTGCCGACGTCGCGCCAGTAGGGCGTGGCGCCGTTGGGATTCATGATGCAGCTCATGCCGAACGGGTGCGCCACGGCGCGGTCTTCGGCAACGATCTTCGGGATCACGTCCTTGCCGAAGTCGTGGCTGGAGCTGGTGTCGGCCAGGTCCTCGGCGAGCAGGCGGTAGAGGTAGTCGGCGTTGAAGATGTAGATGCCCATGCTGGCCAGGCAGACGCTGTCGCTGCCGGGCACGGTGGGCGGGTCGGCAGGCTTTTCGAGGAAGGACGTGATGCGGCGCTCGCCGTCCACGGCCATGACCCCGAAGGCGCTGGCCTCGGCCTTGGGCACCTCGATGCAGCCGACCGTGCAGCCCGCGCCCGTGGCGACGTGGTCGGCCAGCATGCTGGAGTAGTCCATCTTGTAGATGTGGTCGCCGGCCAGCACGACGATGTAGTCGGCCTCGGTGCTCTGGATGATGTCCAGGTTCTGGAACACGGCGTCGGCGGTGCCGCGGTACCAGCTGTCCTCGTCGACGCGCTGCTGGGCGGGCATGAGATCGACGGTCTCGTTCAGCTCGGCGCGCAGGAAGCTCCAGCCGCGCTGGATGTGGCGCAGCAGCGAATGGCTCTTGTACTGCGTGACGACGCCGATGCGGCGGATGCCGCTGTTGACGCAGTTGCTCAGCGCGAAGTCGATGATGCGGAACTTGCCGCCGAAGTAGACGGCCGGCTTGGCGCGCGAATCGGTGAGCTGCTTCAGGCGTGAACCGCGGCCGCCGGCGAGGACGAGGGCGATCGCGCGGCGCGCGAGTTGATGAGGCGAGGCGACGGGGGGGGGCATTGACCGATCTCCGCAAAACTGCAAACGCTTGCAGTTTGCCCTCTGCGGCGGCCTCTGTCGGGACGGGCTTCCCCGCAGAGGCCCCTCTCAGTCGTCAAGCCGCGCTTCGGCCGGTGCGGGTGGCGGCGCCGGCCGTGCCGGGCCTAACGGCCACTGGCGAGCGCACCGCCGCCACGACCTGCCGCCGCTTCTTCACCCACAGGTAGAGCCCGCTGCCCAGCACGAGGATGGTGGCCAGGTCCAGCAGCGTCCAGAGGATCTTCATCGGCATGCCGCCGTAGTCGCCGAAGTGCAGCGGCTGCGACAGCAGCAGCGCCTGCAGATACCAGGGCAGCTCGGGCGCCACGGTCACCTGCGCCGTGCGGGCATCCACCAGCACCGGGCGCAGCAGCTTGGACGTCAGTGGCGTGTCGCCCTGCATGAAGAAGCTGATGTGGTGGGGGCTGGAGAAGGCCGTGCCGGGAAAGGCGATGAACAGCAGCTTCTGGCCGGGCAGATGGGCTTGCGCGGCGTCCAGGCTGCGCTGCAGCGGGGCGCGCTCGGCCTCGGGCACCAGCGGCTGACCCTGGTAGGGCGCGAGCAGGCCGCTGAGCTGATCGTGCTGCCAGTACTTGATCAGCAGGTCGGCCCAGGTGTTGATGACGCCTGTGGCGCCCACCACCAGCGCCCAGGTCAGCGTGACGATGCCCAGCAGATTGTGCAGGTCCAGCCAGCGCGTGCGCGGGCCGCGTGTCTGGCGCACGGTGCCGAAGTCCAGCTTGCGCATGAAGGGGGCGTAGATCACCACGCCCGACACGATGGCGATGACCAGCAGCAGGCCCATGAGGCCCAGGAAGAGCTTGCCGGGCAGCCCCGCGAAGAGGTCGACATGCAGCCGCAGCATCCAGTACATGAAACCCTGGTCGAAGCGCGGCTCGGCCAGCACCCGCGCGTCGCGGCCGTCCACCGCGATGGAGCGGTAGTCGTCGGTGGGCGCCGGCGTGGGCGTCAGCGTCACGTACCAGAGACGCGGGTCCTCGTCGTCGGGCGAGGCGTACTGCACCACCCGTTCGGGGTAGCGGGCCCGCGCGGCGGCCACGACGCTGTCCAGCGTCGCCAGCCCGGCCGGCGCGGCCTGCCCGACCTGCGATGGCGGCAACTCCACCGCCTTGCCGGTCAGGTGGGCAATCTCGTGCGAAAAGATCAGCGGCAGGCCGGTCAGGCACAGCAGCAGCATGAACAGCGTGCAGACCAGGCTGCTCCATTTGTGCAGCCACATCCAGACGCGCAGGGAACGGGTGTTGTTCATGCCTGACTCCGCCGCAGGCTGCAACGCGTCATCACCAGCACCGGCAGGCCCAGCGCCAGCCAGGACCAGGCATCCCCCCAGGTGTCGGACACCAGGGCACTGAACAGCCCGGAGGCGCTGAGGAGGGCCAGCGCCAGGGGCCAGGCCCAGACGCGGCGAAATGGGGTGGACATCGGAACTCCTTGAGATCGGCCCGCTGCGCCGAGCGGCAGGGCACGACAGTTTACGCGAATACGGATGCGACCGATTCGCATTTGCATTTATAGTGACACCTCTCCCCCACGCGGGCCCGGCCACCGTCCCTCGCCAAAGGGTGGCGCGCCGCCCCACTGCCTTTTGCCCATGAAAAACAAGTTCCTGCTGCGCACCTGCGCCCTCGCCGCCGCCACGCTGGCCGCCCAGTCCCATGCCCAAGGCCAGGCCGCCGCGCCGACCGAGCGCATCGAATCCGTCGTCGTGACCGGCAAGCGCGCCAACCGCACCTCCAAGGGCGCCACTGGCCTGGCGCTGGCGCTGAAGGACACGCCGCAGACCATCAGCACGCTGGACAAGGATGACATCGCCAACTTCGGCCTGAACGGCAGCAACGAGGCGCTGGGACTGGCCACCGGCATCAACGTCGAGCAGTACGAGACCAACCGCGCGACCTTCAACGCGCGCGGCTTCGAGATCCAGCTGACGCAGCTCGACGGCCTGGGCATGACCAATTCCTGGGGCACGGTGGTGGGCCGCGAGGACACCTTCCTGTTCGAGAAGATCGAGCTGATCCGCGGCGCCAACGGGCTGCTGACCGGCGTGGGCAACTCGTCGGGCACGATCAACTACGTGCGCAAGCGCCCCACCAACACGGACGGCGGCGAGGTTGAGCTGACGTTCGGCTCCTGGAACAAGAAGCGCGTCGCGCTGGACTACAACAAGGTGCTGAGCAGCGACGGCGCCTGGGCCGGCCGGCTCATCGTGGCCCGCGAGGACAAGGACTCCTACCTGCGGGACCTGAAGGACCAGCGCACCACGGCCTACGGCGTGGTCGACGGCCAGATCGGCGACAACGGCGTGCTGACCATGGGCCTGACCGCCATCGACAGCCAGCAGGACTCGCCCATGTGGGGCTCGCTGACGCTGCTGCGCGCGGACGGCACGCAGATCGACCTGCCGTCAGGCACGTCCACCGCGCAGAACTGGACCTACTGGAACACCAAGTCCTTCAGCGGCTTCGTCGAGTACGCGCACCGCCTGTCCGCCGACTGGGAGGCCAAGGCCACCTACAACCAGCGTCACGGCAAGGAGTCCACCAAGCTGTTCTACGCCTTCGGCGCGCTGCAGCCTGACAACACCGGCCTGGTGGGCTGGCCCTACCGCAGCGAGACCGACACGGACCACCAGGTGCTGGACGTCAACCTCAGCGGCCAGTTCTCCGCATTCGGCCGCAAGCACCAGCTGCTGCTGGGCATGAACCGCTCCAGCGAGGAGGTGGCGACCGACACCTACGTGGCCAACGGCGACTGCAGCGCCACGCCTGCGATGCCGGCCCTGCCCGCCCTGCCCTATGGCGGCGACGCGATCCCCGAGCCCGCCTGGGGCACGCGCACCGCCTGCGTCAGCGGCGAGCAGACGCTGACCCGCCTGTACGTCGCGTCGCGCTTCGAGCTGACCGATTCGCTGAAGGCCATTGCCGGCGTGAACGCGATGCGCCATGTGCGCGGCGGCCAGTCGCGCTACGGCAGCGGCGGCCAGTTGCTGGACCCCAAGACCGAGAAGCTCAGCCCCTACCTGGGCATGACCTACGACATCACGCCGGACCTGCTCGGCTATGTGTCGTACTCCGACATCTTCCAGCCGCAGGAGCAAGGCGACGCCGCCGGCTACCTGCTGGCGCCGGTGAAGGGCATCAACACCGAGGTGGGCTTGAAGGCCGAGTGGCTGAACAAGTCGCTGCTGACCACGTTCGCCCTCTTCACCGCCAAGCAGCAAGGCCTGGCGACTTACGGCGGCATGACCAACAGCGGCCAGTACTGGTACGTGCCCATGGACGTGAAATCCAAGGGCCTGGAGGTGGAGGCCAGCGGCCGCCTGGGCCAGGGCGCGAAGCTCACCGTGGGCTACACCCGCCTGCTGCTGACCGGCCCCGACGGCAAGGACATCTACGAATGGGTGCCGCGCAACACGCTGAACTTCCGCGTCGACGGCCGCGTGCCCGGTCTGGACGCCTTGCACCTGGGCCTGGCTGCGCGCTGGCAGTCCGAGGTCTACAAGGTCGGCAGCGTCAGGCAGCCCGCCTACGCCACGGCCCAGGCATTCGCGGCCTATGACCTGAGCGACAAGGCCACGCTGCGCCTGAACGTCAGCAACCTGTTCGACAAGAAGGCCATCGGCGGCATTGCCTACGGCGCGATCTACATCCCCCCGCGCAACTACGGCGTGTCGCTGAACTACAAGCTCTAGGACCTGTCTGCCCCTCGCCCAGTCTCGCCCGCTGCACGCGGCGAGCCTGGTCGGTCTTGCAGACCGCGCTGCGGCAGTGTCGCAGCTCTTCGGTAGGCACATGCCGCCCACTGGGCGCCATGTGTCCGACCTCAGCCCCCTGGGGGACGCGGCCGATCGCGGCGTCGAGCCGCAATCAGCCACTGGCGGGCCGGCTTGGGGCGGCCCGGCGCTCGACCCGAATAGCTGACGCCAGGCGAGGCAGCCTCTACGCCGGTTCCGTCGCCGCCTGCGCCAGCGCCCGCTCGAAGGCGCTGCGGCTGGGCGTCTCGACGAACACGCAGCGCTTGCCGTGGCGCTTGCAGTGGTCCTTCACGCGCCAGTAGGCGTCGTGGCTGATGCAGCCGGTCTGGCAGATGACGAGGTCGGCGGCGGCGAGCTGCGGCTCCAGCTGCGCCGGCTTGTGCTCGCTGCCGCCGTCATGGTGCAGGAACTGCGCGCCGCAACCCTCCACCGCCTGGCGGTACTGCGGCACGCTGCCGCCACGCCCGCCCACGCAGAGGATGACGCGGTGCTCCAGGCTGACCGGCTCGGGTGCGGCCTCCGCAATCACGGGCGCAGGCTCCGTGGCCTCGGCCACCACCGGACCGCGTGCGCTCAGGCGGTTCAGGTCACGCTGCAGCGCATGGTTGCGCTCGGTCTGCTCGGCCAGGCGCTCACGCAGCGCCTCGCGCTCGGGCAGGTCCGGCCTCGCCGCCTGCCAGTGCTGAAGCTGCTCCAGCGCCTGCGCCAGCTGCGTCTGCAGGCTGATCTGCGCCGCGCGCAGTTGCATGCGCTCCTGCTCCCAGGCCTGCTGCTCGCGGGCACGGTCCTGGCTCCAGGCCGTCATGCGCTGCTGCACCTCGGCGTAGTCACGCGCCAGGGCCTGGTGCTCGGCGGACAGCTCGCGGTGGGCCGCCAAGTCCGCGCGCTGCGCGGAGCCCACCTGGTGTTGCAGCATGTGCACCTGGCCCAGCACGCGCATCTCCAGCCATTCGTCACAACGCGCATGCGTCAGAGTCGCCCACAGCGCGCCGGCAATCTCGCCCTGCGCCGCACGGTTGCGCCACCAGGTCATCAGGCTCTCGCGGCACTTGGCCTGGGCGGCGTGGCGCACGTCCAGCGAGAAGCGCTGCTCCAGGTCCTTCTGCAACGCCTCGGCCACCGCGTTGCGGCGCGCGGCAGCCGTGACAAGGCTGCAGTGCAGCGTGTAGTCGTCCTCGTCGCCCTGCAGCACCAGCAGCTTCTTCGCCAGCACACGCACGCGCTCCAGCGGCACGCAGACGCCCACGACGGGGCAGTGCGCATGGCTGCCCAGCTCCCACAGACGGCGGCGGCGCGAGCCATTCAGGGGTGGCAAGGCGGCATGCGCAGCGCAACAGGCTTCAGCCATTTGATGAGGTCTCCAGGGCAAAGCGGACAGGGAACTCCACCCAGCTGCCGACGGGCTCAGCGCCCCGCAGCGCGGGTTGGAAGGGGCAGCGGCGGGCCTGCGCCACGGCCGCGTCGTCGAACAGGCGCCAGCCGCTGCTGGCCGCCAGCAAGACCTGACCCGCGCGGCCCAGCTCGTCCACCCAGACGCGCAGGCGCACGACGCCCTCGACGCCGCGCTCGCGCAGTGCGGGCGGGTGAGGCGCGGGCGGGCAGGCGGCGCGGCGGGCGGACTGCAGCGTGGGCTCGGCGGCAAGGGGCTCGTCGCGCGGCGCGGGCGGCGCAACGTAGGCCACCTGCAGCGGCGCAGCAGCCGGCGCAGCAGCGATGGCGTTTGGCACGGGGCGGGCATCGGCCTGCACGTCGAAGTTGGGCGGGGCGATGGGCGCCAGGGCCGGCAGGGTCAACACCGGCGGCGCCACACGCGGCGCGGGCATGGCGGGTGATGCGATGACGGGCAGGAGGCGCACCGCCACCTCGCGTCGCGCGGCCGACGCCATGGCGCGTTGCGGGCCGGGCCACATCGCCAGCAACACGGCGCCATGCAGCGCCGCCACAGCCAGCAGTGGCGCGGTTCTCACCGGTGCACCCTTCGGCCTGCGGCCTTGCCTGTCCGACGGATCGGCCAGGCGTTCGCCAGGCTTGAGATGCCCTCAGGGCATCCCAAGTCCGGGCTCACTCCCGCCAGGCGGGAGCGAGCTTGCTTGGGACGGCTCGGCGCGGCGCTCACGCAGCCCTCTCCAGCCGGCGTGCCGACAAGGCCCAGCCACCATCGGTCGCCTGCAGCGCCTGCAGGCGCAGGCCGAACAGCGTTTCCAGCGCCGGCAGCGCCGCTGCGTCGGCGGACACATCGGCCAGCAGTTGGCCACGCCGCACCAGCAACAGCCGTTCGAAGCCGTTGAGCGCCTGCTGGATGTCATGCAGCACCGCCACCAGCGCATGGCCGCGCGCGCGGCAGAAGCGCGTCAGCGTGTCCAGCAGCTCCAGCTGCAGGCCCGGGTCCAGCGACGCCAGGGGTTCGTCCACCAGCAGCAGGCCGCGCTCCACGTCTGCGAGTTGCACCAGCACGCGGGCCAGCTGCACACGCGCCTGCTCGCCGCCGGAGAGCTGGTCGTAGCGCCGGCCCAGCAGATGGCCGGCGCTGGCCCAGGCCAGCGCCTGGGGTGTCCAGCGGTCCTCGTCGCCACGTGCCCAGCGGCCCATGCTGACGACCAGCTCAACCGGCAGACCGAAGGCGATCTGGTGCGACTGCGGCAGCACGGCGCGGCGGCGGGCGCGCTGCAGCGGGTCCATGGCGGCGATGGGCTGGCCATCGAGCAGCACGCGGCCGGTCGAAGGCGCAATGTCGCCGGACATCAGCCGCAGCAGCGTCGACTTGCCCGCGCCGCTGGGGCCCAGCAGCGCGACGCGCTCGCCCGGGTCCACACGCAGGTCGAAGGCGCCAAAGCGCTGGCCGTGGCGGGCGAGCGTCGCGTCGTCCAGCAGCAGCATGTGATGCGCGCTCACCAGCCGCCTCCCATCTCACGCTGCGCCCGCTTCAGCAGCACGAACAGCACGGGCGCGCCGAACAGCGCCGTCAGGCTGCCCACCGGCAGCTCGGCCGGCACGACCAGCGTGCGCGCGGCCGTGTCGGCCAGCAGCAGCAACACCGCGCCGAACCACGCGGCCACGGGCAGCACGCGCCGCGCATCCGCACCCACCAGCCCGCGCGCCGCGTGCGGCGCCAGCAGGCCCACGAAGCCGATCAGCCCGCACCAGGCCACGGCCAGGCCGCACAGCAGCGCCAGCGCCAGCACCAGCACGCGCCGCATGCGCACGACCGGCACGCCGACCTGCGCCGCCACGGCTTCACCCAGCGCCAGCGCGTTGAGCGCCTGACCCCAGCGGCGCGACATGGCCAGCGCACCCACCACCGCCACACCCAGCACCGCGACGATGGGCCAGCTCGCCAGCGCCAGCGAGCCGAGCTGCCAGAAGGTCAGGTTGCGCAGTTGCTCGTCCGTCGCCAGGTAGGTGCACAGGCCGACGACGGCCATCGCCAGCGCGTTCAATGCCAGGCCCGCCAGCAGCAAACCCGCCACGGCGCCAGGCACCAGCAGCCGCGCCACGCCCTGCAGCAGCGCGCACATGGCCCAGGCGCCCACCAGCGCGGTGGCCGGCACCGCGAACGGCCGCCACGCCACCGGCAGGCCACCGGCCCAGGCGGACAGCACGGTCAGCATCAGCGCCACCGCGCAGATCGCGCCGCTGGGGATGCCCAGCAGCGTCGGCTCGGCCAGCGGGTTGCGGAACACGCCCTGCGACAGCGCACCGGCCAGGCCCAGCGCCGCGCCCACGACGAGGGCAAAGGCCACGCGCGGCAGGCGCAGCTGCGCCAACACCATCGCACCCTGCGTCGGCTCGCCATTGAGCAGCGCCTGCCAGTCGGCCAGCCCCAGGCCGATCGCCCCGCTGTTGGCGGCCAGCACGACGGCCACCGCCAGCAGCGCGACCGCGATGGGCCAGCCGGGCAGTGCGGGCCAGCGCGGGGCCTTAAGCAGCGTGTCCATGCAGTTGTCGCGTCAGCTCGGCCACGGCCTGCGGCAGGCGCGGGCCGAAGCCCAGCAGCAGCAGCGCCTCCATGCCCACCACGCGGCGCGCGCGGCCGGCGGGGGTCAGCGCCAGGCCGGGCGCCTTCAGCAGGCCGTCGGCGCCGCCTTGCGCCGCCAGGCCCTGGTCGGTGCACAGGATGATGTCCGGCGCGGCCTGTAGCGCGGACTCGGCGGTCAGCGGCTTGTAGCCCTGCACGCCGGCAAAGGCGTTGCGAGCGCCGGCCAGCGTCAGCATCGCGTGGGCGCCGGTGCCCTCGCCCGCCACACGCAGTTGGCCTGCGGCATGGGCCAGCACGAAGAGCACGCGCGGGGCGCTGCCGGCGGGCGGCTTGGGGCGCGTGGCCCAGGCCTGCTGCAGGCGGTCGCCGAGCTGCGCGGCCTCGCGCTCGCGGCCGCACAGCTCGCCGATGCGCTGCGTGCGCGCCAGCACGCCGTCGAAGCGGTGCTGGTCGTCCATCACCTCCACGCGCAGGCCGGCGCCCTTCAGCTGCGTCAGCACCAGCGGCGGGCCGGCCTCGCCGCTGGCCAGCAGCAGCTGCGGCTTCAAGGCGAGCACGCCTTCCGCTGACAGCGTGCGGGCGTAGCCGACCTGGGGCAGCCTGGTCGCATCGACGGGGAACAGCGAGGTCGTGTCGACGCCCACGAGCTGGCCCTGAGCACCGAGCGCGAAGACGGTCTCGGTGACGGCGCCGCCGACGCTGACGATGCGGGGCTGCGCTTGGGCGTGGGCGAAGGCGGGCAACAGCGCCGCACCCAGCAGAGAACGTCGCTTCATGCAGCGCACCCGGTGGTTTCTTCGCTCCACACCGGATCGTCCACGAGGCCGTCCAGCAACTGCCGCCAGGCGCAGCGCTCCGGCTGACCAGGCTTGCGTTGGCCGAAGAACTGCGCGATGAGCTCGCCGTCCTGTGCGTACAGCTCCAGCGAGCTGACGAGGCCGTCGGCAGTGGGCTTGCGCACGGCCCAGGCCTGGGCGATGGCGTCTTCGCGCAGATGGAGGTTGAAGCGCGGGTCCAGCACGTTCAGCCACGGGCCCATGACGGCGATGCGCTGCACGGGGCCGCCGTGGATCTGGATGACGCCCGGGTTGCCGACGAACACCATGATGGGCGTGCCGTTGGCCGAAGCGCCCTGCAGCACGACGCGCGCGGCGTGCCGGTCCACCGGCTGCGCGAACTCGGGCGCGGCCAGCTGCATGGCCTGCATGCGACGCACGCCGTGCTTGCGCAGCAGGCCGAAGAATTCGTGCGTGTCACGCAACGCAGCCCAGCCAGCGCGAAAGGCGGCGGCGTCCACATCCGCCGCATCGACAGCAGGCGCGACCGTGTCGGTGCGCCACTGCGGCGCGGGCGCGTCCGGGTCAGCCCAGCTGACGCACAGCGCCTGCCAGGCGGCCAGCTGCGTGGCAGGCCGCGTGAAGACCTTGTGCACGGCCACGCCGTGGGCGTCGAAGAACTGCAGGCTCTGCTGCTCGCCTTCCCGCACCGCATAGCCATGCGCCCACTGGCTGTAGAACAGGCGCAGGTCGATCTCGTCGCCCAGCGCCAGGCCCATCTCCCGGCCGGGCTCGCCCTGGGCGCTGACGTGCTCGTAGACGCCGGTGCGCTCGTGCACGCAGTGCGGGTTGCGCGTCAGCGCCATCAGCTCGCCGGCACGGCTCAGCTCGGCGAGCAGGCGCGGGAAGTCGCGCTTCAGGCGCTGGGCCTGGAGACCGCTGCTGGGGGCACCGACGTGAGCGTCGATCAGCATGCCCTCGGTCACGCCCATCGCCTGGGCGATGTCGCGGTGACGCGTGGCGCCGGCGGCGCGGGCTTCAACATAGGCTTGGCGGAGGTCCATACGTGACTCCTTCAAAGAGTGGCTTGCAGCACCAGGCCGAACTGGCGGCCGGGGGCGGTGTACGAGTCCAGGCCGGCACTCGTGGGCGTGAGGCCGCGCACGTCGGCCCAGCGCCAGTAGCTGCGGTCGGTGACGTTGTCGATGCGCGCCTGCAGCGACCAGACCGGGCTGATCTGCCAGCCGGCGGCCAGGTCCAGCACCGTGTAGCCGGTGGGTGCGAAAGGGTTGGTCGCGTAGATGCGGCCGGGCGGCTTGCCCGAGGCGCGCAGCACGGTCGCTTGCCAATGCCAGTCGGCGCGCTGCTGGCGCAGGCTGACCGAGGCCTTGGCGGGCTCGACGGTGTCCAGCGGCCGCGTCACACCATTGCGTTCGGCATTGCCATGGGTGCGCGCGTAGGCCAGGCCCAGGCGCCACTGCCGGGCGATCTCACCGTTCAGCCTGGCCTCGACACCGCGGATGCGGGCGCCATCCAGGTTGATGGACTGGAAGACGATCTTGCTGCCGGGCGCGCCGCCGGAGACGACCTCCTGGCTGATGAAGTCGACGTAGCGGTTGTCGAAGGCGGCAAGCTGCCAGCGCCAGCCGGCCCAGGCACCGCGCAGACCCAGCTCGACGCTGTTGGCCCGCTCAGCCTTCAGGTTGGCGTTGGCGATGGTCTCGTAGTTCTGCACCGGGTTGCTGAAGCCGCTGTTGACCTGCGCCGGCGTGGGCGCCTTGAAGCCCCTGGCCCATTGGGCATAGGGCGTGAGGCCCGGCGCGGCCTGCCACACCACGCCCAGGCGCGGCGTCACGGCGCTGTCGGACAGCTTGACGATGGGCGCCGTGTAGCCGCTGGCCGACGGACTGAGCGAGATGTGCTCGTAACGCAGCGCGGGCACAAACTGCCAGTCGCCCGCCGTGAACTCGCCCTGCACGAAGCCGCCGACGAGGCGGTAGTCGGTGTCGGGGAAGGGCTTGGACGGCAGCGTGTCGCCGGCCGAGAAGTTGACGCCGTCGCGCAGGCCCGCCACTGTGTTGCGGCTGGCATCCAAGCCGAGCGTGATGCGCTGCGCGCCCCAGCCGATCTGGCCGGTGGCGGACAGGCCGGTCAGCGTCTCGTCGTAGCGGTTGTCGCGGGTGCGGTCGGTGCTGGTGCGGTCCTCGACGGCGAGCTGGCGGACGCGCGAGTCCTGGTGGTAGAGCTGCACGCTGGCCTGCTGCAACCATTCGGCATTGGGATCGTCCAGCGTCCAGGTGATGGACCCGCGGCTGCGCTCGCTCTTGTCGTTAGCGCGCAAGTCCAGCACGGTCGCTGAGCGGGCCGAGAGCACCTCGTATTGGTCACGCTGGCGCACGCCTTCGACCGTCGCTTCCAGCCGCTGCTGCGCGTTCAGGCGCAAGCCGACCTTGCCGAGCAGGCTGTGGCGCTCGCGGTCCAGCGGGTCGGGCAGCGTGCGCGTGGCGCCGTCGCCGGCGACCGTGCCCTGGTTCTCCAGCTCGTGCGAGCGCCGCGTGGCGCCTTGCAGCAGCCAGTCCCAGTCGCCTTGGCGCCAGGCACCGGCGAGGTTCAGGCCGGCGCCGTCGTCGCCCGTGTAGGCCGAGGCCTGGGCGCGCAGTGCGAAGCTCTTGCCGGGCTTGAGCAGGTCGCTGGCGCGCAGCGTGCGCAGGGCCAGCGCGCCGGCCAGGCCATCGCTGCCGAACTGCGTGGATGCGGGGCCGCGCAGCACTTCCAGCTGCTGCGCGCCTTCCAGGTTCAGCAGGCTCGCGCGGCCGGTGGCGAACGGGCCGAAGCTGAAGGCCTGCGGCATGCGGATGCCGTCCACCAGCATCAGCACCTGGTTGCCCTCCAGGCCGCGGATGTTGATGCCCTCGTTGCCCGCGCGGCCGGCGGTGGTGCTGGCCAGGCCGAAGCGCGGGTTGGGTGCGCGCACGGCGAGGTCCACCTCGTTGCGCAGCAGCTCGCGCAGGTCGCGCGCGCCCGGCACGGGCTTGAACACGCTGACCGTGGCGGGCACCTCGTCGACGCGGCGGTCGCCGCGCGTGGCGGTGTTGGTCAGTTCAGGCAGCTCGGTCGCTGCGTCGGTTTCGGTTGGGGCCTGCGAGGCATGGGCAAGGCAGGCACAGGCGCAGGCGGCGGCCAGCGCAACAGCGGTCTTCAGCACGGGGGCTCCGGTGGGAGGCGCGGGCTGGCAGCGGCTGGCTGGCGCGGGGTAGGGACAGGGGGGCGTTACTTGGTCAGGATCAGCTTGCCCAGGGACGTGACGCGCAGGCGGTAGACCTGCTGCTGGTGTTGGATGAGCACCTCGCCCTGCGGGCCGAGCAGCGTGGCGCTGTCAATGCGGCGGGCTTGGGGCCCAACTGCAGCCGGCGGGGCGGGCTGCGGTTTGGGCGGGTTGTGGTCAGCGAGCATGCCGCCACTGTAATGAGAATCATTCTCGATTGCAAGCGCCGCAACGCATGCTGCAAGTCCAGTCGGTCAACCGCGCTGGCGTTCGCTTTCGTACAGGCAGATCGCCGCAGCGGCGGCCACGTTCAGCGACTCCTCGCCGCCCGGCTGCGGGATGCCCACGGTCAGCGCGCAGCGGGCCATCAGCGCGGGGGACACGCCCTGACCCTCGTGGCCCATGACCCAGGCGCAAGGCTGGGGTAGCGCGACGCGGTGCAGCACATGCTCGGTGTGCGAGCTGGTCGCGACCAGTGGCACGGCCAGCGCGGCGAGGTCGTCTGCCGCAAGGCCTTCGACGAGGCGCAGCCCGAAGTGGGCACCCTGCCCCGCCCGCAACACCTTGGGCGACCACAGCGCCGCCGTGCCCTTGAGTGCCAGCACCTGCCGCACGCCGAAGGCCGCCGCGCTGCGCAGGATGGCGCCGACGTTGCCGGCGTCCTGCAGGCGGTCCAGCACGACGCTGGCGGCGTTGGCGTCGATGGCCGGCGCCACGGGCAGCGTCAGCTCCGCGCCGATCTGCGCGGGCGACTCCAGGCCGCTCAGGCCCTTGAACAGCGCCGTCGGCACGACAAGGGCGCGCGGCGCCGATTCGGCCAGTGCCGCCAGCGCATGGTCCTGCATCGCGCCTTCGGTCAGCACGACGAGCGCCGGCACCCAGCCGCGCAGCAGCGCCGCGCGCAGCAGGTGGTCGCCTTCGATCCAGACGCTGCCGGTCTTGCGGTAGCCGCCTGCATCCGCCGTCAGCTTGCGCAGGCGGACCAGCGCCGGGTTGTCGCGCGACGTGATGTGGTCCAGCTTCATTCGGCGCACACCTCACGCACCGGCGCAAAACTGCGGCGGTGCCAGGGGCTGGCGCCATGCGCTTTCAACGCCGCCAGGTGCTCGCGCGTGCCATAGCCCTTGTGCGTGGCAAAGCCGTACTGCGGATGGCTCTCGTGCATCTGCTCGCAGAAAAGGTCACGCGCCACCTTGGCGAGGATGCTGGCCGCCGAGATGGCCTGCACGGTGGCATCGCCCTTGACGATGGCCTCGGCCGCCATGGGCAGCACCGGCAGGCGGTTGCCGTCGATGCGCACCAGGGCCGGCTTCAGCCGCAGCCCCGCCACCGCCCGCTGCATGGCCAGCAGGGTCGCCTGCAGGATGTTGATGCGGTCGATCTCCTCGGTCGAGGCCTGCGCGATACAGCAGCACAGCGCCTTGGCGCGGATCTCGTCGTAAAGCCGCGCGCGCTTGGCCGCCGTCAACGCCTTGGAATCGGCCAGGCCCTTGATGGGCTGCAGGTCGTCCAGGATGACGGCGGCCGCGAACACCGGCCCGGCCAGCGGGCCCCGGCCTGCCTCGTCCACGCCGGCGATGAGGCCGATGGCGGGGTTCCAGTCCAGACTGACTTGTTCAGGCTTGGATGAGCGTCGCAATGGCATCACTGGCACGCCGCGCGGTGTCTTGCCGCAGCAGCTCGTGGAGTTGGACAAAGCGCTGGTGCAGCGCGGCACGGCGGGCGGCGTCGGCCAGCAAGGCCTCGGCCTCGCGCGCCAGGTTCTCGGGCGTGCAGGCGTGCTGGATCAGCTCGGGCACCAGGAACTCGCGCGCAAGGATGTTGGGCAGGCCCACCCAGGGCAGCAAGCCCCGGCCCTTCATGCGCCACCAGTTCAGCGCGTTCATGCGGTAGGCGATGACCATGGGGCGCTTGAACAGAGCCGCCTCAAGCGTGGCGGTCCCACTGGCGACGAGCGTCAGGTCGCAGGCTGCAAGTGCAGCGTGGCTTTGGCCGTCGATGAGCTGGATATCCGCACCCTGCAGCATCGGCTCAATAAGGCCACGCAAGCCCGGCACGACAGGCATGACGAAGCGCCGACCCGGCCGGGCCAGCAGCTTTGCTGCGCCGATCAGCGCCGGCGCGATGTAGTTGATCTCGCTCTTGCGGCTGCCGGGCAGCAGCGCGATGACGGTGTCCGCTTCAGACAGCTTCAAGGCCTCACGCGACGCCTCACGCGGCGGCTCCATCGGGATGGCATCGGCCAGCGGATGCCCCACATAGGTCGCGCCGATGCCGGCCTTGTGCAGGATCTCGGGTTCGAACGGGAACAGGCACAGCACATGGTCGGCCGCCGCCTTGATCTTCTCGACGCGCTCGGGCCGCCAGGCCCAGATCGACGGGCAGACGAAGTGGACCGTCTTGATGCCCGCCTCGCGCAGCCGCGTCTCCAGGCCGAAGTTGAAGTCGGGCGCGTCGACGCCGATGAAGACGTCGGGCCGGTCCGAGATGAGGCGCGTGCCGAGCTGCTTGCGGATGGACAGCAGCTCGCGGATGTTCAGCAGCGCGTCGACGTAGCCAAAGATCGACAGCTTGCTGTGGGGCCACCAGGTCTCGAAGCCCTGGGCCATCATCTTCGGCCCGCCGATGCCTTGGGACGTCAGCCCGGGCCAGCGCGCACGCAAGCCCTGCAGCAGCAGGCCGGCCAGCAGATCGCCGCTGGCCTCGCCGGCCACCATGCCGAGGCGGGGCGCGGTCATCAAGCTCAGCGGACGATGCCGCGCGTGGAGGCGGCGAGGAAGTCCAGCATGTTGGCGATGTCGCCGTCGGCGACACCACCTTCCGTGCCCTTCAGCGCCGCGATGGCCGCCTTGGCCTCGTCCAGCGTGTGGCCGCTGCGGTAGAGCAGCTTGTAGATCTGGCGGATGACGCCGATGCGCTCCGCGCTGAAGTCCCGGCGCTTCAGGCCCACGACATTGACCGCGCGCGCCGCCAGCGGATTGCCGTCCACCGTCATGAAGGGCGGCACATCCTGGGCCACATGGGCCTGGAAGCCGATCATCGCGTGGTCGCCAATGCGCATGCGCTGCAGGATGCCGGTCAGCCCGCCGATGGTGACGTGGTCGCCCACCCGCACATGGCCGGCCAGCGTGGCGTTGTTGGCCAGCACGCATTCGTTGCCGATGACCACGTCGTGCGCCAGATGGCAATACGCCATGATCCAGTTGTCATGGCCCACCGTCGTCTCGCCACGGTCCTGCACCGTGCCGATGTTCAGCGTGCAGAACTCGCGGATGGTGTTGCGGTCGCCAATGACCAGCGTCGTCGGCTCGCCGGCGTACTTCTTGTCCTGGTTGGCTGCACCGATGGAGCTGAACTGGAAGAAGGTGTTGTCGCGGCCGATGGTCGTGTGACCTTCGATGACGACATGCGGGCCGACCTTGGTGCCGGCGCCGATCTTCACGTGAGGGCCGATCAGCGAGTAGGCGCCAACCTCGACCGACGAGTCCAGCTCGGCGGCGGGGTCGACGATGGCGGTCGGGTGGATGCTCATGCGCTCGGGCTCAAGCTTCAATCCGGCGCATCGTGCACATCAACTGGGCCTCGGCGGCGAGCTGGTCACCCACCAGTGCGCGGCCGGTGAACTTGTAGACGCCCGCCTTGGCGCGGTCCAGCGTGACGTCGAGGATGAGCTGGTCGCCCGGCTCGATCGGGCGCTTGAAGCGGGCGTTGTCGATGCCGGCGAAATAGACGACCGACTTGTCGTCCAGCACCATGTCCATGCTGGCCAGCGACAGCAGCGTCGCGGCCTGGGCCATGGCTTCGAGCACCAACACGCCGGGCATGACCGGGCGGTGCGGGAAGTGGCCGAGGAAGAAGGGCTCGTTGATCGACACGTTCTTGAGCGCGCGGATGCGCTCGCCCTTGATCAGCTCGACAACGCGGTCCACCAGCAAGATGGGGTAGCGGTGCGGCAGGCGCTTGAGGATCTCGTGGATGTCCATCGTCATCGGGGTCGTCATCTCGGTCGTCATTTCTTTTCCAGCGCGCGCACACGCTCTCTCAGGGTGTGGAGCTGGCGCAGCGTCGCCGCGTTCTTCTGCCAGCTCGAGTTTTCTTCGAAGGGGTAGGCACCACTGTAGGCGCCGGGCTCAGTGATGCTGCGCGTCACCAACGTGCAGGCGGTGATGTGCACACCGTCCACGATGTTCAGGTGGCCGATGATGTTGGCCGCTCCGCCGATGGTGCAGTTCGCGCCGACCGTCGTCGAGCCCGCGATGGCCCCACAACCGGCCATGGCGGTGTTGCGGCCGATGTGGACGTTATGGGCAATCTGGATCAGGTTGTCGAGCTTGACGCCGTCCTCGATGACCGTGTCGCTCAGCGCGCCTCGGTCGATGCAGGTGTTGGCGCCGATCTCGACGTCATTGCCGATGGACACGTTGCCCAGTTGCTCGATCTTCACGTAGCCATCGCGTGACGGCGCAAAGCCGAAGCCGTCGGCGCCGATGACCACGCCGCTGTGCACGAGGCCGCGCGCGCCGATGCGGCAGCCGTAACCGAGCACGACGCGCGGCGCGAGGCGGGTGTGCTCGCCCACGACCGCCTCGCGCTCGACGACGCAGTGCGCGCCGATGCGGGCGTGATCACCGATGACGGCACCCGCCTCGATGACGGCCAGCGGGCCGACTTCAACGCCCTGCCCCAAGCGCGCGTCGGGAGACACGACGGCGCTGGCATGCACGCCGGCCTGGCGCGCGGGGCGCGTGCGCGCCGCCCACCACTGCGTCAGCCGCGCGAAGTAGAGGTAGGGGTCGGGCGTGACGATGGCCGCGCCACGGGCGGCAGCAGCCTCCGCGAGAGCCGGCGCGACGATGACGCAGGCCGCGCGCGTCGTGCCCAACTGCGCCTGATAGCGCGGGTTGGCGAGGAAGCTAATGCTCTGCTCGTCAGCCTCGTCCAGCGGCGCGATACGGGCGATGCGAAGTTCGGGCCCACCAAGCAAATCGCCGCCCAAGGCGGCGATCAGGTCGGAGAGCGCGACGGGGAGCGTCGGGCTCATTGCAGACTCGAATTACTTCTGCGCGTTCAGCGCGTCGATCACCTTCTTCGTGATGTCCACGCGCGGGCTGAAGTGCACGGCATCCTGAAGGATCAGGTCGTACTTCTCGGCATCGAAGATCTGCTTGATGACGCGGTTGGCCTTCTCGACCACGGCCGACAGCTCTTCGTTCTTGCGCTGGGTCAGGTCTTCCTGCCATTCGCGGCGCTTGCGCTGCAGGTCGCGTTCCTGTTCGACGACGTCGCGGTTGCGGCGACCCTTCTCGGCCTCCGACAGCGTAGGCGCGTCCTTCTCCAGCTTTTCGGCAGCGCCGCGCAGCTTGGCTTCCAGATCGCGCAGGTCCTTCTCGCGCTTGCCGAACTCGGCTTCCAGCTTGATCTGGGCAGCCTTGGCGAGGTTGGCTTCGCGCAGCACGCGCTCGCTGTTGACGAAGCCGATCTTCATCTCCTGGGCTTGCACGGCCGAGGCGGCCACCATCATCGAAGCGGCCAGGGCCACCGATTGCAAGAGCTTGCTCATCATCAGAATGCAGTCCCGATCTGGAATTGGAATTTCTCGATTCTATCCTTGCCCGATTTGCGGATCGGCTTGCCATAGCTAAGGCGAAGCGGCCCCATCGGCGAGATCCAGCTCAGGCCTATGCCGCCCGAGGCGCGCAGCATGTCTCTGCCGTCATTCGCGGCGTCTTCGCTCAACGTCTTCCAGTTGAGCTTGGCATTCGGTCCCCAAACGCCGCCGGCATCACCGAACAAGAAGATGCGGAAGCTCTTGTCATTGCCGCTGCCCGGCACCGGCAGGTACAGCTCGGCGTTCAGGTTGAAGCGGCGGTTGCCACCGCTGTAGGAGCCGGTGTTGTCGACCGGGCCCAGCGAGCCGGCCTCGAACACGCGCACCGAACCCAGGCCGCCGCCGTAGAAGTTCTTGAACACCGGGTAGGGTCGGCCGCCCAGGCCCACACCCCAGCCGAGTTCGCTGTTGATGCCCAGCGTGATCTTGTTCGTGATCTCGAAGTACTCCTGGTACTGCAGGTTCAGCCGCGCAAAGCGCGCGTCGCCAAACGGGCTGGCCTCGAGGTTGAAGCGCTGGTAGCGGCCCTTCATCGGCGTGATGACGCTGTCGCGGCTGTCGCGCTGCCAGCCCACCGTCAGCGGAATGGCATTGCTGCGCTGGCCGAATTGGCTGACGTAACGCACGTACTCATTGGGCAGGCCCCGCGTGGTCGTGATGTCGGTCTGCTCGTAACCCAGGCCGAAGAAGACGGTGTCGACCTCCGAGAACGGCACGCCAAAGCGGATCGCGCCGCCCTTGGTGACGTACTCGTACTCCTCGCCCAGCGTGTTGATGGGCTTGGTGGTGCGGTAGAACACGTCGAGGGCGCGGGACACCCCGTCGACCGTGAAGTACGGGTCCACCGTGCTGATCTGGAACTGGCGGCCGGTGCGGGCGGTGGCCACGTCGATGCCGAGGTAGTTGCCCGAGCCGAAGACGTTGTCCTGGCGGATGGAACCGGTGAAGGACAGCTTGGTCTGGCTGGAATAGCCCGCACCCACCGTGATGGCGCCGGTGGGGCGCTCAACCACGGTCAGGATGACATCGACCTGGTCCTGGGCGCCGGGCACCTCCTGGGTGTCGATGTTGACTTCCTTGTCCTTGAAGTAGCCCAGGCGCTCGACACGGTCGCGCGAGGCCTTGATCTTCTGGCCGTCGTACCAGGCCGCCTCGAACTGGCGGAACTCGCGGCGGATGACCTCGTCGCGGGTGCGCGAGTTGCCGGACAGGATGACCTTGCGCACATAGACGCGGCGCTGCGGCTCGGCGATGAAGGTGACGACGACCTGGCCCGTGGCGCGGTCGATGTCGGGCCGGCTGTCGACGCGGGCAAAGGCATAGCCGTAGGTGCCGAACAAGTCGTTGAAGGCACGCGTCGTGTTCTGCACCGTCTCGCCGTTGTAGGCCTGGCCGGGCTTGAGCATGACGAGGTGCTTGAAGTCCTCCTCGCGGCCCAGGTAGTCGCCCTCCAGCTTGACGCCGGTGACGGTGTAGGGCTGGCCTTCGCTGACCGTGACGGCGACGCTGATGCTCTGCTTGTCCGGCGAGATCGTCACCTGCGTGGAGGTGACGGCGAACTCGAGGTAGCCGCGGTTCAGGTAATGGCTGCGGATGGTTTCAAGGTCCGCATTCAGCTTGGCGCGCGAGTAGCGGTCGGTCTTGGTGTACCAGGTCAGCCAGCCGGTGGTCGTCTGCTCCAGCAGGCCCAGCAGCGTGCTTTCCGAGAAGACCTTGCTGCCGAGGATGCGGATCTCGGCAATCTTGGCCGGATCGCCTTCGGTCACGTTGAAGCTGACGTTGACGCGGTTGCGCTCGATGGGCGTGATCGTCGTCGTGACCTCGGCGCCGTACAGGCTGCGGGTCAGGTATTGCCGCTTCAGCTCCTGCTCGGCGCGGTCGGCCAGTGCCTTGTCGAAGGGCTTGCCTTCGCCGATGCCGACATCCTTCAGCGACTTGGACAGCGCCTCGGTGTCGAACTCCTTCAGGCCGACGAAGTTGACGTTGGCGATGATGGGGCGCTCATCGATGATGACGACGACGGCGTCGCCGGCGATGCTGATGCGCACGTCCTTGAACAGGCCGGTCGCGAACAGCGCGCGCAGGGCGGCGGCGCCCTTTTCATCGTTGTAGATGTCGCCGATGCGGAAGGGCAGCGACGCGAACACGGTGCCGGGGTCGGTACGCTGCAGGCCTTCGACGCGGATGTCCTTCAGCACGAAGGGGTCGACGGCCCAGGCCATGCCTGCCTGGAACAACCCCGTGACAGCCAGAGCCAGCAAGCCGAGGCGGAAGGGGCGACGCTTCGCTCCCGAACTGAAAGGAAAGGACATGGGAACGGGGGAGTGTCAGTGCCAACCCGCAAAGCGGGAGACGTCGTTGGAAAGGGCCAAGGCCATCATCAGCATCAGGATCAGCGCACCGGCGCGCTGCAATTGCCGCTGCCACCATTCAGAGACGGGGCGGCCGCTCAGACCCTCGAAAAGATGATACATGAGGTGCCCGCCATCAAGCATCGGCAGCGGCAGCAGGTTCAGCACCGCCAGGCTCAGCGAGATCTTGGCGAGGAACTCGAGGTAGGGCGTGAAGCCGGCCTTGGCCGACTGGCCGGCGTAGTCGGCGATGGTCAGCGGGCCGCTGAGGTTCTTGGGCGAGGCCTCGCCGGTGATGATCTTGCCGATGAGACGCACCGTCGTCACCGCCATGTCCCAGCTCTGCTCGACGCCACGCCACAGGCCGTCGATGGGGCCGTGGCTGACAAAGACCATCTCGGGCGGCGAGCCGACGCCGATCTGCAGGCGGGCGATGCGCTGGCCGGACTCCTCGACCAGGCGCGGCGTGGCGGCGACGTCCACGACCTGGCCGGCGCGCTCGACGCGCCAGGCCATCGTGCGCGGCTGATCGCCTTCGTGAGCGCGGCGGATGGCATCGCGCAGGAAGCTGGCATCGGGTACCGGCTGGCCGTCGATGGACAGCACGCGGTCGCCGGCCAGCAACCCGGCCGCAGCACCGGCACCGCCGGCCAGCACATCGCGGATCAGCGGCTCGGCCTTGGGCGAGAGCCCGATCTCGCTGAACAGCTGCACATTCGGCGCGCGGCCCGCGAGCGTTTCGGTGTCCAGCCGCAGGCTGCGCGCAGCACGGCCCTGGCCATCGCTGGCGGACAGGTAGACCGGCTCGCCCAGCGCCTGCGCACGCGTGACGGCCGACAGGAGGTCGGGCAGGGACTCGATGTCCTGCCACTGCTGGCCGTCGGCAGACACGGCCTGGACCCAGTCACCGGCGCGCAGGCCGGCGCGCTCGGCCAGCGAGCCGGCAGCGGGCGTACCAAGCACCGCCTTGGGCACCTCGCTGCCCAGCCAGGCCACGGCAGCAAACAGCAGCACGGCCAACACCCAGTTGGCCGCCGGCCCGGCCGCGACGATGGCCGAGCGCTGGCGCAGCGGGCGCTGGTTGAAGGCCTGCTCGCGCTCATGCGGCGCCACGGGACCGTCGCGCTCGTCCAGCATGCGCACATAGCCGCCCAGCGGCAGCGCACTCAACGTGAACTCCGTGCCGTCGCGGCCGACACGGCGCCACAGCACGCGGCCGAAGCCGATGGAGAAGCGCAGCACCTTGACGCCGCAGGCGCGGGCGACGCGGTAATGGCCCCACTCGTGGACCGCGATCAGCAGGGCCAGGGCGACGAGAAAGGCAATGAGGGTGGTCACAGCAGTTGGCGCGCGTGTTCGCGAGTGCGGGCGTCGAGGTCCAGCAGCGCCTCGATGCTGGCGCAGTCGCCCGGCTGAACGTCGGCCAAGCATTGCGAGTTGACCGCGTGGATGCGGTCGAAGCGCAGCCGGCCGGCCAGGAAGGCCTCGACAGCCACCTCGTTGGCCGCGTTCAGCACTGTCGTGCTGCCTTCGGCGCCGCGCAGCGCCTGCCACGACAGGTGCAGGCCGGGGAAGCGCACCGCATCGGCCTCCTCGAAGGTCAGGCTGGGCGTGGTCAGCAGGTCGAGCCGGCTGGCGCCCGAGGTGATGCGCTCGGGGAAGGACAGGCCATAGGCGATGGGCACGCGCATGTCGGGCGTGCCGAGCTGGGCCAGCACGGACTGGTCGCGGCAGACCACCATCGAATGGATGATGCTCTGCGGGTGGATGACCACCTTGATCTGCTCCGGCGTCAGGTTGAACAGCCAGCGGGCCTCGATGACCTCCAGCGCCTTGTTCATCATCGTCGCCGAGTCGACGGAGATCTTGCGGCCCATGACCCAGTTCGGATGGGCGCAGGCCTGGTCGGGCGTCACATCGGCCAGCGTGGCCGGGTCGCGGCTGCGGAAGGGTCCGCCGGACGCCGTCAGCACGATGTGATCGATGCGCTGGTGCCAGGTCTTGCGGTCCTCGGGCAGGCACTGGAAGATGGCCGAGTGCTCGCTGTCGATGGGCAGCAGCGTCGCGCCGCCCTGCTCCACCGCCTGCATAAAAAGCGCGCCGCCGACGACGATGGCCTCCTTGTTGGCCAGCAGCAGGCGCTTGCCGGAGCGGGCGGCGGCGATGGCCGGCGCCAGGCCGGCGGCGCCGACGATGGCCGCCATGACGGTGTCGACATCCGGGTGGGCCGCGATGTCGACCAGTTTCTCGGCGCCGTCCAGCACCTCGGTGCGGCTGCCGGCTTCGCGCAGCCGCTCACGCAGCCGGGCGGCGGCATCGCGCTCGGGCATGACGGCGAAGCGCGGCTGCCAGGTCAGGCACTGGGCCAGCAGTTCGTCGACACGGCTCATCGCGCTCAAAGCGAAGACTTCGTAGCGCTCGGGGTGCCGGGCCAGCACGTCCAGCGTGTTGACGCCGATGGAGCCGGTCGAGCCGAGGACGCAGACGCGTTGGCGGGTCATAGGGAGATCAAGGCAAGCGCGAGCGGAAACACGGGCAGCAGCGCGTCGATGCGGTCCAGCACGCCACCATGGCCAGGCAACAGACCGCTGCTGTCCTTGGCGCCGGCGGCACGCTTGACGAGGGATTCGAACAAGTCGCCGACGACGCTCATCGCGGCCAGAAACACCAGGGCCAGCAGCGAGACGATGCCGTGGCGCTGCACCAGCAGCGTGAAGAGGCTGGGCGAGTCGACGGCAACCCGCACGTCGATGACGTGGACCCAGACGAAGCCGAGCACGATGACGCCGACGAGGCCACCCCAGACGCCTTCCCAGCTCTTGCCCGGGCTGATGGCTGGCGCAAGCTTGCGTTTACCGAGGGCGCGGCCGCAGAAGTAGGCGGCGATGTCGGCCATCCACACCAGGCAGAAGACGGACAGGATGAAGTTGATGCCATGCACCTTGGCCTGCACGATGGCCAGCCACGCGCCCCAAAGCAACAGCGCGCCCAGCGCGAGCCGGCCGCCACGGACGACGTGGGGCCAGCCCGTCGGCCCGGCGCGCAGCGCGTAGGCGCCGCCCAGCACCCAGACGCCGGTGGCCAGCCACCAGATCCAGGGCGGCGGCGTATCCAGGCCGCCGATCAGCAGCGTCCACACGCAGGCCAGCGCCAGCGCCACGCCGGCCGCGATGGCGCCGGTGCCGGGCAGGCCGTTGAGCCGCGCCCATTCCCAGCCCGCCGCGCCAATCATCAACACACTGACCCAGGCGAAAGGCCAGGGCGAAGCCTGGAACAGCACCGGCAGCAGGATGGCCAGCAGCACGACGGCAGTGATGACGCGGGTCTTCAGCATGAGGTGGGCCTAGGCCGCGGCAGACGCTTCCTTGACGCCGCCGAAGCGGCGGTCGCGTTCGTGGAAGACGGCGATCGCCGCATCCAGTTCACGGGCACCGAACTCGGGCCACAAGCAGTCCGAGAACACGAATTCCGTGTAGGCCGCCTGCCAGAGCAGGAAATTGCTGATGCGCACTTCGCCGCCGGTGCGGATGAAGAGGTCCGGGTCGGGCGCATGCGCCAAGGCCATGAACTCCGACAGCCGGGCTTCGGTCAGCTCGTGCGCCGGCACACCGGCCTCGACCGCCTTGCGGCAGGCCTGCACGATGTCCCAGCGGCCGCCGTAGTTGAAAGCGACGTTCAGCGTCAGCCGGCTGTTGTGGGCCGTGGCGGCTTCGGCGTCGCTCCAGGCGGTGCGCAGCTTCTCGGAGATGGTGTCGCGATCGCCGATGACGCGCACGCGCACGCCCATGCCGCCGATCTTGGCGAGGTAGCGCGACATGGCAGCCAGCACCAGGCCCATCAGACCGGAGACCTCGTCGCTCGGCCGCTTCCAGTTCTCGCTGGAGAAGGCGAAGACCGTCAGGTGCTCGATGTCGCGATCGATGCAGGCCTGGATGACCTTGACGACCGCCTCCACGCCCGCCTTGTGGCCGAAGAAGCGCGGCAGGAAGCGCTTCTTGGCCCAGCGGCCGTTGCCGTCCATGACGATGGCGACATGGCGCGGCGGCGCCGGGCGGTCTTTCGCCACGATTGCGGGCGTGCTCAAGACGGCGTTCAAACCGCCAGGATCTCGGCTTCCTTGCCCGAGATCAGCTTGTCGATCTCGGCGATCACGCGATCGGTCAGCTTCTGCACTTCGTCGAGGCTGCGACGCTCGTCGTCCTCGCCGATTTCCTTGTCCTTCAGCAGCTTCTTGGCCTGCTCGTTGGCGTCGCGGCGCAGGTTGCGCACGGCGATCTTGGCGTCTTCGCCGGCATTGCGCACGACCTTGGTCAGGTCGCGGCGGCGCTCTTCGGTCAGCGGCGGCATCGGCACGCGGATCAGGTCGCCCTGGGTGGCTGGGTTCAGGCCCAGGTCGCTCTCGCGGATGGCCTTCTCGATCTTGGCGCCCAAGCCCTTTTCCCAGGGCTGGACGGAGATGGTGCGGGCGTCCAGCAGGCTGACGTTGGCGACCTGAGAGATGGGCACCATGGAGCCGTAGTAGTCGACGCTGACCTGGTCCAGGATGCCAGGATGGGCGCGGCCGGTGCGGATCTTGTGCAGGTCGTTCTTCAGCGACTCGATCGACTTGGCCATCTTGGCCTCTGCGTTCTTCTTGATGTCGGCAATGCTCATGATCGATACCTATGAATTTGCGGGACAGACCGCCCGAGCGTCAGCGAGTAGCTCTGCCCCCAACTGACTAAGTCTCAGACGTGGACCAGCGTGCCCTCGTCTTCCCCCTGCACGACACGCTTGAGCGCGCCGGTCTTGAAGATGCTGAACACCTTGATCGGCAGCTTCTGGTCGCGGCACAGCGCGAAAGCGGCGCCGTCCATGACCTGCAGGTTCTTCGAGATGGCCTCGTCGAAGGTGATGCTGGTGTAGCGCGTCGCGCTCGGGTCCTTCTTGGGGTCGGCCGTGTAGACGCCGTCGACCTTGGTGGCCTTCAGCACGATCTCGGCGCCGATCTCCGCCCCGCGCAGCGCAGCCGCCGTGTCGGTCGTGAAGAAGGGGTTGCCGGTACCGGCGGCGAAGACGACGACCTTGCCCTCTTCGAGGTATTGCAGCGCCTTGGGGCGCACATAGGGCTCGACGACCTGCTCGATGGCGATGGCCGACATCACGCGGGCGATCATGCCTTCCTGGCGCATCGTGTCGGCCAGGGCCAGCGAGTTCATGACCGTGGCCAGCATGCCCATGTAGTCGGCCGTCGCGCGGTCCATGCCGACCGAGCCGCCGGCCACGCCGCGGAAGATGTTGCCGCCGCCGATGACGACGGCGACTTCCACACCCATCTGCGTGATCTCGCGGACTTCCTGGACCATGCGCACGATGGTCGCGCGGTTGATGCCGTAGGCGTCGTCACCCATCAGGGCTTCGCCGGAGAGTTTGAGCAGAATGCGTTTGTACGCGGGCATGGTGTCCTCTGGAATTCTGGAATGGGGCTGGCAGTGGCCCGGAAGTTTAAAGGGCGCCAACTTGGCGCCCTTTCATTTTCCTAGGGTCTTTACTGACCCTTGGCCGCCGCCACCTGCGCGGCCACTTCGGCGGCGAAGTCGTCGACCTTCTTCTCGATGCCTTCACCGACGACGTAGAGCGTGAAGCCCTTGACCGTCGTGTTGGCGGCCTTCAGGTGGGCGCCCACGGTCTGCTTGCCGTCGGCGGCCTTCACGAAGACCTGGTCCAGCAGCGAGACTTCCTTCAGGAACTTCTGCACCGAGCCTTCGACCATCTTGGCGATGATGTCGGCGGGCTTGCCGGATTCGGCGGCCTTCTCGGTGGCGATGCGGCGCTCCTTCTCGACCAGCTCGGCCGACACGTCGGCGCTGGACAGCGCGGCCGGCTTCATCGCGGCGATGTGCATGGCCACGTCCTTGGCGGCGACCTCGTCACCTTCGAACTCGACGACCACGCCGATGCGGGTGCCGTGCAGGTAGGTGGCCAGCTTGCTGCCGGTGTAGCGCTGGAAGCGGCGGATGGACATGTTCTCGCCGATCTTGCCGATCAAGCCCTTGCGCACGTCTTCCACCGTCGGGCCGAAGCCTTCCTGCGACAGCGGCAGGGCCGACAGCGCAGCCACATCGGCGGGGTTCTGTTCGGCCACCAGGCCGGCCAGCGCGCCGACGAAGGCCAGGAAGGCATCGTTCTTCGAGACGAAGTCGGTCTCGCAGTTCACTTCGATCAGCGCGCCGTTGCCGCCGACCACGGCGGAGGCGACGATGCCTTCGGCGGTGATGCGCGAGGCGGCCTTGCCGGCCTTGTTGCCGAGCTTGACGCGCAGGATCTCTTCAGCGCGGCCCAGGTCGCCGTCGGCCTCAGTCAGTGCCTTCTTGCACTCCATCATCGGGGCGTCGGTGCGGGCACGCAGTTCGCCCACCATGCTTGCGGTGATTGCAGCCATTTCTATCTCCAGATTTCGGTTGGCCAAATTCAGTTGGCAAAAGGGGCCTCGCGGCCCCTTTCAGATGCAGCGTCGGAAGGGCTTACGCCTCTTCGGAAACCTCGACGAACTCGTCGCCGGCAGGGGCAACCGCAGCCAGCACTTCGTTCGTGGCGTTGGCCTTGCCTTCCAGCACGGCGTCAGCGATGGCGCGGGCGTACAGCGCCACGGCCTTGGCCGAGTCGTCGTTGCCGGGGATGACGTAGTCGATGCCGATCGGCGAGTGGTTCGTGTCGACGATGCCGATGACGGGGATGCCGAGCTTCTTGGCTTCGGCGACGGCAATCTTGTGATAGCCGACGTCGATGACGAAGATGGCGTCGGGCAGCGCGCTCATGTCCTGGATGCCGCCGATGTTCTTTTCCAGCTTGGCGATGTCTCGCTGGAACATCAGCGCTTCCTTCTTGATCGCGGGCTGGGTGCCGGCATCGACCTGGGCTTGCATGTCCTTCAGGTTCTTCAGCGAAGCCTTGACGGTCTTGAAGTTGGTCATCATGCCGCCGAGCCAACGGGCATCGACATAGGGCATGCCGGCGCGCTGGGCTTCCGAGGCGATCACTTCACGGGCCTGGCGCTTGGTGCCGACCATCAGGATGGTGCCGCGCTTGGCAGCCAGCTGGCGCACGAACTTCAACGCATCGTTGAACGCGGGCAGCGTCTTCTCGAGGTTGATGATGTGGATCTTGTTGCGATGGCCGTAGATATACGGGGCCATCTTGGGGTTCCAGAAGCGGGTTTGGTGGCCGAAATGGACGCCGGCTTCCAGCATCTCGCGCATCGTGACAGACATGGGTCTTACTCCGAAGGTTGTGTCTAAAATCCGGCCCGAATTGCGTTGCAGCACCTGGATACAGCGATTTCAGCTGAACCCCGAGAGCCGCAGACCACAACACCTTTGTGGGCCGGTTTGCGATTTGTTGCGACGAGTGGCGCTGAATTCCTCAGCCACACACCCCTCACAACCGTCTTGCCAAGGTCTCGCAGCGCTTGCACGCGCTTGCCGCCTCCGGCAAAACCCGCAGAGTATACACAAGCATGGCCTTTTTCAGCCGAAGCCGCTTTGCAGCGGCCGCGAGCCAGCCCGCCAGCGCGCGCCATCGGGTGCGCGCTTGAGCCGCCGCGTCGCGGTGGTGGGCGCCGGCCTGGCCGGCGTTACGACGGCCTACGAACTGGCCGTCTCAGGCTGGCAGGTCCAGGTCTTTGAGCGCGGCGGCAGCGTGGCCGAGCAGGCCAGCTTCGCGAGCAGCGCACTGCTGTCGCCCTTCCTGCCCGATGTCGACGACGCTGCGGCGCCGGCGCCGCTGGCCTGGCGCTGGCGCCGCTGGCGCGCCGGCCGCCGCGGTGGAGCCGCGCCCTCGACGCTGGCGGCGCTGAGCCTGCTCGGCCTGGCCCGCACGGACGAGTTGCGGCGCAGCCTCGGGCTGGACGACGAGGCTGCGGACGGCCTCCTCGTCGCCCTCGTTGACGCCAAGCGCGTCGCGGCGGCGCAGGCCCGGCTCGACAGCTGGCGGGCGATGGGCCTGGCGATCGATCTGCTCGAACCCGAACAAGTGCGCCGCCGCGAGCCGGGCCTGAACGCCGACGCACCGCTGGTCGGCGCCCTGGCCTTCGCGAGCGGCGGCGCCGGCAATGCCCGCCTCTTCGCCCAGCAACTGCGCCAGCAAGCCCAGCAGCTGGGCGCTGCGTTTCGCTTTCACACGACGGTGCGCGCCATCACCACCGACGGTGCAGGCCTGACGCTGCGCCACGAGCACACGCCGCCGCTGGAAGCGCCGACACGCGGCGCCGAGCGAGACGCGGGCGACACGCTGCCGCAAATGCCCGGCCCGCAGGACGAACGTTTCGACGCCGTGGTGCTCTGCAACGGTCTCGATGCGCCGGCCTTGCTCGGCCGGCGCCTGCCGCTGGTGGCCCAGCACGAAGCCTCGGTCACCGCGCCGCTGCGCCTGCTCGAAGCCCATCCCGACCTCGGCCCCAAGGCCGCCTGGGTCGACCCCTCGCGTGGCCTCACCGTCACGCGCATCGGTCAGCGCGTTCGCGTGACCGGGGGCACCGTGGTGACCGGCCGCCAGGCCAGTCACACACCGGACTTTGAGGCCCTGCACCGCGGCCTGCAGCACTGGTTCCCCGGCTCGGTGCTGCACCACCAGGTGCAACACGGCCAGAGCCGGCGCGCGCTGGTGGCCGACGGCCTGCCGCTGCTCGGCGCCAGCGGCCGAGCGGGCCTGTGGCTCAACCTGTCGCCGGGCGGCCATGGCTGGGGCCTGGCCTGCGGTGCGGCTCAAGTGCTGGCGCAGCACATCACGGGGCAGACCCCGGCGCTCGACATCGGCCCGCTGGGCCCGCAGCGCCTGGCCTAAGCTCGCGGGCATGCGCCTGCTGCTGCCCACGACCACCACCCTGCCCCTGTTCGACGTCGCCGCCAGTCGGCGCATCGAGGCGCGCGCGCTGGCTCATTCGCCGGACCTGATGGAACGGGCCGGGCTGGCGGTGGCCAAGCTCGCGCTGGCGCTGCGGCGCGGTGCAGGGCCGGTCTGGGTGGTCTGCGGGCCGGGCAACAACGGCGGCGATGGCCACGTCGCCGCGCGGCGGCTGAGGGAGGTCGGCGTGGACGTGCACGTCGGCCACGAAGCCCCGCAGCACCCTGCCCTCGTCATCGACGCGTTGCTGGGCCTGGGGCTCAACCGCGCGCCATCGGCCGAGCTGTGCGTCACCATGGCCGCGATGCAGACCTGTGGCGCGCCCATCCTCGCCGTCGACCTCCCCAGCGGCCTGCTCGGTGACACCGGCCAGGCCGCCGGAGAACGCGCCGTGCGCGCCGACCACACATTGACGCTGCTCACGCTCAAGCCCGGCCTCTTCACCGGCGAGGGCCGCGCGCATACCGGGCGGATCTGGTTCGACGACCTGGGCATCGCAGCCGATGACGAACCGACGGCCGAGCTGCTCGGCCCCGCCGCGCGCCTGGAGCGCAGCGCCACCAGCCACAAAGGCAGCCACGGCCAGGTGCTCGTCGTCGGCGGCGCGCCCGGCATGCAGGGCGCGGCCCGGCTGGCGGCGCGGGCGGCCCTGGCCTGCGGCGCAGGGCGGGTCTATGTGGACCTGCTCGGCCTTTCGGGCGATGAGGGCGCCGACGCCGGCCGGCCCGAGTTGATGCGCGGCAGCTTGGCGGAGCTGCCCCAGGCCGTGGGTGTGATCGGCTGCGGCGCGGGGCCGGCCATGGCCGCGGCGCTGCCCGGATTGCTGCGCGAGCTGCCGCGCATCGTCATCGATGCCGACGCGCTGAATGCCATCGCGGCTGAACCCGCCCTGCAGGACCTGCTGCGCGCCCGACCCGTCGGCACCACGCTGCTAACGCCCCATCCGCTCGAAGCCGCGCGCCTGCTCGGCCGCGACACCGCCAGCATCCAGGCCGACCGCCTCGCCGCCGGGAGCGACCTGGCCCAGCGCCTCAACTGCACCGTCGTCCTGAAAGGTTCAGGCAGCGTCATTGCCACACCGGGCGAGCGGCCGGCCATCTGCGCCAGCGGCGGGCCAGCGCTGGCCACGGCCGGCAGCGGCGATGTGCTGGCCGGCTGGCTGGGCGGCCTGTGGGCGCAGCAGCCGCAAGCCGGCGCGCACGCCATCGCCTGCGCCGGCGTGGACGCTCACGGGCGGGCCGGCGAAGTGGCCGGCGCGCTGCGCGCCGGCGATCTCATCGAACACCTGGCCGCACAAGCCTGAGGCCTACCGGCGCTTGCGCGTCGGTGGCTTGGGCGCCGTCTTCTTGGCAGCCCGGCTGGACGCCCGCTTGGCCGCCTGCTGCGCCGCCTTGACCGGGTGCAGCGACGCGATGACGGCCTTGCGGCTCTGCTTCACGTCGCGGTCGGTCTGCTGCACCTCATCGAGCGCCTCGACGGCGGTCTTGGGTGCGCGCTTCTTGGCGGGCGCCCTTCCCGAAGGCTTGCCTTGAGGCTTGCCGGCCGCACCACGGCCGGCGGGCCGGCCCTCGTCCGATTCCCGGACCAGGCGGAAGTCGATGCGGCGGCCATCCAGGTCGACACGGCTGACCTGCACCTGCACGCGTGCGCCGGTGGCGTAGCGGATGCCGGTGCGTTCGCCGCGCAGTTCCTGGCGCACGTCGTCGAACTTGAAATACTCGCCACCCAGCTCGGTGATGTGCACCAGGCCCTCGACGTAGAGCGCGTCCAGTTGCACGAACAGGCCGAACGATGTGACGGCGCTGACGGTGCCGGCGAACTCCTCGCCCAGGCGGTCGCGCATGTAGCGGCACTTCAGCCAGGCTTCGACGTCGCGGCTGGCCTCGTCGGCACGGCGTTCGTTGGCGCTGCAATGGGCGCCGACAACCTCCCAGCGTTCGGCCTCGTTGCGCGCGTCCGCCGGGTTGGGCGGTGCCGCGCGGCCCGGGCGCTTGGGCGCCTGAGGCACGTTCATCTTGGCTGGGTCCAGCGTGTACTTCTTGCTGCCCAGCAAGGCCTTGATCACGCGGTGGACCAGCAGGTCGGGGTAGCGCCGGATCGGGCTCGTGAAGTGCGTGTAGGCCGGATAGGCCAGGCCGAAGTGGCCGGAGTTGGTGCCGGTGTAGATGGCCTGCTGCATGGAGCGCAGCAGCATGGTGTGGATCTGCTGCGCGTCGGGGCGCTCCTTGGTCGCCTGGGCAATCTGCTGGAACTCGCGCGGCGTCGGATCGTCGGAGACACCCATGCCGATGCCGAGCGAGCGCAGGTAGTTCTGCAGCGTCGTGCGCTTCTCGGGCGTCGGGCCTTCGTGCACGCGGAACAGCGCGTGATGCTTGTTCGCCTGGATGAAGTCCGCCGAGCAGGTGTTGGCGGCCAACATGGCCTCCTCGATCAGCCGGTGCGCGTCGTTGCGGGTGCGCGGGATGATCTTCTCGATGCGGCCGTTGTCGTCGCAGACGATCTGCGTCTCGGTGGTTTCGAAGTCGATGGCGCCGCGCCGGCCCCGCTCGGCCAGCAAGGCGCGGTAGACCTCGTGCAGATGCAGCAGATGCGGCACCAACTCCCGCCGCTTGGCGGCTTCGGGGCCGTGCGTGTTGGCCAGGATGGCGGCGACCTCGGTGTAGGTGAAGCGCGCGTGCGAGCTGATGACGGCCGGGTAGAACTGGTAAGCGCTGACGGTACCGTCGCTGGACACCACCATGTCGCAGACCATGCTGAGCCGGTCTTCGTATGGGTTCAGCGAGCACAGGCCGTTGGAGAGCTTCTCCGGCAGCATCGGGATGACGCGGCGAGGGAAGTAGACCGACGTGGCGCGCTCGTAGGCGTCGCCGTCCAGCGCCTCGCCGGGCTTCACGTAGTGCGACACGTCGGCGATGGCCACCAGCAGTCGCCAGCCCTCGACGGCCTTCTTGCCGCGCCCCTGCTTGAAGGGCTCGCAGTAGACGGCGTCGTCGAAGTCGCGCGCGTCCTCGCCGTCGATGGTGACCAGGGGCACGTCGCGCAGGTCGATGCGACCCTTCAGGTCGGCCGCGCGCATCTTCTCGGGCAGCTTGGCGGACTGCGCCAACGTCTCCGGGCTGAAGCGGTGCGGCACGTCGTACTTGCGCACGGCGATCTCGATCTCCATGCCGGGGTCGTCGATCTCGCCCAATACCTCGACGACGCGGCCGACGGGCTTGGAGTACAGCGATGGCGGCTCGGTCAACTCGACGGCGACGACCTGACCGGCGGTCGCATTGGCAATGCCGTTCTTGGGGATCAAGATGTCCTGGCCCATGCGCCGGTCTTCGGGTGCGACGAGCCAGATGCCCGACTCCAGCAGCAGGCGGCCGATCAGCGGCCGCTTCTTGCGCTCGAGGATCTCCAGCACCTTGCCCTCGGGCCGGCCGCGCTTGTCGAGGCGGACGACCTTCACGCGCAGGCGGTCGCCGTGCATGACGGCGTGCGTCTCCTGGGACGACAGGTAGACATCGGCCGAGCCGTCGTCGGGGATCAGGAAACCATGTCCGTCCCGATGGCCTTGCAGCGTGCCTTCGACCTCGGCGAGCAGGCCCGCGCCATCGCCCGTAGGCGAACTATTCGTGTTCTTCAAGTTTTTGATGATAAGATCCTTGCTTTCCTGAAACGGCCCATGGCTTCGGATGAAGTCTTGAGCACTTGCCCAGGTGGCGGAATTGGTAGACGCACTAGTTTCAGGTACTAGCGGGTAACTCCGTGGAGGTTCGAGTCCTCTCCTGGGCACCAAACAGAAAAGGCCAGCACGAAAGTGCTGGCCTTTGTCGTTTGGGGCTCAGGAAGCGATGTCCAGTGGACATCGCGGGAGGACGAGAAGGGCTTGGCGCTGCGCTCCAAGCCGGGGTCGCGCTTGCGTGACCGAGTCCCCGCCGATGCGCCCTCGATGGGCGCCTCGGCGAGTCTTGCCTGACACCCATCTTCAGTCGATTCAAACCGCGAACTTCTTCGCCAGCAGCTCCGGCCCCATGCCGTCGTACTCCTCGAACGGCTGATGGATCCACGGCGAGGTCTCCAGCATCTCGCAGTAGTAGTCCGGCGTGTAGGCCGAGACCTTCTTCGTCCAGATGACCGCCGAACGCAGCTCGGTGATGGACGGCATGCCACGCAGGCGCTCCACCACAGCCTTCAGCGTGACGCCCGAGTCGGCCAGGTCGTCCACCAGCAGCACGCGGCCGGCCAGTTCGCCCTTGGGCATGGTGATGTACTTGGCCATATCCAGGCGGCCCTGGATGGTGCCGGCCTCGGCGCGGTAGGAACTGGTGGACATGATGCCCAGCGGCTTGTCGAAGACGCGCGACAGCACGTCACCCGGGCGCATGCCGCCGCGGGCCAGGCAGAGGATCTGGTCAAACTGCCAGCCCGAGGCGTGCACCTTGAGCGCCAGCCGCTCGGTGAGCAGGTGGTACTCGTCCCAGGACACGTAGAGGTGTTTGCCGTCGTCGGTCAGCATGGTGGTTGCTTCTCCGTGGTGTGAAAGGGTCAGGCGGAATACGGGTGACGCAACACGATGGTGTGCTCGCGGTCGGGGCCGGTGGACACCATGTGGATGGGCGTGCCGATGACCTCCTCGACGCGCTTCAGATAGCTGCGCGCATTGGCCGGCAGCGCGTCCCAGGACGTGGCGCCGAAGGTGACCTCGGTCCAGCCCGGGAAGGTCTCGAACACCGGCGTGCAGGCTTCGATCTCGTCCGCATCCAGCGGCAGGATGTCGAGCCGACGGCCGTCCAGCTCATAGCCCACGCACATCTTGATCTCGGCCAGGCCGTCCAGCACGTCCAGCTTGGTCAGGCACAGGCCGCTGATGCCGTTGATGATCATCGAACGCTTCAGCGCCGCAGCGTCCAGCCAGCCGCAGCGTCGGGCACGGCCGGTGACGGTGCCGCGTTCCTGACCGACGGTGGACAGGTGGTAGCCGACGGTGCCCGGCACTTCCCAGTCCAGCTCGGTCGGGAAGGGGCCGGAGCCGACGCGCGTCGTGTAGGCCTTGGTGATGCCCAGCATGTAGTGCAGCATCTGTGGGCCCACGCCGGCACCGGCAGCGGCGTTGCCGGCCACGCAGTTGCTGGACGTGACGTAGGGATAGGTGCCGTGGTCGATGTCGAGCAGCGTGCCCTGCGCGCCCTCGAAGAGGATGTTGGCGCCGGCCTGGTGGGCCTTGTGGATCAGGTAGCCGACGTCGGCCAGCATGGGCTTGATCTGTTCGGCCATCTTCATGGCTTGCTCGAAGATGGGCTCGAAGGCCAGCTCCTCACCCTTCAGATAGCCGCGCAGCGCGAAGTTGTGCAGCTCCAGCAGCTCGCGCAGCTTCTTGGCGAAGCGCTCGGGGTGTTTCAGGTCCTGGGCGCGGAGCGCGCGGCGGGCGACCTTGTCTTCATAGGCCGGACCGATCCCCTTGCCGGTGGTGCCGATCTTGCCGCTGCCGCTGGTCTCGCGCAGCTGTTCGCGCGCCTTGTCCACGGCCACATGGAAGGGCAGGATCAGCGGGCAGGACTCGCTGATGAAGAGGCGCGAGCGCACCTCCACTCCAGCCTTCTCCAGGCGCTCGATCTCGGACAGCAGGTGGGTCGGGTCCAACACCACGCCGTTGCCGATGTAGCAGGCCACCCCGTCGCGCATGATGCCGCTGGGGATGAGCTGCAGAGCCGTCTTGACACCCTTGATGACCAGTGTGTGACCGGCGTTGTGGCCGCCCTGGAAGCGCACCACGCCCTGAGCATGGTCCGTCATCCAGTCGACGAGCTTGCCCTTGCCCTCGTCACCCCACTGGGTGCCGACGACGACCACATTGCGTCCACGCGCGGTTTGGCTTTGCATCTTTTTTGCCTGCTTACTTGAGATTGGAGAAGGTGCCCGCCGCGCTCAGAGCGCCCGGACGACCCAGTCAGCGTGCTCGCGAACCAGTTCGCGGTCACAGTCGAATTCATCGGCCTCTTGCTCGTGCCCGGGCAGCACGCAAACCACCGTCTCGCCCTGCTCGCGCAGGCGCCGCACGGCCTGGCGCAGCGAGGCGTCCTCGCCCCAGGGGGCGCGCACCGCAGCGCGCAACGGTGTGGCGGGCGCCAGCGTCACCAGCGTCTTCAGGTCCAGGCTGAAGCCCACCGCCGGCCGGCGACGACCAAACGCGGCGCCGACCTCGTCGTAGCGACCGCCGCGCAGCACGGCGTCGGAGCAGCCCGACGCATACGCCGCGAAGCGGATGCCGGTGTAGTAGGCATAGCCCTGCAGGTCGGCCAGGTCGAAGCCCAGGCTGACCTCGGGGTGGACGGTGGCCAGATGACCGGCCAGCCAGTCCAGGTCGGCCAGGGCGGCCTTGACGAGGGGGTGGTCGGGCAGGCGACGCGCGGCCTCGGCCAGCACTTCACGGCCGCCGAACAGGCTGGGCAGGGCCAGCAGTGCGTCGCGCGTGACGGCCGGCATGCCGGCGCTCAGCGCGGACAGTGCGGAAAGATCCTTGGCGGCCAGCGCCGCAGTCAGCGCTTCGAGCGCCTCGGGCGCGAGCTTGACGCCGTCGAGCACGCCTTGCAGCAGGCGCGCGTCGCCCAGGTCCAGCATGACGCGGCTGAGGCCGGCGCGGCGCAGCGCATCCAGAGCCAGTTCGTGCACTTCCAAGTCGGCTTCAAGGCCGGCGTGACCGTAGATCTCGACGCCGAACTGCAGCGGCTCACGGCTGGTGTTCAGGCCGTCCGGCCTCGTGTGCGCCACCGGGCCGCAGTAGCACAGGCGGGTCACGCCCTGGCGGTTCAACAGGTGAGCATCGATGCGGGCGACCTGCGGGGTCGTGTCGGCGCGCACGCCCAGCGAGCGGCCGGAGAGCTGGTCGACCAGTTTGAAGAGCTTGATGTCGGAGCCGCTGCCCGTGCCGGACAGCAGCGAATCGAGGTGCTCCAACAGCGGTGGGATGACCAGCTCGCAGCCATAGCTGCGTGCCATGTCGAGCAGTTCTCTACGCAGCTCTTCGATGCGGCGCGCCTGCGAAGGCAGGACATCGGCGATGTGCTCGGGCAGCAGCCAAGCAGAGGACATGGGCGAAGGCAGGCGGTTAAAAACGGCATTCTACCGGCGCCTCCCGGCCCCGGCCTTCAGATCAGTACAACCAGAGCAGCCCGAACAGCCCCATCACGATGCTGGCCAGGCCGATGAAACGGATCTGGCCGTCGCTCATCGCCTGGATGCGGCTGAAGACCTCGCGCCAGCGTCCCGGGCTGAGGAAGGGCAGCAGCCCTTCAAAGACCAGCAGCAGCGCGCAGGCCGTCAGCAGTTCGTTCACTTGCCAGCAGAAGCACCCGAACTCCCGCGCATGGCCTTGAAGAAGTCGCTGCTCGGGTCGAGCACCATCACGTCGCTCTTGTTGCGGAAGCTCGCGCGATAGGCCTCCAGCGAACGGTAGAACTGGGCGAAGTTGGGGTCGCGGCCGAAGGCTTCGGCATACAGCGCCGTCGCCTTCGCATCGCCTTCGCCCATGACCTTCTGGGCATCGCGGTAGGCCTCGGCGACGATGATTTCGCGCTGGCGGTCGGCGTCGGCCTTGATCTTCTCGCCCTCGGCGGTACCGGTCGAACGGGCCTCGGCGGCGACACGCTTGCGCTCCGAATCCATGCGGCGGTAGACCGACTCGGTGATGCCCGAGGCAAAGTCCACGCGCTTGATGCGCACATCGACGATCTCGATGCCGAACTGCTTGGCCTCATCGGCCAGGCGCGCGCGCACATCGTTCATGACCTTCTCGCGCTCGGTGGCCAGCACGCCAAGCACGGTGCGCTTGGTGACCTCTTCGTTGAAGGCCGCCTGCACAACCGGCGACAAGCGGTTCTCGACATTGCGGATGTCAGCACCGTTGTTGCGGATGAACTGGCGCGGCTCGGTGATGCGCCACTTGATGAGCCAGTCGATGACCAGGCTCTTCTTCTCGGCCGTGAAGATGGGGCGCGACTCGGGGCTGTCCAGCGTCTGCACGCGGCGGTCCAGCAGCACGACGTTCTGGAACGGCGGCGGCAGCTTGAACTTCAGGCCCGGCTCGGTGACGACCTCCTTGATCTCACCCAGTGCGTAGACGGCAGCGAACTGGCGCTGGTCAACGACGAAGAGCATGGAGGACAGCAGCATCAACGCGACGAGAAGTCCGGCGACGATGGCGGCAATACGGTTCATGGAAGGCATCCTCGATCAGCGGCCGTCGCGGCTGCGCTGGTTGTCACGGCTGCGCAGGTCGGCGGCATTGGGCACGGCCTGCGGCTCGGGCAGCGTCGTCGGCTGGGGCTGGGAGACGGTCACGGTGCCGCTGGAGCCCTGCTGCAGCAGCTTGTCCAGCGGCAGATAGAGCATGTTGGAACCGGTGCGGCTGTCGACCATGACCTTGCTGACGTTGCTGTAGACCTGCTTCATCGTGTCGGTGTAGAGCCGGTCGCGCGTGACCTGCGGCGCCTTCTGGTACTCGGCCAGCACGCTCTTGAAGCGCGAGGCATCGCCCTCTGCCGTCGCGATGACGCGGGCCTTGTAGCCCTCGGCCTGCTCGAACAGCTTGGCCGCATCACCCTGGGCGCTGGGGATCACCTGGTTGGCATAGGCCTGCGCCTCGTTCTTGATCTGCTCGCGGTTCTGGCCGGCCTTGAAGGCGTCTTCGAACGCGGCCTGCACCTGCTCGGGCGGCTGCACGCTCTGCACGTTGACGTTCTTGACCTGGATGCCGGCCTTGAGACGATCCATCTGCGCCTGGATGGACTTCACGAGGTCGGCGGCGATGGCGTCGCGCTGCTCGTAGAGCACCGAGTCCATCGTGCTCTTGCCGACGATCTCGCGCACGGCCGACTCGGCGGCCAGCAGCACGGCCTGTTCGGGGTCGCGGTTCTCGAACAGGAAATCGCGCAGGTCACGGATCGTGAACTGCACCGTGAAGCGGATGTCGACGATGTTCTCGTCCTGCGTCAGCATGGACGAATCGCGCAGACCCGTGGCCGAGACCACCGAGTTGCGGCCCACCTCGACCTGGCGCAGCTGCGACACCGGCTGCACTTCATGCGCCTGGAAGGGATAGGGCAGCCGCCACTGGAAGCCAGCCTCGACCGTCTTGCTGTACTTGCCGAAGGACGTCACGACGCCCTGCTGGCCTTCCTGCACGATGAAGAAGCCACTGGCCAGCCAGCCCAGCACGACGACGCCGGCAATCAGGCCCAAGCCGATGCCCGCGCCCTTCATGTCCGGCGGACCGCTCGGGGTCCCGGGATTGGAAGGCCCACCCGGCTTGCCGCCGAACATGCCCGACAGCTTGCGGTTGAAGTCGCGCCAGAGCTCGTCGAGGTCGGGCGGGCCGTCGTTGCGACCGTTGTTCAGCAGCCGGCCGGCGGCTCTTGCGATGGGCGTCATCAGACGCTGTACCCAAGGGCTGCGGGGCGGGATGTGGGAAGTGCTGCTCATGCCTGGGAGGGGTCTTCTGAGGAAGAGGGCTCGTCGAAGTCGAACGACTGTGACGAGTCAGCGTCGAAACGTGGGTCCCGTTCGGCGGGAATCAAGGGCTGGGCCAGCATGGCCGTCGCAATCAGCTGCCGCAGCTCGGCCAGGCCGCTGCCGGCGAGCGAACTGACGAAGACGCGCGGTGTCGGATCGGTGCCGCCCGCAGCGCGCAGCACGGCATCGACGATCTCGCGCGGGCGCTGGTCGTCGGCCAGCAGGTCCTGCTTGTTGTAGACCAGGATCTGCGGCACGTCCGCCGCGCCGATCTCGGCCAGCACGCGCTCGACCTCGGTGATCTGCTCCTCCAGCGCGGGGCTGGACGCATCGACGACGTGCAGCAGCAGGTCGGCATCGGCCGCCTCCTGCAGCGTCGCGCGGAAGGCCTCGACGAGCTTGTGCGGCAGGTCGCGGATGAAGCCGACCGTGTCGGACAGCGAGACGCTGGCGCCGGCCTGCTCCAGGTAGAGCGAGCGCGTGGTCGTGTCCAGCGTCGCGAACAACTGGTTGGCGGCATAGGCGCGCGCCTTGGTCAGCGCGTTGAACAGCGTGCTCTTGCCCGCGTTCGTGTAGCCGACCAGCGAGACCTTGAAGACGCCGTTGCGCGAACGCGAGCGGCGCTGCGTGCTGCGCTGCTTCTGCACCTGCTTCAGGCGCTCCTTGGTCTTCTTGATGCGGTCGTCGATCATGCGACGGTCCAGCTCGATCTGCGCCTCGCCAGGGCCGCCGCGCATGCCGATGCCGCCGCTCTGGCGCTCCAGGTGGCTCCAGCGCCGCACCAGGCGCGTGGCCAGGTATTGCAGCCGCGCCAGCTCGACCTGCAGCTTGCCCTCGTGGCTCTGCGCGCGGGCGGCAAAGATCTCGAGGATCAGCGCGGTGCGGTCGGCGACGGGCACGCCGAGCACCTTTTCGAGGTTGCGCTGCTGGGCCGGCGAGATGGCCTGATCGAACAGCACCGTGTGGGCCTGGTGGGCCTGCACGAGCAGCTTGATCTCGTCGGCCTTGCCGGAGCCGACGAACAGCGCCGCGTCGGGTGCCTGGCGGCGGGCGATGACCTTGGCGACGGGCGTATCGCCGGCGGACTCGGCAAGCAGCGCCAGCTCATCGAGGCTTTCGTCAAAGCCCTGCTTGGCGGACTGCCGACCGAAATCGACACCCACAAGAATGGCGCGCGCCGCCTCGGAGGGCGGCGTCGCGGTGTGGTCAGAGGTCGCGGACAAGGGTGCGGTAATCAGGCGTCCGCAGGAGCGTCGCCAGCGTGGAAGTTAACTGCACGGCCCGGCACGACGGTGGAGATCGCGTGCTTGTAGACCATCTGGGTCACGGTGTTGCGAAGCAGCACGACGTACTGGTCAAACGATTCGATGTGGCCTTGGAGCTTGATGCCGTTGACCAGGTAGATCGAGACGGGCACGTGCTCCTTGCGCAGCAGGTTCAAAAAGGGGTCCTGCAAAAGTTGGCCTTTGTTGCTCATCGGTATGCTCCGAGTTATCGGGGGAGTGGGGGACTAGGGGTAAGACCTTAACACAGCGTCTTTGTCCCTCCGGAGGTCAGCCTAGGTCTTTTCGTCGAAGGGATTCTTCGAGGAACGTAGCTCTATCTTCAGGGGCGTGCCGACCAGCTTGTAGTGGGCACGGATGCGGCCTTCGAGGTAGCGCTTGTAGACCTCGGTGACGCCGTCCAGCGCATTGCCGTGGATGACGACGATGGGCGGGTTCTGGCCGCCCTGGTGGGCGTAGCGCAGCTTGGGGCGGGACACGCCCGAGCGCTTGGGCTGCTGGTGCTCCACGGCCTCGGCGACCAGGCGGGTCAGCACCGGCGTCGTCATCTTGCGGTAGGCCGAGGCGTAGGCGTCGGCCAGGGAGTTCCAGACGGCCGACAGGCCTTGCCGCTTCAGCGCCGAGATGTTGTGCATCGGCGCGAACTTCAGGAAGGTCAGGCGCTGCTCGATCTGGCGCGCCAGCGTCTCGCGCTGGTAGCTGTCGACGGCATCCCACTTGTTGACGGCCAGCACGACGGCGCGGCCGCTGTCGAGGATGTAGCCGGCGATGTGGGCGTCCTGGTCGGTCACGCCCTGCGTCGCGTCCAGCAGCAGCAGCACGACGTGGGCGTCTGCGATGGCCTGCAGCGTCTTGACGACCGAGAACTTCTCGATGGCCTCGAAGACCTTGCCCTTGCGGCGCAGGCCGGCCGTGTCGATGAGCTTGAACTTCTGGCCGTTGCGCTCGAAGTCGACCGAGATCGCATCGCGCGTCGTGCCCGGCATGTCGAAGGCGACGAGGCGTTCCTCGCCCAGCCAGGTGTTGATCAACGTGCTCTTGCCGACGTTGGGACGGCCGGCGACGGCGAGGCGGATGACGCCGTCCTGCTGCGGCCCCGCGCCGAACTCTTCGGTCGCATCCTCGAACGGCTCCAGCACCGCGTCCAGCAGGCTGCGGATGCCCTGGCCGTGGGCCGACGAGATCGGGTGCGGCTCGCCCATGCCGAGTTCATGGAACTCGTTCATCAGCGGCGACTCGCTCATGCCCTCGGCCTTGTTGACGGCCAGGTGCACACGCTTGTTGACGCTGCGCAGATAGCGAGCGATGTCGCTGTCATGGGCCGAAAGCCCGAGGCGGATGTCGACGACGAAGATGACCGCGTCGGCCTCGGCGACGGCCTGCTTGGTCTGCTTGGCCATCTCCTTGACGATGCCGGTGCTGCTGTCGGGCTCGAAGCCGCCGGTGTCGATGACGATGAACTCGCGGTCGCCCAGGCGGCCGTCACCGTAGTGGCGGTCGCGCGTCAGGCCAGCGAAGTCCGCCACGATGGCGTCGCGCGACTTCGTCAGGCGGTTGAACAGCGTCGACTTGCCCACGTTGGGGCGGCCGACCAGGGCGATGACAGGTTTCATTCGGCCTTCACGGCGAACAGGCCGCCATTCTTCGTCGCGACCAGGGCGGTGTCGCCCAGCAGCGCAATCGTGGCGGCCGGCGAGCCGTCCGTGGCGATGCGCGACAGCGTCTTGCCGGTGTCGCGGTCCAGCAGGTGCAGCTGGCCTTCGTAGTCGCCCACCAGCACCCGCTTGTTCAGCAGCACGGGCGCGGACAGCTTGCGCAGCTGAAACTGGTCGGCCGACCAGGCCAGGTCGCCGTTGGCCAGCTTCCAGGCCGACAGGCGGTCCGAGGCGTCACCGGCGACGACGACTTGCTCGTCTGCGGCTATGCCGTTGGTGCCGCCGACGACGCGGTTCCACAGCGCGCTGCCGCGCTCGGCGTTCACGCAGCCGACGGCAGACTGGAAGGCGCGCGCGCAGATCACCTCACCCTGGCGCACGGCCGGGCCGACGAGGTCGGCGAGGCGTTCGACCTCATTCGTGCCGCGCGGCGTGGCCACGCTGGCCTCCCAGCGCAACTGGCCCTTCAGCGGGTCGACACCGGCCAGGCGCGCGCCCTGGCCGACGATCAGCGTGTCCTTGTAGGCCATCAGCACGCCAGCCTTGGCCAGCGTCAGCGGCTCGCCCGGGCGGCGCAGCTCCCAGATCTTGCGGCCGTCCAGCGCGTCGAAGGCGATGACCTGACGGTCCAGCGTCAGCGCGAACACGCGCTCGCCGGCCACCAGCGGCGCGGCGATGACGGGCGTAGGCAGCGCCTTCTTCCAGACGACGCGGCCGGCGTCCAGCACGACCAGTTCGTTGTCGCGGTTGACGACGGCGGCGAAGCGGCCGTCGCTGCCGATGCCAGCCGCCAGCTTGGCGCCGGCCGTGCCGCGCCACAGCTCGCGGCCATCGGCGGCGGCCAAGGCGCGCACCGTGCCGTCGGTGCTGGCGACGACGAAGCGGTCGCCCGGCGTGGCGATGCTGAGCGGGAAGGTGACGTCATCGCCCTTGGCGCTCCACACGACGCGGCCGGCGGCCGGGCCAGTGAGCACCTCCAGCACGGCGGGCCTGCTCTTGGCATCGCCGAACCAGTTATTCCACGTCGACGTGACGGTGGAGCAGCCCGACAGCGACGCTGCCGCCAGCGCGATCAGCGTGATCTGAACGAGGCGCTTCATTGCGCGGCTCCGGTGGTTTCGACGACGGTGGGCACGCCCAGCGTGGCCAGCTTGGCTTCGACGATGCGGCGGTAGTCCTGGGTCTTGTCCAGGCCGGCCAGCGCCTTCTGATACTCGGCCTTGGCGGCGTCGCGCTTGTCCTGCAAGAGGAGCGCATCCCCACGGCGGTCGGCCACGAGGGCGGCGAACTCCGGGGATTTGATCGCGTCCAGCGTCTTGGCCGCTTCGTCGTAGGCCTTGGCGTCGAGTTGCAGGCCCGCCAAGCGCAGTCGGGCGAGGTCGCGATAAGGCGGCTCGGAGCCGTGCTCGGCCACCCAGGCCAGGTTTTGCTTGGCCTCGTCGGCCTTGCCCTTGTCGAGCTGCAGCTTGGCGACCTGCAGGCCAGCCTGGGCCGCGAAGCCGGTGCCGGCGAAGCCCGCCCTCAGGTCGGCCGCAGCGGCGGCGGCCTTGTCGGCGTCCTGGGCCGTGAGCGCGCGGTCGAACTCCTCGTACATCGCAGACGCCTTGGCGGCCTGCTCGCGCTGGTGCCAGTTCCAGCCCTGCCAGGCGGCGAAAGCGGCCAGCGCGGCGGTGATCAGCCAGGTGATGAGATTGCCCCAGCGCTTCCAGAAGGCCTTGAGCTGGTCGAGTTGTTCTTGTTCTTCGAGGTCGAGATGCGATGCCATGAGCGGAATACAGCGTGGTACGGGCAGGGCCCGGGATTATGCGGTGCGCAACTCGGCCGCCCAGGCGGCCACGTCGGCGAGGGGGCGGGCGACCTGTTCGGCGCCATCCCGCAGCGATTTGACGGCCACTTCGCCGCGCGCCAGTTCGTCGGTGCCGAACACCAGCGCGTAACGCGCGCCGGAGCCGTCGGCCTTCTTGAACTGCGACTTGAACGAGCCACCGCCGGCGTGCATCTGCACGCTCACACCGGCCGCGCGCAGCGCCTCCAGCGTCGGCAGGATGCGCGGCAGTTCGGCGGGCTCGGGCACGACGGCGTAGACGTCAGGCGCCGTGGCCGGCGACTGCAGGCCCAGCGTCTCCAGCAGCAGCAGCAGCCGCTCCAGGCCCATGCCGAAGCCGACGGCCGGCGTGGGCTTGCCGCCGAGCTGTTCGACCAAGCCGTCGTAGCGGCCGCCGGCGCAGACCGTGCCCTGGGCGCCGAGCTTGTCGGTCACCCACTCGAAGACGGTGAGGTTGTAGTAGTCCAGCCCGCGCACGAGGCGGGGGTTGATGCGATAGGCCAGGCCCACCGAATCCAGCAGCGCCCGAACGCCGTTGAAGTGCGCGAGCGATTCGGGCCCAAGGTAGTCCAGCAGCTTGGGCGCGCCCTCGGCCATGGCCTGCATGGCGGGGTTCTTGGTGTCCAGCACGCGCAGCGGGTTGGCGTACATGCGGCGCTTCGCCTCCTCATCCAGCACGTCCTGGTGCTGTTCGAGATAGGCAATGAGCGCCTCGCGGTGGGCGCGGCGCTCATCGGGCTGACCCAGGCAGTTGATCTCCAGCGTGACGTCCACGCCTTCCTTCAGCCCCAGTTCGCGCCACAGCGTGCGCGCCAGCAGGATGACCTCGGCATCCACGTCCGGGCCGACGAAGCCCAGGGCCTCGATGCCCATCTGGTGGAACTGGCGGTAGCGGCCCTTCTGCGGCTTCTCGCGGCGGAACATCGGGCCGACGTAGTAGAGCCGGCGCGGGCTGTCGCGCAGATAGCTGTGCTCGATCATGGCGCGCACGACGCCGGCCGTGCCCTCGGGGCGCAGCGCGAGGTGCTCGGCCTGGCCGTGCTTGTCGGCGCGGTCCTCGAAGGCGTACATCTCCTTCTCGACGATGTCGGTCACCTCGCCGATGCCGCGCACGAACAGCGCCGTCGGCTCGACGATCGGCACGCGCACGTTGCTGTAGCCGTAGCGCTGCAGCACGCCGCGCATCGTCGCTTCCAGAGACTCCCAGCGCGCCGACTCCGGCGGCAGGATGTCGTTCATGCCCTTCACCGCCTGCAGCGGCTGGACCTTCTTGTTGTCACTCATGCGGTAGCGGTCGCGCCGAAGCGCTTCTCGATGTAGTTCTCGACCAGCGCGTGGAACTCGTTGGCGATGTTGTCGCCGCGCAGCGTCAGCGCCTTCTGGCCGTCGATGAAGACGGGCGCCGCCGGCGCCTCGCCGGTGCCGGGCAGGCTGATGCCGATGTCGGCATGCTTGCTCTCGCCGGGGCCGTTGACGATGCAGCCCATGACGGCCACCTTCATCTCCTCGACGCCGGGGTACTTGTTGCGCCAGACCGGCATCTGCAGGCGCAGGAAGTCGTCGATCTGCTTGGCCAGTTCCTGGAAGGTGGTGCTGGTCGTGCGGCCGCAACCGGGGCAGGCGGTCACGCTGGGGTTGAAGTGGCGCAGGCCCAGCGCCTGCAAGATCTCCAGCGCGACGACCACCTCCTGCGTGCGCGACTCGCCCGGCTGCGGCGTGAGGCTGACGCGGATGGTGTCGCCGATGCCTTCCTGCGCCAGGATGCCTAACGCGACGCTTGAGGCCACCGTGCCCTTGGTGCCCATGCCGGCTTCGGTCAGGCCCAGGTGCAGCGCGTAGTCGCAGCGGCGGGCCAGTTCGCGGTAGACCGAGATCAGGTCCTGCACGCCGCTGACCTTGCAGCTGATGATGATGTTGTCGGGGTTGAGCCCCAGCTCGGCGGCGTAGGCGGCCGAGGTCAGCGCGGACTCGACCAGCGCCTGGTACATGACCGGCTTGGCATCCCACGGCTGGGCGCGGCGGGCGTTCTCGTCCATGAACTGCGCGAGCAGCTCCTGGTCCAGGCTGCCCCAGTTGACGCCGATGCGCACGACCTTGTCATACTTCGCCGCGGCCTCGACCATCATGGCGAACTGACGGTCCTTCTTGTCGCCCTTGCCGACGTTGCCGGGGTTGATGCGGTACTTGGACAGCGCCTGTGCCATCGCCGGGTACTCGGTCAGCAGGCGGTGGCCGTTGTAGTGGAAGTCGCCCACCAGCGGCACGTCGATGCCCATGCGGTCGAGCTGCTCACGGATGTAGGGCACCTGCTCGGCGGCCTCGGGCGTATTGACGGTGATGCGCACCATCTCAGAGCCGGCAATCGCCAGCTCCTTGACCTGGATGGCCGTGCCGATAGCGTCCACCGTGTCGGTGTTGGTCATGGACTGCACGCGCACCGGCGCGTCGCCGCCGACGGTGACGACACGGCTGCCCCAAACGACGCGCGCCTGGCGGCTGCGGCGCGGTGCCGGCATGGCTTCGGGAATGATCAGTTCGCTCATCACTTCAACTCCAGACGGGCGATGTTGTTGCTGGCGCGGGCGGCCAGGTCGACGGCGCTGCCACGCCATTCGATGCCGGTGCCGCTGACGTTGCCGACGCGGACCTTGTAGGGCGGCGCGCCGCTGAACTCCTGCTGCTCGCCCTGGCGCAGCACGCGCGACAGCAAGACCTGACCCTGGGCATCCGTGACCTCGACCCAACTCTCGGTGCGGGCCGTCACGCGCAGCACGGCGCCACCGGCCGGAACCGGCGCAGCGGCGCGCTCCGGCAGCGGCGACGACGCCGGGGTGGTCGGTGCGGAGGCGGGCAGCGCGGCAGGCAGGGAAGCCACCGGCTCTGGCACGGCGGCCGGCGCGGGCACGAATTCCATGGCCGGCGCGCTCGCTCCGGAGGCCACAGCAGAGGCCGGCGGGAAGGCGGCCACCGGCGCGCCCGACGTGTCGCGCTCGGGCAGCCAGCTGGCCGGCACCCAGAAGACGGCCGCCGCCGCGATCAGCAGCAGCGCCAGCCCCCAGACGATCGGGCGCTTCAACAAGGCCAGCACGCCGTCGTCCAGGGCGCTGCCGCCGCCGCGCTCGCGGAAGGGCTGGTTCAGGCCCGGGCGCACGTCGAAGCCGTGCTCGTTGCTGCGCGGCAGCAGGCCCAGCACGGGAGCAGGGTCGACCTTCAGCGCGCGGCAGACGGCGGTCGCCAGCGCCCGGGCGAATGTCGCGTCGGGCAGCAAATCGAAGCGGTCGGCCTCCAGGGCCTCCAGCTTGGCCTGGGGCACCTTGAGCATGACGGCCAGTGCCGCGATGTGCAGGCCACGCTGCTGGCGGGCATTTTTCAGCCAGGCGCCGGCGGTGGTGGGTTGGCTGTCACGCCCCTCGGAGATGGGTTGCATCGTGTTGTTGTTGTGCTTGCCGCGCAGCGGCTTATTCGTCGTAGCGGCCGGCGTCCAGCGCCTGCGTCTCGGGCGACTGGGGATACTTGCGGCGCATCTGCAGGGCCAGGTCCTCGACGATGCCGGTGCGCCCCAGCCGGCGCTCGATGCGCAGCTGCAGCCACAGGCTCTGCGCATTGACCTGCTCGGGCTGGTCGTTGACGCGCTTCACGTAGAAGCGCGCCCGCTCCAGCTCGCCGTTGCGGAACAGCACCTCGGACAGGTTGACCGCGATGACCGGGCTGCCCGGGTCCAGCTCGAAGGCGCGCTGCAGCGTCTTCTCGGCCACCAGCATCCGGCCCGCGCGGGCCTCGCAGACGCCCTTGGCCAGCATGGTGCGGGACGGTGCGCGGTAGGTGGACTGGGCCAGCGCCTGGTCGAACAGCGAATCAGCCGTCGGCCAGCGTCGCTGCTGGCACATGAACCAGCCATAGTTGTGCAGCGTGTCGGGGTCGTTGGGATAGACCGCCAGCGCGCGCCGGAAGCTTTCCTCGGCGAGCTGGTGCTCGCCCATGGACGCGTAGATGAGGCCGCGCAGATTGACGGCCTCGCGCATGTCGGGCTTGATCTGCAGCGCCATCTTGAGCTCGTCCAGCGCCGTCGGGAACTGGCCGCGCGAGAAATAGCCCTGGGCCAGCTCCAGCCGGATCGCCGCGCGGCGGTCGCCTTCCGTCTGGTCGGAGTCGGTCTTGATCTCGCGGTCGGCCGCCGGCGCGGTGCCGGTGTTGGCGCAGGCGGCGAGCAAGGCGCAGAACAGGACAGTCAGCAATCGCTTCATCGGGTGCTCGGCAGTTTCATCACGAGGATTTGGCCACCGACACGGGGGCCCTGACCATGCGGATATGCGCGCGGGTGCGGTCCTGCACTTCACCGGCCAACTGGCCGCAGGCGGCGTCGATGTCGTCGCCGCGCGTCTTGCGCACCGTCGTGACGATGCCGGCCTGGACCAGCACCTCGGCAAACGCCTTCACGCGTGCATCCGTGCTGCGCGTCAGGCCCGAGGCCGGGAAGGGGTTGAACGGGATCAGGTTGATCTTGCAGCTAACCCTGTTCTTCACCAGCTTGACCAGTTCGCGCGCCTGCTCGGGCGAGTCGTTCACCTCCTGCAGCATGCAGTACTCGAAGGTGATGAAGTCGCGCGGCGCCTTCTCCAGGTAGCGGTTGCAGGCGTCCAGCAGCTCGGCGATGGGGTACTTCTTGTTCAGCGGCACGAGTTGGTCGCGCAGCGGGTCGGTCGGTGCGTGCAGGCTGACGGCCAGGGCCACGGGGCAGTCCTCGCGCAGCCGGTCGATCATGGGCACGACGCCGGAGGTCGACACCGTCACGCGGCGGCGGCTCAGGCCATAGCCGTGGTCGTCCAGCATGGTCTTCAGCGACGGTACGAGCTGGTCGTAGTTCTGCAGCGGCTCGCCCATGCCCATCATGACGACGTTGGAGATGACACGCTCCGTCGAATTGAGGCGTTTGCGCAGGTTGTGCTCGGCGAACCAGAGCTGGGCCGTGATCTCGGCGGTGCTGAGGTTGCGACTGAAGCCCTGGTGGCCCGTCGAGCAGAAGCGGCAGCCCACCGCACAGCCGGCCTGACTGGAGATGCACAGCGTGCCTCTGTCGTCCTCGGGGATGAACACGGCCTCGACCGCATCGCCATTGCCGACATCGAACAGCCACTTGATCGTGCCGTCTGCCGAGACATGCTCGGAGATCACCGGCAAGGCGCTGATCTGTGCACGACCCTTGAGCTTGTCGCGCAAGGACTTGGCGAGGTCAGACATCTGCTCGAAGTCCGACGCGCCCTTCTGGTGGACCCAGCGGAACAGCTGGGTCGCACGGAACTTCTTTTCGCCCAGTTGCTCGCAGTAGGCGGCAAGGCCTTGCAGATCGAAACCGAGAAGGTTGACCGCGTCCATACGAACTTCCTGGGCCGGGGTCACCGACCCCGTTGGGGGTTACTTGGCAGCGTAGACGTTCATGCCCGGGAAGAAGAACGCCACTTCGACGGCGGCCGTCTCGGCAGCGTCGGAGCCGTGCACGGCGTTGGCGTCGATGCTGTCGGCAAAGTCGGCGCGGATGGTGCCCTTCTCGGCCTTCTTCGGATCGGTCGCGCCCATCAGGTCACGGTTCTTCAGGATGGCGCCTTCGCCTTGCAGCGCCTGGATCATCACCGGGCCGCTGATCATGAAGTTCACCAGGTCGTTGAAGAACGGGCGAGCCTTGTGCACGGCGTAGAAGGCCTCGGCATCGGCGCGCGACAGCTGGACCAGCTTGGCCGCGACGATCTTCAGGCCGGCGCCTTCGAAACGGGCGTAGATCTGGCCGATGACGTTCTTCGCCACGGCATCGGGCTTGATGATGGACAGGGTGGTTTCGATCGCCATGGAGTTCTCCTGAAGGGCTGTATTGGACAAAGCCTGCGATTGTAGCGGGCAGGGATGACCCTAGTCAGGGTCACCCAAGCCGCGTCAGCGACGACCGCCGTAGCCGCCGCCGGAACGGCCACCACCGCCGCCGCCCTTGCCGCCGCGACCACCGCCGCCGCCACCGCGACGCAGGAAGGCATCGCCACCGATATAGCCCACGGCAGTCTGCAGGGGATCGGGCTCGCGCGGGCCGTTGCCCTTGTTGCCGGCACCTCTGCCGGGCTGCTTGTCCTGCTGGCTGCCGCCGGCCCCGAAGCCCTGCGGGAAGCCGCGCTTGCTGGTGGCCTGGCGCCGATCGAAGGTCTGCTCCAACGGATTGATGTGCGGCGGAATGAAGCCGTCGTCCTCGTCGTCATCACGGCGCGGTGCGCGTTCCTCGCGCAGCGGGCGCGCCTGCTGCTGCGGCGCCTCCGGCGGGCGGCTGGGGCGCGGGCCGCCACTGCCGCTGTGGCGCTCGTCGTTGCGGCGCTTGTTGCGGTCGTTCTTGTTGCCCTGCTGCTGTTGCGGCTGGGGCCTGCCCTGCTGCCCACCTTGGCCCGGGTTAGGCCGCTGGCCTGGGTTAAAACCTTCCGCTTGCTGGCCCTGCCCGCTGTTGGACGTGTGGCCGGCCAGGCGGCGAATGACGCGCACGTCGTCGTCGCCCAGCTCCACCCAGACGCCGCGCTTCAGGCCGCGCGGCAGCACGACGGTGCCGTAGCGGATGCGGATCAGGCGGCTCACCACCATGCCGACCGCCTCGAAGAGCTTGCGCACCTCGCGGTTACGACCTTCGGTGATGACAACGCGATACCAGCGGTTGGCGCCTTCGCCGCCGCCGTCCTCGATGCTCTTGAAGGACGCCACCTGCCCTTCGACATTGACGCCTTCCAGCAGCCTGGCGCGCTGCTCGTCGCTCAGCGCGCCCAGCACGCGGGCCGCGTACTCGCGCTCGACGCCGAAGCGCGGGTGCATCAGCTGGTTGGCCAGTTCGCCGGAGTTGGTAAACAGCAGCAGGCCTTCGGTGTTGATGTCCAGGCGGCCGACGGACTGCCACTTCTGGCCTTGCACGCGCGGCAGCGAGCGGAACACCGTCGGGCGGCCTTCCGGGTCGTTGAAGGTCGAGACCTCGCCGGTGGGCTTGTGATACGCCAGGATGCGCGGGTTGGGCGGCGAGATGCGCACGCGCACATCCTTGCCGTTGACGCGCACGCGGTCGCCGAACGAGATGCGCTGGCCGACATGGGCGACCTCACCGTTCACCTCGATCTTGCCCTCGGCGATCCACTCCTCGATGTCGCGGCGCGAGCCGATGCCGGACTGGGCCAGCACCTTCTGCAGCTTGGGCGCGTCGACGTCGGCGGCCAGCACGCGCTTGGTCTCGCCTTCAGCGACCTCTTCGCCGTCGCCGTCGCCAGCCGACTCGGGCCGCAGCGTCGGCGGCTCGCCGGCCGGGCCTTCGGATTCCGCATCCAGGTTGCCCGACAGCACATCGGCGAAGCGCGCCCCCGCAGCTTCCACCAGCGCCGGTGTGGACACCGGGCCGCCGGGCAGATCGCCCGCACCATCGGCGCCGGCCGTGGCCACCGCCGGGCGATCAGCGCGATCCTTGCGGTTGCGGCGCCGATTGCGGCTGCGGCCACCACGCTCGCCGTCGTCACCCTCTCCGCCTTCGCCCTCCTCGCCTTCGTCCGCAGTGCCGCTCGCTGGTGCCGCCTCGGCCGGCGCCGGTTCGGCCAGCGTGAAGATCGGCAACTGCGCCGGCGCCTCCGCCACGACTGCTGGTGCGGCCTCGTCGGCCACGGCCGCCGTCTTGCGCGGTGCGCGCTTGCGGGCCGGTGCCGGCGCTTCCTCGGCAGGCGCTGCTTCGGGCGCTGCGGCAGCTTCTTCCACCACGACCTCGACCTTGCGGCGCGTGCGCTTCACCGGCACGGCGGCTTCGACCGGCTCGGGCGCCGCCTCAGGCGCAGCGTCGGCAGCGGCCTTGGCCGTCGTGCGGCGCCGCTTGGGCGCGGCGGGCGCCTCGGCATCGGCGGCGGGAGGCAGGGGCTTGTCTTGGTCGGCGGCGTCGTTCATGCGGATTGGGGCTGAGGTTGCGGGGGCGGAAGGTTGGGTTCGGAAGGATCGGAATCAGGGAGTGCAGGCGTGCCATCGGCGCCAAACAGGCTCTGCGACAGCGCAGGGGCCTCCGGCGTTTCGACGGGCGCCTCGTCGGCATCGGCCAGCAACTGGCCCTGCAGCGCCTCGAAGGCGGGCGCCTCGCCACCGGCTTCCAGCGCCGGCAGTTGTTCAAGGCTGGCCAGGCCCAGGTCGTCGAGGAAGGCCTTGGTCGTCGCGTACAGCGCCGGGCGACCGGGCGTCTCGCGGTGACCGATGGCCTCGATCCAGCCGCGGTCTTCGAGCTGCTTGACGATCTGCGTCGCGACGACGACACCACGGATGTCCTCGATGTCGCCACGCGTGACCGGCTGGCGGTAGGCAATGATGGCCAGCGTCTCCAGCACGGCGCGTGAGTAGCGCGGCGGCTTCTCGGGGTGCAGCCGGTCGAGGTATTCGCGCAGCTCAGGGCGGCTCTGGAAGCGCCAGCCCGAGGCAAGCGCCACCAGCTCGACGCCCTTGCCTTCCCAGTCGCGGGAAAGTTCGTCGAGCAGGCTGCGCACGCTGTCGGCACCGAGTTCGTCGGCGAACAGGCTGCGCATCTCGCGCAGCGTCAGCGGTTGCGAGGCACAGATCAGCGCGGTCTCAAGGACGCGCTTGGCATCCGGGGTGTTCATGAACGCAAATGCGCCCTCATCAAGCCAGGTCTGGCAATCCGTCCGGGGGTCTGGGCGCTCACAGCGTTCCTCAGACGAAACGGACGGGGTCTGTCCGGGCGCCACCGTGGGACTCAACAGCCTTCCAGCGGGACGCGATCGGGGTGGTTGACCGGCGGGCGGATGGACTGCTTACCGCGCGGGTCGCGCCCGTCTTGTCACTTCGGGGCGCGCTGGCTGCCACAACAACCGGGTTGCATTGTAGCCATGTCAATCGGGCAGGCTGGCGGCGCCGATTTGAGCCCAGGCTGCGGCCAGGTCCGCAGGCAGCGGCGCGGTCAGCGCCAGCGCTGCACCGGTGACCGGATGGGTGAAGGTCAGCCGCGCCGCATGCAAGGCCTGGCGCGCCAGGCCCAGGGCGGCCAGGCCGCCGTAGAGCGTGTCCGCCACCAGCGGGTGGCCGCGGTGCATCAGGTGCACGCGGATCTGGTGCGTGCGACCACTGTGCAGCACGCAGTGCACGGCGCTGACGGGCCGGATCTGCACGCCGACATCGACCTCGCCCACACCGAGTGGGAAGACGTCTGTGCGCGCCGGCTTGCCCATGTTGGCCGGCGCCACGGCCATCTTCACGCGCGACACCGGGTCGCGCCGCAGCGGCAGCTCGACGACGAAGGCCTCGTCGGCGCGGCCCCAGGCCAGTGCCAGGTACTCGCGGTGCACCTCGCGGGCGGCGATCTGGCGGCTCAGCGCCGTGACGGCCTCCAGCGTCTTGCCGACGATCATCAGACCACTGGTGTCCTTGTCCAGCCGGTGCACGATGCCGGCGCGCGGCAGCGTGGCGGCAGCGGCGTGGTGGGCCAGCAGGCCGTTCATCAGCGTGCCCGACCAGTTGCCCGCCGCCGGGTGCACGACTAAGCCGGCCGGCTTGTTGACGACCAGCAGGTGCTCGTCCTCGTAGACGAAGTCCAGCGCCATCGCCTCGGCGCGGAAGGCGCGGCTTTCGTCGGTGGGCTGCAGCTCGATCTCGATGCGCTGGCCGGCACGCAGCCGGTGCGCGGGCTTGGTGACGGGCTTGCCGTCCGCCAGCACGCAGCCGCGTTCGATCAGCGCTTGCAGGTGATTGCGCGAGAACTCCGGCGCTTGCGTCGTCAGCCAGCGGTCCAGGCGCTCGCCATGGCCGGCCGCGTCGACATCGGCCACGCGCCTTTCCACATCGCCGCTGTCCTCGGCGTCCTGCTCGAAATCGTCTTGACCCCCCACCCTATACTCCGCGTCCATTGTTCAGTGTGACCGGCCGGCAGCTAAGCCCCGACTTCAGACATGTTTGTTGAGAAATTCAAGGCCGGCCGCATCGCCGCCGGCGCTGTCCTGATGGCGGTCATGCTGGCCATGACCGGCTGCGGCTCCACCGCCAAGGACGACCCGAACTCCCAGGCCGCGCTCGACAAATTGTATGCAGACGCCAAGGACGACCTGAACTCGGGCAGCTACGACCGCGCCATCAAGACGCTGGAGCGGATCGAAGGCCGCGCCGCCGGCACGACGATGGGCCAGCAGGCCACGTTGGACCTGGCCTGGGCCTACTACAAGACGGCCGAGCGCGCGCAGGCGGTGTCGACGCTGGATCGCTTCATCAAGCTCAACCCGTCCAGCCCGGCCATGGACTACGCCCTCTACATGAAGGGCATCGTCAACTTCAACGAGGACCTGGGCCTGTTCGGCCGCCTGGCCAACCAGGATGTGTCCGAGCGCGATCAGCAGGCCTCGCGCGAGGCGCTGCTGGCCTTCCGCCAGCTGGTGGAGCAGTTCCCCGAGTCGCGCTACGCGGCCGATGCGACGACGCGCGCCAACTTCATCTCCAACACGCTGGCCGCCTACGAGGTGCACGTGGCGCGCTACTACTTCAACCGCAAGGCCTATGTGGCGGCGGCCAACCGCGCGCAGTCGGCGGTGGCCGAGTTCCAGTACGCGCCGGGCATCGAGGAAGCGCTGTTCATCATGAGCGAGAGCTACGACAAGCTGGGCCTGACCCAGCTGCGCGACGACGCCCGCCGCGTGCTGGACAAGAACTTCCCGCAGAGCATTTACGGCAGCAACAGCACCCAGCGCAACAAGCCCTGGTGGAAGATTTGGTGAGCGCGAAGCGCCGCTGAACTGGATTGAACGGGCCGTCAGGCCCGTTCTGCATTGAGGAGCTGAAGCCAGGCCAGCGCCTCCGCCTCATTGGCCACCGCGGTCATCGGCGGCAGTGCGGCGCGCAGGCGGCGACCGTAGTTCATGCCCGCCATGCGCGGGTCGCACACCACCAGCAGGCCGCGGTCGGTCTCGGTGCGGATGAGGCGGCCGGCGCCCTGCTTCAACGCGATGGCCGCCTCGGCGACGAAGTACTCCGAGAAAGCGTTGCGGCCTTCGGCCTCCAGCCGCTGCACGCGCGCCTCCACGAGCGGGTCGTTGGGCGGCGGGAAGGGCAGCTTGTCGATGACGACGCATTGCAGCGCGTCGCCGGGCACGTCGATGCCCTCCCAGAAACTGGCGGACCCGACCAGCACCGAAGCCGGGTTGTCGATGAAGCGCTGCAACAGCATCCGCTTCGGCAGCGCGCCCTGCTGCAGCACGGCAATCGCATCACCGCCCTCCTCGAAGCGCTCGCGCAGCGCGTCCGCCACCGTCTGCAGGTTGCGCAGCGTCGTGGTCAGCACAAAGGTGCGGCCGCCCAGCGCCCGCGCCAGCCGCGAGGCCAGCAGCGCGACGCTGGGCGGGTGCGTCGGCTCGCTGGGCTTGGGGAAGCCGCGCGGCACGTACAGGCGCGCGTTGGCGGGGTAGTCGAAGGGGCTGCCGACGCGCAGCACCTCAGCGCCGCTCAGGCCGGCGGGTTCGGTGAACCAGGTCAGGCCGTCATCGTCGCCCAGCGTGGCAGACGTGAACACCCAGGCCTTGGGCGGACCTTCGAGCTGTGCCTGCATGGCCTCGCGGATGTCCAGCGGCGACTCGACGAGGCGGGCCGCATGCGGGCTGATGTCGATCCAGCGGACATCGCCCGGGTCGGGGTCGGTGGCGAAGCGCTTGGCCAGATCGCGCAACTCCTGGGCGCGTTCGCACAGGCGGGCGAAGTCGGGGGCGGCCTCGCGCACGGCGGTCAGCGCTTCCAGCGCCTGCGCGCAAGCCGTCTCCACGCCCACCAGCGCCGCGCCAAAGGCCGGCTGCGTGGCACGTTCCTTCCAGCCCAGCTTGAGCGTGCCGCGCAGCTCGCGGCCGGCCGTGGCGAGCGGACCGGCGGCCGCCAGGCGCAGTTCGCGTGCTGCCTTCTCGACGGCCGCATGCAGGGCCTGCCAGTCGTGCACACCCCGCGCATGCGCCAGGCCCTGGGCCAGCATGTCGCGAGCGAAGTCGATCAGCGCCGCCGTGCCCAGCAGCGTGCCGAGGAACTGCACACCGGCCTCCGCCAATTGGTGGGCCTCGTCGAAGACGGCGATCTCGACGCTGGGCAGCAGCTCGGCCACGCCCGTGTCGCGCAGCGTCATGTCGGCGAAGAACAGGTGGTGGTTGACGACGACGATGTCGGCCTCCATCGCCTCGCGCCGCGCCTTCACCACGTAGCAGGCCTTCCAGTCCGGGCACTCCTGGCCCAGGCAGTTCTCGCGGCTGGAGCTGACGATGGGAATGATGGGCGAGCGCTCGTCCAGGCCGTCGATCTCGGCGAAATCGCCAGTCGTCGTGCCCAGCGCCCAGCGCTCGATGCGGGCCAGCGACAGCGCCGTGCGCCGGTCCGGGAACTCGCCGGACACACGCGCCTCCTTCATGCGGTGCAGGCACAGGTAACTGCTGCGCCCCTTCAGCAAGGCCAGGCGCACCGGCATGTTCAGCGCCTTGGTCAGCCTGGGCAGGTCGCGCAGGAAGAGCTGGTCCTGCAGGCTCTTGGTCGCCGTGCTGATGAGGGCGCGGCTGCCGGCCAGCAGCGTGGGCACGAGGTAGGCGAAGGTCTTGCCGACGCCGGTGCCGGCCTCGACCACCAGCGCGTGGCGGCGTGCCAGCGCGCGGGCCACGGCGCGGCTCATCTGCAGTTGCTGCTCACGCGGCTTGTAACCCTTGTCCAGGCGCGCCAGCGGGCCGTCGACATCGAAAGCGGCCAGCACGGCCTGTTCGAGTTCGTCGGCGGCGGGCGGGGCGGGAGGGGTGGCCCCGTCCATCGCGTCCAGCCAGTCGTCAAGCTCCTGGTCAGGCAAGGTCATCGGGCTCGGTCGAGGCTTCCAGCTTGGCGATCAGGTCGCGCAGCGCCAGCCTGCGCTTCTTCAAACGCTGCAAGGCCAGTTCGTCCAGCGGCGGCTGTTCGACCAGACGGTCGATCATCGCGTTGAGGTCGCCATGCTCCATGCGCAACTCGATCAGCCGCCGCGTCAACGAGTGAAGTTGTTCATCCATTCCGGGGGGTTGCAAGGGAAGGTCGCGACGGGTGAAAGCGAACGGGCCAGTATAGTTTTCGGCATGGCCTCCTCCTCCGCCGTCGGTTTCCGACTCAACGCCGCCACCGGCACCCATCGCGGGGATCGCGCCTATCAGCAGGACCAGGTGGCCGTCATCGCCCACCCGCGCATCGAGGGCTGCGTAATGGGCATCGTGGCCGACGGCATGGGTGGCAAGAGCGGCGGCCGCAAGGCGGCGGACCAGGTCATCCTGACGGCGCAGCAGCTGTTCGAGCGCTATTCGCCCGATGACGAGTCGCCCGCCGAGCTGCTCGGCCAGATCACGTCCGAGGCGCACCTGATGATCAAGCTGACGGCCATCTCCGCCGAAGAGGAGCCGCACAGCACCATCGCCGGTTTCGTCGTCACCAGCGACCGCTGCGTGCACTGGATTCACTCCGGTGACTCGCGCCTGTACTGGTTTCGCGGCGCGCGGCTGGTCAAGCGTTCCATGGACCATTCCTACGTGCAGCGCCTCGTCGACGAAGGCCAGCTGACCGAGGCCGAGGCCAGCTCGCATCCGCAGAGCAACCTGCTAACGGCCTGCCTGGGCACGGTGCAGGACCCGACCTCGACGTCGGAGCGCCTGGAGGGCCTGGAGGTGGGCGACACGTTGATGTGCTGCAGCGACGGCCTGTGGCACTACTTCACCGCCCAGGAACTGGGCAGCGTGCTCTACAGCCTGCCGCCGCGCGAGGCGGCCGAGCTGCTGGTCAGCAAGGCGCGTCAGCGCGCCCGCGGCGGCGGCGACAACCTGTCGCTGGCCATCGTCAAGGTCGAAAACCTGGACTGACTATTTCGATGCGGCCGAGGCACCCGGCAAGGGCAGCGGCGCGGCACGCGGCTTGGTGCGCGCTTTCTCACGCGCTTGCCGCTCGGCCAGGCGTTCGCGCATTTGCTGCTGCCGCTGCTGCGTGAGTTCGCGGCGCTGCGCGGCCACCCGCTCGGCCTGTGCGGCGGCCTGGCGGCCCTCGCGCTCCACCGCTTCGGCGCTGCGCGCCTTCACGGGGTGAGAAGCTGGCTGTGACGGCGGTGCCGGCGGCGGTGCGGTCAGCAGGCGCTCGCGGCGGCGGCCCTCTTCCTGCACAGCGGCCTGCTCGCGCTCCTTCACGCGCTGCGCCTGGGCGGCAGCACGGGCGCGGCGCTCCTCGGCGTCCAGCTCGTGCTCATACCGGATCAACGGCGCCAGCGCATCCCGGCGACGCTTGCGCAAGTCCTCCAGGCAGGGGCTGACGGCGAAACGCTGCTCGCACTCGGCCTCCTCGCGGGCAAAGCGCTGCTCGACGGCGGCGCGCTGCGTGGCGACTTCGGCGCGTGTGGCGGGCTGGCTCAGCGGAGCGGAAGCAGCCGCAGCGGCCAGCAGGATCAGCAGCGTGGTCATCAGGTCAAGGAGGTGTCGACATCGCGCCGGGCCAGCGCAAGGTACTCCGCCGAGCGCATCTCCTGCAAGCGCGACACGGTGCGCGGGAACTCGTGGGCCAGCGGCCCTTCCGTGTAGAGCTGGTCGGCCGGCACGGCGGCCGAGATGATGAGCTTGACGCGGCGGTCGTACAGCACGTCCACCAGCCAGGTGAAGCGCCGCGCCTCGCTGGCCAGGCGCACCGGCATCTCCGGCACGTCGGACAGGATGACGGTGTGGAACTGGCTGGCCAGCTCCAGGTAGTCGTTCTGCGAACGCGGCCCACCGCAGAGCGTCTGGAAGTCGAACCAGACGACGCCGCCGGCGCGCCGCCGCGCGTAGAGGGCGCGGTGCTCGATCATCAGCTTGTTGTCTTCGTCCTGCGCCTCGGCGAGGGCCTCGAAGGCCTGGGTGAGCGCGGTTTCGTTCGCGTCGTTGATCGGCGTCAGGTAGAGGTTCATGTCCTCCAGCGTGCGCTGCCGGTAGTCCGTGCCGGCGTCGACGTTGATGACCTCCAGCTGCGCCTTCAACAGCTCAATGGCCGGCAGGATGCGGTCGCGATGCAGGCCGTTGGGATACAGCTCGTCCGGGTGAAAGTTGGACGTCGTGACGATGGACACGCGGTTGCGGAACAGCGCGACCAGCAGGCGATGCAGGATCATCGCGTCGGTCACGTCGGCGACGTGGAACTCGTCGAAGCAGATGAGGCGAAAGCGCCGCCCGATGCGTTTGCCAAGTTCATCCAGCGGGTCGGCGATGCCCTTCAACTCCTGCAGTTCCCGGTGCACCTCGCGCATGAACTCGTGGAAGTGCAGCCGCGTCTTGCGCTGCAAGGGCACGGCCTGGAAGAAGCAGTCCATCAGGAAGCTCTTGCCCCGCCCCACGCCGCCGTACATGTAGACGCCGCGCGGGATGGGCGGGCGCACCAGCAGCTTGGTCACCGCGTTGGCGCGGCGGGCCTTGTAGCTGGCCCACTCGTCCTGGCAGCGCTGCAGCGCTGAAATGGCGCGCAGCTGCGCGGCGTCGGCCTTGAAGCCGCGCTCGGTGAGGGTCTGCTGGTAGAGATCAGTGACGCTGGTCATCTAAGAAAAAGGGGCGACTGGATGGCCGCCCCTTGTTGCTCGCGTTGCCCGATCAGAAGTTCAGCGTGCGCTTGTCGACGGCCAGCGCCGCTTCCTTGGTCGCTTCGCTCAAGCTGGGGTGGGCGTGGCAGATGCGCGCGATGTCCTCGGCCGAGGCCTTGAACTCCATCGCCACGACGGCCTCGGAGATCAGCTCCGAGGCGAACGGGCCGATGATGTGCACGCCCAGGATCTCGTCGGTGGTGGCGTGGGCCAGGAACTTGACGAAGCCGGTCGTGTCGCCCAGCGCGCGGGCGCGACCGTTGGCCAGGAAGGGGAACTGGCCCGCCTTGTAGGCCACGCCTTCGGCCTTCAACTGCTGCTCGGTCTTGCCAACCCAGGCGATCTCGGGGCTGGTGTAGATGACCCAAGGGATGGTGTTGAAGTTCACGTGCCCGTGCTGGCCGGCCATGCGCTCGGCCACCGCCACGCCCTCTTCCTCGGCCTTGTGCGCGAGCATGGGGCCACGCACCACGTCGCCGATGGCCCAGACGCCCGGCAGGTTGGTCTTGCAGTCATCGTCGACGACGATGGCACCACGCTCGTCCAGCTTGAGGCCGACCGCATCGGCACCCAGGCCGATGGTGTTGGGCACGCGGCCGATGGAGACGATGAGCTTGTCGACGTCGAGCGTCTTGGCCTCGCCCTTGGCATCGGTGTAGGCGACGCTGACGCCCTTCTTCGAGGTCTTCACCTCGCCGACCTTCACGCCGAGCTGGATGTCCAGGCCCTGCTTCTTGAAGACCTTGGCGGCTTCCTTGGCGACGCTCTCGTCCACCGCGCCGAGAAAGGCCGGCAGGCCTTCCAGCACGGTGACTTCCGCGCCCAGGCGGCGCCAGACCGAGCCCATCTCCAGGCCGATGACGCCGGCGCCGATCAGGCCCAGCTTCTTGGGTGTCGCGCCGACGCGCAAGGCGCCGTCGTTGGACAGGATGTGCTCTTCGTCGAACGGCACGCCGGGCAGCGCGCGGGCGTTGGAACCGGTAGCAATGACGACCTGCTTGGCGGCGATGGTTTCCTCGCCGGCCTTGAGCTCATAACCGCCATCCTTGGCGGCAACGAACGAACCGCGACCGTGGAAGAACGTGACCTTGTTCTTCTTGAACAGGTAGACGATGCCGTCGTTGTTCTGCTTCACGACCTGGTCCTTGCGGGCCAGCATCTTGGCGACGTCGATCTTGACGTTGTCGGCCGTGATGCCGTGGTCGGCGAAGTGGTGGTTCAGCTGCTCGTAGTGCTCGCTGGACTGCAGCAGCGCCTTGGACGGGATGCAGCCAACGTTGGTGCAGGTGCCGCCGAGGGCGGGGCCGCCCTTGTCGTTCTTCCACTCGTCGATGCAGGCCACGTTCATGCCCAGTTGGGCCGCGCGGATGGCCGCGATGTAGCCGCCGGGGCCGCCGCCGATGACGACGACGTCGAATTGCTTGGTGGTCATGGAATCAATTCACTTTCAGTTTGACGAGTTGGCCGTCCTGCTGGACGACCAAATAGGTGTTGGTCTGCCGGGCGATGTCATGCGCGCGCTGGCGTGCCCGCTCGAACGCGGCGGCTGCGTTGCGGAAGTCGGGAGACTTGGCTGTGGACAGTGGCGGCGGCGCGGTCGGCCTGGTGGTTTTCATGAGTCGCTCCAGTCAAGTACATCGAAGAACGCGCTGGATGCGTCAATCAGCATCCACGCATCGACCAACGGTTTGTACACATGTTCCAAATTGTCCAAGCCTGCCTGGAAGCGACGCTCGATGACATCTGCAGGAACGTGATGCCCACCTTGCCGCACGCGCTGAGCCACCCGCTCGATGGCGTACTGGGCATTCGGCAGCCGCAGAAAGAACAGCTCGATACGGTAACCCGCCTGCTTCCAACGTTGAATGGACCTCGCGTAAGCGCGCCCACTCAGCGTGGTCTCGAATGCAAAGCTTTCGCCGCGCTTCGCATGCCGCTCGATCTCCGCCAGCATGAGGCGCCCCGCCGCGAGCGCCGCCGTTTCTGGCGCGAACGGTGCCAGGCCAGCAGCGATCAGGTCAGCATTGATGTAGACCGGGCACTGCGCCTCCTGCGGCAGGAACTCCCTCGCGAACGTCGTCTTGCCGGCCCCGTTGGGCCCGGCAAGGATGATCACGCGAGGGGCCAAGGACATCGCGTCAGATGTCGAACAGCAGACGCGCCGGGTCTTCCAGCGCTTCCTTCATCGTCACCAGACCCAGCACGGCTTCTCGGCCGTCGATGATGCGGTGGTCGTAGGACATGGCGAGGTAGTTGATCGGGCGCACGACGACCTGGCCGTTCTCGACGACCGCACGGTCCTTGGTCGCGTGCACGCCCAGGATGGCCGACTGCGGCGGGTTGATGATGGGCGTGGACAGCATGGAGCCGAAGGTGCCGCCGTTGGAGATGGAGAAGGTGCCGCCGGTCAGCTCGTCGATGGACAGCTTGCCGTCCTTGGCCTTCTGGCCGAACTCGGCGATCTTCTTCTCGATGTCGGCAAAGCTCATCTGGTCGACGTTGCGCAGCACCGGCACGACCAGGCCGCGCGGCGAGCCGACGGCGATGCCGATGTCGAAGTAGCCGTGGTAGACGATGTCGTTGCCGTCCACCGACGCGTTGATGATCGGATACTTCTTCAGCGCCGCGACGGCCGCCTTGACGAAGAAGCTCATGAAGCCGAGCTTGACGCCGTGCTCCTTCTCGAACTTCTCCTGGAACTTCTTGCGCATCTCCATGACCGGGGCCATGTTGACTTCGTTGAAGGTGGTCAGGATGGCGTTGGTGGACTGCGACTGCACCAGGCGCTCGGCGATGCGGGCGCGCAGGCGGGTCATGGGCACGCGCTGCTCGGGGCGGTCGCCCAGATTGGCCTGCGCCGGGGCGGCCACGGCGGGCAGCAGCTTGGCGGCAGGGGCGGCCACGGAGACCGGGGCCGCGACTGCTGGCTTGGCGGCGGCGCCCAGGGCGTCGCCCTTGGTGACGCGGCCGTCCTTGCCGGAGCCGGCGACGTCAGTCGCAGCCAGGCCCTTCTCGGCCAGGATCTTGGCGGCGGCGGGCATGGCCACATCGCCCTTGTTGGCGGCAGCGGCCGGGGCTGCTGCGGCCACGGGTGCAGCTGCGGGGGCTACGGCAGGCGCAGCAGCGCCGGCCTTGCCTTCGGTGTCGATCTTGGCCAGCAGCTGCTGGCTGGTGACGGTGCTGCCGTCAGCCACGAGGACTTCGCCCAGCACGCCGGAGGCGGGTGCCGGGACTTCCAGCACCACCTTGTCGGTCTCGATCTCGACGAGGGTCTCGTCGACAGTGACGGCTTCGCCGGGCTTCTTCTTCCAGGTCAGCAGCGTGCCCTCGGAAACGGATTCGGAGAACTGGGGAACTTGAACGTCAACGATGGCCATGGTGTGAGGCTCCGTGTCTTTTATTGGGTGTGATGTGCGCAGGCGCGAGCGAGCGCAGCGCCATCGATGGCGCCGCGCAACGCAGTCTTATTTGGTGAGGATGAAGCCCTTGAGCTTGGCGAAGGCCTGATCCAGCAGCGCCTTCTGTTGCTCCTGGTGCAGGTGGGCGTAGCCGCAGGCGGGACTGGCGCTGGCCGGGCGGCCGGCGTAGCCGAGCTTTTGACCGTCGAGCATGTTCTCGTGCACATAGTGCTGCACGAAGAACCAGGCACCCTGGTTTTGCGGCTCGTCCTGGCACCAGACGATGTCGGTGGCGTTCGGGTACTTCTTCAGCTCGGCCGCGAAGGCCTTGTGCGGGAAGGGGTAGAGCTGCTCTACGCGGATGACGGCGACGTCGCCCGCCTTCTTCTCGGCGCGAGCCTTGACGAGGTCGTAATAGACCTTGCCCGAACAGACGATGACGCGCTTGACCTTGTCGGCGACGATGTCGGCGCTCTGCTCACCGATGACGGTCTTGAACTCGCCCTTGGTGAAGTCCGACAGCGGCGAAGTCGCGTCTTTGGCCCGCAGCAGGCTCTTGGGCGTCATGATGACCAGCGGCTTGCGGAACATGCGCAGCATCTGGCGGCGCAGCACATGGAAGATCTGCGCGGCGTTGGTGGGCTGCACGATCTGCATGTTGTTGTCGGCGGCCAGCTGCATGAAGCGCTCCAGGCGCGCCGAGCTGTGCTCGGGGCCCTGGCCTTCGTAGCCGTGCGGCAGCATCATCGTCAGGCCGTTGGAGCGGCCCCACTTCACTTCGCCGGAGGCGATGAACTGGTCGATGACGACCTGGGCGCCGTTGACGAAGTCGCCGAACTGGGCTTCCCAGATGGTCAGCGTGTTGGGTTCGGCGGCGGCGTAGCCGTACTCGAAGCCCAGCACAGCCTCTTCCGACAGGATGGAGTCGATGACGGTGAACGGGGCCTGGCCATCGGCAACATTCTGCAGCGGAATGTAGGTGCCGTCATCCCAGTTCGCGCGGTTCTGGTCATGCAGGACGGCGTGGCGGTGCGTGAAGGTGCCACGGCCGCTGTCCTCGCCGGACAGGCGCACCGGGTAGCCGGAGGCCACCAGCGACGCGAAGGCCATGGACTCGCCCATGCCCCAGTCGATGTTGGCCTCGCCCCGGCCCATCGTGGCGCGGTCGTTGTAGAGCTTGGCAACAAGGTTGTGCGGTGCGAAGTCCTTGGGCAGCGTCGTCAGCTTCTCGGACAGGCGCTTCCACTCAGTCACCGGGATGGCGGTGTCGCAGTTGTCTGTCCACTTCTTGCCCAGGAAGGGCGACCAGTCGGTGGCGAACTTGCTCTTGAAGTTGGTCAGCACGGGATCGACGGTATGGCGGCCTTCGTCCATCGCGGCGCGGTAGGTCTTGACCATCTCGTCCGGGCCCTCTGCAGGCAGCACGCCCTGGGTCACCAGCTTGTCGGCGTAGACCTTGCGGGTGCCGGGATGCTGGGCGATCTTCTTGTACATCAGCGGCTGGGTCAGGGCCGGCGTGTCCTGCTCGTTGTGGCCCAGCTTGCGGAAGCAGACGATGTCCAGGACGACGTCCTTCTTGAACTCCGCGCGGTAGTCCATCGCGAGCTGCGTGGCCCACACGACCGCTTCGGGATCGTCACCGTTCACATGCAGCACGGGCGCCTCGATCATCTTGACGACGTCGGAGCAGTACCAGGTCGAGCGCAGGTCGCGCGGGTCGCTGGTGGTGAAGCCGATCTGGTTGTTGATGACGATGTGGACCGTGCCGCCCGTGCGGTAGCCACGGGTCTGGGCCATGGCCAGCGTCTCCTGCACGACGCCCTGGCCACCGAAGGCCGCGTCACCGTGCACCAGCACCGGCAGCACCTGGGCGCCGACGGTGTCGCCACGGCGGTCCTGGCGGGCGCGCACGCTGCCTTCGACGACCGGGTTGACGATTTCCAGGTGGGACGGGTTGAACGCCAGGCTCAGGTGCACCGGGCCGCCAGGCGTGGACACGTCAGAGCTGAAACCCTGGTGGTACTTCACGTCGCCGGCCGGCAGGTCTTCGGCGGCCTTGTGCTCGAACTCGGCGAACAGGTCGGCGGGCATCTTGCCCAGCGTGTTGACCAGCACGTTCAGGCGGCCGCGGTGGGCCATGCCGATGACGATTTCCTGCACGCCGCGCTCGCCGCCGCGCTGGATCAGCTCGTCCATGGCGGCGATGAAGCTCTCGCCGCCTTCCAGCGAGAAGCGCTTCTGGCCGACGTACTTGGTGTGGAGGTAACGCTCCAGGCCTTCGGCCGCGGTTAGGCGGTCGAGGATGTGCTTCTTCTCTTCAGCCGTGAAGGACGGCTTGCCGCGAGCCTTTTCCAGGCGCTCCTGCCACCAGCGCTTTTCGCCGGGGTCGGAGCCGTGCATGAACTCGGAGCCGATGGAGCCGCAGTAGGTCTCGCGCAGCGCCTGCACGATCTGGCGCAGCGTCATCGTCTCGCCACCGAAATAGCTGTTCACGGCGCTGAACGAGATGTCCATGTCGGACTCGGTCAGGTCGTAGAAGGCCGGGTCGAGTTCGGGAATCTTGGGGCGCTCGGCGCGCTTGAGCGGGTCCAGCTCGGCCCAGCGGTTGCCGAGGAAGCGGTAGGCCGCAATCAGCGACTGGACGTGGACCTGCTTGCGGGCGACGGCCAGATCGGCGCTGGACGCCTTGTTGGCGAAGGCGTTGGCCTTGGCGCGCTGGGCGAAGGACTCGATGACGGGCGCATGGGCCACGTCGGGAGACTCGCTGCCGTCGACAGCAGGCACATGCTGCAGCGCGTCGAAATAGGCGCGCCAGTTGTCGGGCACGGAGCCCGGGTTGTCGAGGTAGGCCTCGTACATCTCCTCCACATACGGCGCGTTGCCGCCGAACAGGTAGGAGTTGCCCTGGTATTGCTGCATCATCTTTCGCTCACCTCATGCCCCGGCTTCCAGGGAGTTGGCTGGTTGAAGAACCTTCCGCGACACGGCTCGACCGATTGGCGGATTGCGACCCACCTTCACTGTTACCAGCAAAAGGGACGGGAAGGACTGGTTTACGTCTCAGGGCGCGAACTCTAGCACTCCGGGTTTGCCCGAGAGGTCGCCGGGGCGCGACAAAGTTCACGTGCCGAAGCTCGACAAAGTTGACTGACTCGTAAACTTGCCGCCGCATCAGCCCCGCGATTGAATGGCTGTGCCGAGGGACATTCAGGAGATCCCCATGCAAGTTCAAGTCGTCGACTACCGCGCACCCGACGCGGCAGAAAAGTTCACGCGCTCCCTGCACGAGACCGGTTTCGGCGTGCTGACCAACCACCCGATCCGGCAGGCACTGGTCGAGAAGATCTACGCCGACTGGCTGGCCTTCTTCAACAGCGAGGCCAAGCACGGGTTTGCGTTTTCCAAGGAAACGCAGGATGGATATTTCTCGACCGCGATCTCCGAAACCGCGAAGGGTGCCAAGCAGAAAGACATCAAGGAGTACTTCCATGTCTACCCCTGGGGCCGCATCCCGGAGCAGTTGAAGGCCGACGCCCTCGCCTACTACCGCGAGGCCAATGCGCTGGCCGAGGAACTGCTGGGCTGGGTCGAGCGCTACACGCCGCCGGAGATCGCCGCGCGGTACCGCGAGCCGCTGTCGAACATGATCCAGGGCAGCAGCAAGACGCTGCTGCGCGTGCTGCGCTACCCGCCGCTGACGGGCGAGGAGCCGGCAGGGTCGCTGCGGGCCGCTGCGCATGGCGACATCAACCTGCTGACCATCCTGCCCGCCGCCAACGAGCCCGGCCTGCAGGTGCTGGGCACCGACAACGCCTGGCACGACGTGCCCTGCGACTTCGGCACGCTGACCATCAACATCGGTGACATGCTGCAGGAAGCCTCCGAAGGCTACTACCCGTCGACACAGCACCGCGTCGTCAACCCGACCGGCGAAGGCGCCAAGAAGAGCCGCGTGTCCCTGCCGCTGTTCCTGCACCCGCGCGATGACGTGGTCTTGAGCGACCGCTACACGGCGGAGAGCTACCTGAACGAGCGCCTGCGCGAGCTGGGCGTGAAGACCTGACCCACCGGGTCATCGAGATCCACCCCGACGCGCCGCCCAAGCCGGCGCTCGGAGCCACCTGCAACGGCTGCGGCGTCTGCTGCCTGGCCGAGTCCTGCCCACTCGGCGCCATCCTGAGCCGGCGCCTCAAAGGTGCATGCGTCGCCCTGCGCTGGACCGGCGCACGCTATGAGTGCGGTGCGCTGACGGCGCAACCGAGCGGCATGCGTGGCTGGCTCGTGAAGCGCTGGATCTCGTCGGGCAGCGGCTGCGACTGCTCCCTAGAAGTCGCGGGCAAGCCCTAGCCGGAACACCCCCGGTCGCGGCTAGTATTTTTGGCTTCTGCCATCCCACAAGGAAGCCGCATGAAACTTGCCCGTCTCCTCCCGCTGCTGGCCGCCCTCACATTGGGAACAGCTTCGGCCGCCCCGCTGCGCTGGGCCGCACAGAACGACATCCTGACGCTGGACCCGCACTCGCAGGACCACAATACCTCCAACGCCATCGGCAACCACATCTACGAGGGCCTCACGCGGCTGGGCAAGGACTACCGGCCCGAACCTTCGCTGGCCACCAAGTGGACCTACCTGACCCAGACGCAGGTGCGCTTCGAACTACGCCGCGGCGTCAAGTTCCACGACGGCACGCCATTCACGGCCGATGACGTGGTCTTCAGCTTCGGCCGCATCACGCAGCCGCAGGGAACCAAGCAGACCTACGTCAGCGGCATCAAGGAGGTCAAGAAGAACGACGACCACACGGTCGACCTGATCCTCGAAGCGCCGACGCCGATGCTGCTGCAGAACATCATCAGCTTCCCCATCATGAACAAGGCGTGGGCGACGAAGAACAACACGACCAGCACGCAGGACTACAAGGCCAAGGAAGAGAACTACGCCGCGCGCAACGCCAATGGCACCGGGCCTTACAAGCTGGTGAGCTGGCAGCCCGACCAGGCCGTCAAGATGGTGGCCAACAAGGATTGGTGGGACAAGAACCCCAGCAATGTGACCGAGCTGAGCTATCTGCCCATCAAGTCGCCGCCGACGCGCGTGGCGGCGCTGCTGTCGGGCGATGTGGACATCGTCACCGACCTGCCGCCGCAGGACTTCTTCAAGCTCAAGGAGGACGGCAAGGTCAAGCTGCTGGAGGGTGCCGAGATCCGCACCATCTTCTTCGTCATGGACCAGGGCAGCGAGGAACTGCGCGACTCCAGCGTGAAGGGCAAAAATCCTTTCAAGGACAAGCGCGTGCGGGAAGCGCTGAACCTGGCGCTGGACCGCGAGGCCATCAAGCGCAGCATCATGCGCGGCCTGTCGGTGCCCGGCGCGCTGATGATCCCGCCGGGCGTCAACGGCTATGACGCGGCGCTGGACGCGCCGGTCAAGCCCGACCTCGACAAGGCCCGCAAGCTGCTGGCCGAGGCCGGCTACCCGCAGGGCTTCGAGGTGCCGCTGCACTGCCCCAACAACCGCTACGTCAACGACGAGCAGGTCTGCCAGGCGGCGGTGTCGATGTGGGCAAAGGTGGGCGTGAAGGCGCGGCTGATCGGCGCGCCGTTCGCGACGCACAGCCAGACCTTCCAGCGCCACGAGTCGCCGTTCTTCATGCTGGGCTGGGGCGTGTCGACCTATGACGCGCTCTACGGCATGCAGGCTTGGGGCCATACGCGCACGACGGGCGCCGATGGCAACTTCAACTTCGGCAAGGTCAGCGACGCGAAACTCGACGGCCTGATCCAGAAGATCAAGTTCGAGCCCGATGTCCCCAAACGCAACGCGCTGATCAAGGAGGCGCTGCTGCGCATACGCGACGAGGCGCTGTTCATCCCCGTCCACCACCAGATCCGCCCCTGGGCGATGAAGAAGGGCGTGGGCACCATCCACCGCTCCAACGACTACTTCGAAGCTCGCTACACCACCATCAAATGAAACAACTCGCCACCCTCTGTGCCCTGCTGCTGGCCGCCGGCCTGTCCAGCGCGAACCCGCTGCGCTGGGCCGCGCAGAACGACATCCAGACGCTGGACCCGCATTCGCAGAACCACTCCGCGACGACCACCATCCAGGGCTATGCCTACGAGGGCCTGACGCGCTACACGGAGAAATTCGATGTCGAGCCCGCGCTGGCCACCAAGTGGACCTTCGTGACGCCCACCCAGGTGCGCTTCGAGCTGCGCAAGGGCGTGAAGTTCCACGACGGCACGCCGTTCACGGCCGACGACGTGGTCTTCAGCCTGCAGCGCATCAAGCACCCGGCCAGCAACATGGTCATCTACGTGTCGGGCATCAAGGAGGTCAAGAAGATCGACAGCCACACGGTGGACCTGCTGCTCGACGGCCCCAGCCCCGTGCTGCTGCGCAACCTGACCTTCGCGCGCATCGTCAGCAAGGCCTGGGCGACGAAGAACCGCTCCGAGAACCCGCAGGACTTCAAGGCCAAGGAAGACACCTACGCCTCGCGCAACGCGATGGGCACCGGGCCGTTCAAGATCACCGGCTGGACGCCGGACCAGAAGGTCACGATGGTGGCCAACAAGGATTGGTGGGACAAGCCCAAGGGCAACGTCTCGGAGGTGACCTATCTGCCGATCAAGTCCGACGCGACACGCGTCGCCGCGCTGCTGTCGGGCGCGCTGGACCTGCTGACCGACCTGCCGCCGCAGGACGTGGCCAAGCTCAAGGCCGACCCGCGTCTCAAGGTCATCGACGGGCCCGAGAACCGCACGATCTTCTTTGCACTGGACCTCGGCAGCGAAGAGATCAAGGGCGCCAGCGTGAAGGGCAAAAACCCGTTCAAGGACCGGCGCGTGCGCGAAGCCATGTCGCTGGCCATCGACCGCGAGGCCATCAAACGCAGCCTGATGCGCGGCCTGTCGATCCCCGCAGCGCTCATGGTGGCGCCGGTGGCCTACGGCTGGTCGGCCGAACTCGACGTGGTGGCCAGGCCCGACGTGGCGCGCGCCAAGCAGTTGATGGCGGAGGCTGGGTTCGCAGACGGCTTCGAGGTGCCGCTGGCCTGCCCGAACGACCGCTACGTCAACGACGAGGAAATCTGCCAGGCGGTGGTGTCGATGTGGTCGCGCATCGGCGTGAAGGCCAAGCTGACGACACAGCCGATGAGCCAGCATTCGGCCGCGCTGCAGCGCTTCGACCTGCCGCTGTACCTGTACGGCTGGGGCGTGACGACCTTTGACGCGCAATACACGCTGCAGGACATCGTCCACACCAAGACCAGCGGTGCCGACGGCAAGGGCAACTACTCGCGCATCAGCGACGCGAAGGTCGATGCACTGGTGCAGCAGATGAAGGTCGAGACGGATGCCCCCAAGCGACTGGCGCTGATGCAAGAGGCGCTCAAGCGCACGCGCGATGAGTTCCTTTTCATCCCCATCCACCACCAGGTGCGGCCGTGGGCGATGAAGGCGGGCGTGACGATCCCGCACTCGGCCAACGATGCGCCGCAGGCGAGGTGGGCGACTGTGAAGTGACCGTGGCCGGGGGACTCGGCCTGCATCTGCGGTCCAATCCGCACCATGAGCGACGCCCCCTTCCAGCCCACCCACATCACGCCGAGTGACGAGCAACTCGCCATCCAGCTGCTGAGAAGCCGGCTGCTGCTCGTCGAGGCCAACGCAGGCGCCGCCAAGACCACCACGCTGGCCCTGCGCATCGCCCAGGCCCTGCAGCGCGGCGCGCCGCCCGAGACCGTGCTGGCGCTCACGGCGACCGCGCCGGCCGTCGAGGCCTTGCGGGAGCGCCTGGCCCACATCGGCGTGCCCAAGGCCACCGTTCAACAACTGCGCATCCAGACCTTCGAGGCCTTCAGCCGCGCACTGCTGGCGAATTTCGAAGGCGTGAAGACGCCCACACTCACGTCGCTGGAGCAGGTGAAGCCGTATGTCGTGCGCGCCATCGAGCGCGCCCAGTCGGTACCCGAGGAGCCCTACCCCGACGAGATGATGCACAACGCCATGCCCGGCGACCTCGTCGAAGGCCTGCTCCAGTCCTTCGACCTGCTCAAGGGCCGCATGGTGATGCAGCACCTGGACCCCGAGGAACGCCTGACGCCCGCCCTGGCCGACGAGCTGGGCTTTGGCTACTTCACGATGCGGGTGTGGCAGCGCTACGAGTTCATCCGCAAGGGTGGTCACCCCGATCACCCCGAGTACCAGTTCGATGGCGATGCCACCTACGACCTCGCCCGCCTGTTGACGACCGGCGAGATCGCAGCCGGCGACGACCCGCTCGACCTGAGCCTGTCGCTGCTCTGCGTCGACGAGATGCACGATGTGAACCGCGCCGCCTTCACCGTGCTCAAGGCGGTGCTGGCCGCCACCCCCCGCGCGGCCTTCGTGGCGGTGGGCGACCGCGACCAGGTCATCCACTCGCAGACCGGCGCCGAGGCCGCGTTCATGGGCGAGCATTTCAAGGCGGAGATCGGCACGCCGCAGGTACTGCCGCTCACGCAAAGCCGCCGCTTCAGCCCCCAGCTTGCACGGCATCTGGGGGCGCTCGCCCGCAAGCCCTACGCGGCGGACGAGTCACTGCGCACCGACATCCTGCTGGAGCGCTGCGAAACCCCGCGCCTGGCGGCCGAGTTCGTCGCCCGCCAGGCGCAGGCCCACCACCAACAGAAGACGCTCACCAGCCTGCGCGTGCTGTTGCGCCATCCCGCGCAGTCGGTATTGATCGAACACGAGCTGCTGCGCCTGGCCGTGCCCTACGGTTCGGTGGGCTTCGCGCCCTACCTGGAGCGCCCCGAGACCCTGCTGGTGCGCGGCCTCTATGCCCACGCACACCGTGACTTCACCGGCTTCGAGGACGCCACGCGGCGCGCACGGCTGCTGGACGCCCTGCTGATGTTCTCCGGCGCCAAGGTGGACAGCCTGGAACTGCGACACCTGGACAGCACGGCGGCCCAGCGCGCCGCCGTCGCCGAGGCCTCGGCACAGATGGACTCGACGCAGGCCTTCATCGAGGGCCACGTGCTGCGCAGCGCCGACCCGGCCGCACGGCGCCAGCTGGAGGCGGCACTGGCCATCCTGCGCGGCAACGACTTCGACGCCTTCGAAGCGTCCTTCCTGAAGGCGCTGGACCCGCTGAAGCTCGCCGCCCGCGTGTTCGTGCGCAAGGAAGACGCCGCCCAGGTGGCCGACAACGTCAGGCAGCTGCACTGTCTTGCCGTCGCCGAAGACGCGGGCGTCGACGGCGCCTTCCGCATGTTCTCGGCGATGGACAGGACGCGCCGCGGCCTGAGCGCCAGCGAACGCGTGGCGCTGTCCAGCATCGAGGCGGCCAAAGGCCTGGAGTTCGACCATGTGCTCATCCCGCATCTGAACCGAGACGAGTTCGGCGAGGGCTCGACGGAGAACCGCAACCTGCTCTACGTCGCGATGACGCGCGCCAGGCGCCGCCTGACGATGACCTTCGACCCCGAACACCCGTCCCGCTTCCTCAAGGACGCAGCCCTGCTATGAAGCCTCCCGTCATCAACTTCTCCACGCTGCAGGCGGCGGTCGAGATCGCAGCGACCCTCGCCTTCGCGCTGTCCGGGCTGCTGGCCGGCGCACGCAAGCAGCTCGATGTCGTCGGCCTATGCATCATTGCGGGCCTGTCCGCCTTCGGCGGCGGCACGCTGCGCGACGTGCTGCTGGACCGCCGGCCCTTTTTCTGGGTCGAGCATGCCGACTGGCTGTGGGCGCTGATGGGCCTGTCCTTTGCCGCCATGCTCTTCATGCGCGGGCGCCATCTGGCGCTGACCGAGAAGGCCATCCAGTGGCCGGATGCACTGGGCCTGGGCCTGTTCACGGCCAACGGCACGCTGATCGCGCTGGACCTGGGCCAGCCGCCCATCGTCGCCGTGCTCATGGGCGTCATCACGGCCACCTTCGGCGGCGTGCTGCGCGACATCGTCTGCAACGAGATCCCGGCGGCCTTCCACGACCACCGGCCCTATGCGCTGTGCAGCTTCGTCGGCGCCTGGGTGCTGGTGGCGGCCGTGCACGTGAACGCGCCGCAGTGGGCCGCCATCAGCGCAGCGGCCGCGACAGCGGTGCTGCTGCGCGGCCTGGCCTTGTGGACGGGTTGGACACTGCCGGCCTGGCGCATCCGCTGACGGCTCAGCCGAGCTTCAGGCGCTCACGGGCCGCGAGGTACTCGCGCTTCAAGCGGGCCACGAGCTGCGCTGTCGGCAGCACTTCACGCACCGCGCCTATGCCCTGGCCGCTGCCCCAGATGTCCTTCCAGGCCTTGGCCGCGCCGCCGCCGAAGTTCATCGCACTGGGGTCGCTCTCAGGCAGCTTGTCCGGGTCCAGTCCGGCCGCGACGATGGAGCCGCGCAGGTAGTTGCCATGCACGCCGGTGAACAGGTTGCTGTAGACAATGTCATCGCTGTTGCTGGCGACGATCATCTGCTTGTACTCGTCGCTGGCACGGGCCTCGTCGGTCGCGATGAAGGCCGAGCCGATGTAGCCGAAGTCGGCACCCATGGCCTGCGCGGCCAGCACCGCGTCGCCGGTGGCTATTGATCCCGACAGCGCCACCGGGCCGTCGAACCATTCACGGATCTCCTGGATCAGCGCGAACGGGCTCTTCACGCCCGCGTGGCCACCGGCACCCGCTGCCACGGCGATCAGGCCGTCAGCGCCCTTCTCGATGGCCTTGCGGGCGAACTTGTTGTTGATGATGTCGTGCAGCACGACGCCGCCCCAGGCATGCACTGCGTTGTTCACATCCTCGCGCGCGCCGAGCGACGTGATGATGATCGGCACCTTGTACTTGGCGCAGACCGCCATGTCGTGCTCCAGGCGCTCGTTGCTCTTGTGCACGATCTGGTTGATGGCGAACGGCGCGGCCGGCTTGTCCGGGTTGGCGCGGTTGTAGGCCGCCAGCGTTTCGGTGATCTCGGCCAGCCACTCGTCGAGCAGCTCGGCAGGCCGCGCATTCAGAGCCGGCATGGAGCCGACGACGCCGGCCTTGCACTGCTCGATGACGAGCTTGGGGTTGCTGATGATGAACAGCGGCGAGCCGATGATGGGCAGCGGCAGGTTCTGCAGGATGGGAGGCAGGGCCAAGGTGAACTCACTCAGTAAGTTGGGGTCGGAGCACACGCTCTGCGCGTGGTCCAACCCGCAAGGTCATCAAAAGGCTTCGAGGGAAAGGGCAGTGACGCTGTCGGCGCCGTCGACGATTGCCGAGCGCAGTGACGCGGTGCGCGGCAGGATGTGCTCGGCGTAGAAACGCGCCGTAGCGATCTTGGCTGCCATGAAAGGCCTGTCAGTCGCCAACGCGTCTTCGGCAGCCAGCAGCGCGCGGGCGAGCTGCCAGCCGGCGACGAGGTTGCCCGCCAGCATCAGATAGGGCACCGAGCCGGCATAGGCCGCGTTCGGGTTGGCCTTGGCCGAGCCGGCGATGAAGTCGACGGCGGCGAGGTAGTCCTCGCGGGACGCACGCAGCGCCTTGCACACAGCGCGCGCAGCGGCGCTGTCGCGCCTGGCCAGCTCGCCCTCCGTCACCTCGACCTGCCCTGCCACGGCGCGCGCCAGCTGCCCGCCGTCACGCGCCGTCTTGCGCCCGACCAGGTCATTGGCCTGGATGGCCGTCGTGCCTTCGTAGATGGTCAGGATCTTGGCGTCGCGGTAGTACTGCGCCGCGCCGGTTTCCTCGATGAAGCCCATGCCGCCATGCACCTGCACGCCCAGCGACGTGACCTCCAGGCTCATCTCGGTGCTGTAGCCCTTCACCAGCGGCACCATGAACTCGTAGAAGGCCTGGTTCTGCTTGCGGGCGTCGGCATCAGGGTGGTGATGGGCAGCGTCAAACGCCGCCGCCGCCGTGCTCGCCATCGCGCGACAGCCCTCGGTCAGCGAGCGCATCGTCATCAGCATGCGGCGCACGTCAGGGTGATGGATGATGGCGGCGCTGCCGGCCACCGAGCCATCCACCGGGCGCGACTGCACGCGGTCCTTCGCATAGGCAACCGCCTTCTGGTAGGCACGGTCGGCGATGCCGATGCCCTGCACACCCACACCGTAGCGGGCCGCGTTCATCATGATGAACATGTATTCCAGGCCGCGGTTCTCCTGGCCGATCAGCGTGCCGACGGCGCCACCATGGTCACCAAATTGGAGGACCGCTGTCGGGCTCGCCTTGATGCCCATCTTGTGTTCGATGGACACGCAATGCGCATCGTTGCGATCGCCTAACGTACCGTCCGCGTTGACCAGGAACTTCGGCACCAGGAACAGGCTGATGCCCTTCACGCCCTCCGGCGCACCGGCCACGCGGGCCAGCACGAGGTGGACGATGTTCTCGGCCATGTCGTGCTCACCGTAGGTGATGAAGATCTTGGTGCCGAAGATCTTGTAGGTGCCGTCGCCTTGCGGCTCGGCGCGCGTGCGCACCAGGGCCAGGTCGGAGCCGGCCTGCGGCTCGGTGAGGCACATGGTGCCCGTCCACGAACCGTCCAGCAGCTTGGGGATGTAGACGGCACGCTGCTCATCGCTGCCGGCGGTCAGCAGCGCCTCGACGGCACCGTCGGTCAGCAGCGGACACAGCGCAAAGCTCATGTTGGCCGCCTGCAGCATCTCATTGCAGGCCGCCGCAATCGTCTTGGGCGCGCCCTGGCCGCCGAACTCGGACGGGTGCACCAGCCCCTGCCAGCCACCCTCGGCATAGGCGCGGAAGGCCTCCTTGAAGCCGGGCGTCGTTGTCACCACGCCGTCCTTCCAGCTCGACGGGTTCTTGTCGCCCTCGAAGTTCAGCGGCGCGATGACGTCCTGCGTCAGCTTGGCGCATTCGTCCAGCACGGCGGCAGCGGTGTCCAGGCCGTAGTCCGCAAAGGCGGGGACTTGGTTCGTTAGCGTCTCCAGCCCGGCGAGGTGCTGGATATTGAAGAGCATGTCCTTGACGGGAGCTTGGTAACTCATTTGTTCCTCCTTGCGGAAACAAAAAGGGCGCCGCGACGACGGTCGGGGCGCCCGGCAGTGATGGCCGTCGGCTTACAGCGCGGCGACGAGCTCCGGCACGGCTGTGAACAGATCGGCTTCCAGGCCGTAGTCGGCCACCGAGAAGATCGGCGCTTCCGGGTCCTTGTTGATCGCGACGATGACCTTGGAGTCCTTCATGCCGGCCAGATGCTGGATGGCGCCCGAGATGCCGGCGGCGATGTAGAGCTGCGGCGCGACGATCTTGCCGGTCTGGCCGACCTGCCAGTCGTTGGGCGCATAGCCCGCGTCAACGGCGGCGCGCGAGGCACCCAGCGCCGCGCCGAGCTTGTCGGCCAGCGGCGTCAGCACTTCCATGAACTTGTCGCTGCTGCCCAGCGCTCGGCCACCCGACACGATGATCTTGGCGGCGGTCAGCTCCGGGCGGTCGCTCTTCGTCACCTCACGGCCGACGAAGCTGCTCTTGCCGCTGTCGGCAGCGGCCGTGATGGATTCGACGGCAGCGGAGCCGCCGGTCGCCGCAGCAGGATCGAAGCCGGTCGTGCGCACGGTGATGACCTTGGTCGCGTCCAGGCTCTGCACGGTCGCGATCGCATTGCCGGCGTAGATGGGACGCTCGAACGTGTCAGCGCTGATGACCTTGCTGATTTCGCTCACCTGGGCCACGTCCAGCAAGGCGGCGACGCGCGGGGCGACGTTCTTGCCCGAGGCAGTGGCCGGGAAGAGGATGTGGCTGTAGCCGGAGGCCAGCGCGATCACCTGCGCGGCAACGTTCTCCGCCAGGCCTTCGGCCAGCGCGGCCGAGTCGGCGTGCAGCACCTTGGCGACGCCAGCGATCTGCGAGGCAGCGGCGGCGGCGGCAGCGGCGTTGTGGCCAGCCACCAGCACATGCACGTCGCCACCCAGGGCTGCGGCGGCGGTGACGGTGTTCAGCGTTGCGCCCCTGATGGAGGCGCTGTCGTGTTCGGCAATGACGAGTGCGGTCATGTCTTCAACTCCAGATTTCTTGTGCGAGGCGACTTAGATGACCTTGGCTTCGGTCTTGAGCTTGGCGACAAGGGTCGCCACATCCGGCACCTTCACGCCGGCACCGCGCTTGGGCGGCTCAGCAACCGTCAGCGTCTTGATGCGCGGCGTCACGTCCACGCCCAGGTCGGCCGGCTTGATGGTCTCCAGCGGCTTCTTGCGCGCCTTCATGATGTTGGGCAGCGTCACGTAACGCGGCTCGTTCAGGCGCAGGTCGGTCGTCACGACGGCCGGCAGGCTCAGGGACACCGTTTCCAGGCCGCCATCCACCTCGCGGGTCACGGCCACCTTGTCGCCGGCCACTTCCACCTTGCTCGCGAACGTGCCCTGCGGCAGGTTGGCCAGCGCGGCCAACATCTGGCCGGTCTGGTTGCAGTCGTCATCGATGGCCTGCTTGCCCAGGATGACCAGTTGCGGCTGCTCCTTGTCCACCAGCGCCTTCAGCAGCTTGGCGACGGCCAGCGGCTGCAGTTCGGCATCGGTTTCCACCAGGATGGCGCGGTCAGCGCCGATGGCCATGGCCGTGCGCAGGATGTCCTGGGCCGCCGCCACGCCGCAGGTCACGGCAATGATTTCCGTGACCACGCCCTTTTCCTTGAGCCGCACTGCCTCTTCGACGGCAATTTCGTCGAAGGGGTTCATCGACATCTTCACATTGGCGATGTCGACGCCCGTGCCATCACTCTTCACGCGCACCTTGACGTTGTAGTCCACGACGCGTTTGACAGGAACCAAGACCTTCATCGAAAACTCCAGCTCGAATTGACGTAAACGTTAAGTGGATTCTACGAGGCGCTCCAGCAGGAGCTGCGCATAAAAAAGCACGATCGTTCGATTCTAGCCAGAGCCTCGCCGGCCTCGGGAAAAGTCTTTTGGAGAGGCCTCTCGAATCGTGAAGCTAGACTGCCTTCGCCCATGAAGATTGCCCCCTCACCTGACCGAGAAATCGGCGCAAGCATCGGCGTATTTGACTCCGGCGTCGGCGGCTTCACTGTGTTGCGCGAACTGCGCGCCCTGCTGCCCTCCGCCCGGCTGCGCTACCTGGCCGACACGGCCTACGCGCCGTATGGCAACCGCAGCCCCGAGGAGATCCGCGCGCGCAGCATCGCCATCACCGAGCACCTGATCGCACAGGGCGCGGCTCTGATCGTCGTCGCCTGCAACACGGCCACGGCACACGCCATCGAAGCGCTACGCGCCCGCTGGCCCAACCTGCCCTTCGTCGGCACCGAGCCGGGCATCAAGCCGGCGGTGGCAGCCACGCGCAATGGGCGGATCGGCCTGCTGGCAACCCCGGCCACGGCCGCAAGCGACCGGCTGCGCGCGCTGATCGAACGCCACGCGGGAGAACGCGAGATCGTCGTCCAGGGCTGCCCCGGCATCGTCGACCGAATCGAGGCCGGTGATCTGGGCAGCGTGGAACTGCGCGCCTTGGTCGAGCGCTACTGCGCGCCGCTGCGCGATGCCAGCGTCGATACAGCGCTGCTGGGTTGCACGCACTACCCGTTGATCGAGCCGCTTTGGCAGCAGGCACTCGGCTCTGATGTGAACTTGCTGCGTATCGAGACCGCTGTGGCTCGCCGCGCCGCCGACCTGTGGACGCCATCGCCGGAGGATCGACCCGCCCTCGATGTCGTGACCAGCGGCAACCCCGCCGCACTGCAGGCATGGGTCGAGCAGGTGCTCGGCTGGCAGGGCATGGATGTCCATTCCTGGCAGCCCGAAAACAGCAACGGCAAGCAAGTGCTGACCGTTGGAGGAGTGGTGCCCAGGACGGGACTCGAACCCGTACTTCCGTTTCCAGAAGGCGGATTTTAAGTCCGCTGCGTCTACCGATTTCGCCACCCGGGCGGCGCGGGGATTATCCCGGCCCGACAAAAGAAAACGGGAGATTCGATGAACGAATCTCCCGTGAAGTTTGGAGCGGGATAAGAGACTCGAACTCTCGACCTATACCTTGGCAAGGTATCGCTCTACCAACTGAGCTAATCCCGCATTTCGTCCGGTCTTGCGACCAAACATCGGTGCGAACCGATTTCTTGGAGCGGGTAACGAGGCTCGAACTCGTGACCTCAACCTTGGCAAGGTTGCGCTCTACCAACTGAGCTACACCCGCATGAGTGTGTTTTTGGAGGCGCGGTCCGGAGTCGAACCGGACTAACCGGATTTGCAATCCGGGGCATAACCGCTTTGCTACCGCGCCGCTGCAAACCCGGTCAAAACCGTTGGTGCGGTCTTGACGAAAATGGGAAGCCTGGGCTTCCCATTTAGGAAAAATCTGGAGCGGGATAAGAGACTCGAACTCTCGACCTATACCTTGGCAAGGTATCGCTCTACCAACTGAGCTAATCCCGCATTTGCTGAGCAGTTGCCCGTTCAGCGAAGCCGGCATTGTAACCCGGTTTTTAGCCGGATGACAAGCCGGCTGTACTCAATGAGGCACGACCGGACTCTTGGCCGTCGCCTCTTCCGGCTTGGCCGCAGCAACTGTCACTTCCTCATCCGGCAGCGGCACCGGGTTTGATTCGAGTGCTACCTCCAGCACGTGCTCGATCCAGCGCACGGGCACGATCTCGAGCTGGTTCTTGACGTTCTCGGGGATGTCCTGCAAGTCCTTGACGTTCTCTTCCGGAATCATCACGGTCTTGATGCCGCCGCGATGGGCCGCGAGCAGTTTCTCTTTCAGCCCGCCGATGGCCGTGACCTCGCCGCGCAGCGTGATCTCGCCCGTCATCGCCACATCCGCCCGCACCGGGATGCCGGTCAGCGCCGACACGAAGGCCGTCGTCATTGCAGCACCGGCGCTCGGGCCGTCCTTGGGCGTGGCGCCGTCCGGCACGTGGACGTGCACGTCGCGCTTCTCGAAGACCTCGTCCTTGATGCCCAGGCGACGAGCGCGCGAACGCACCACCGTGCGGGCGGCTTCGACGGACTCCTTCATCACGTCGCCCAGCGAACCGGTGCGGATGATGTTGCCCTTGCCCGGCATCGCGGTGGCTTCGATGGTCAGCAGGTCGCCGCCCACCTCGGTCCAAGCGAGACCCACGACCTGGCCGACCTGGTTCTTCTTCTCGGCGCGGCCGAAGTCGTACTTCCGCACACCGAGGAAGTCGTTGAGGTTGTCCTCGGCAACGGTGACCTTGCCTTCATAGGTCTTGAGCTGGATGCCCTTGACGACCTTGCGGCAGATCTTGGACATCTCGCGCTCGAGCGAGCGCACGCCGGCTTCACGGGTGTAGTAGCGGATGACGCCACGGATCGCGGATTCCGTGACCTCCAGTTCCTCGTCCAGCACGCCGTTGTTCTTGCGTTGCTTGGGCAGTAGGTAGGTCTGCGCGATGTTGACCTTCTCGTCCTCGGTGTAGCCCGACAGGCGGATCACTTCCATCCGGTCCAGCAGGGCCGGCGGAATGTTCATCGAGTTGGAGGTGGCCACGAACATCACGTCTGACAGGTCGAAGTCGACCTCGACGTAGTGGTCGCCGAACGTGTGGTTCTGCTCGGGGTCCAGCACCTCCAGCAGCGCCGAAGACGGGTCGCCACGGAAGTCCATACCCAGCTTGTCGATCTCGTCGAGCAGGAACAGCGGGTTGCGCGTGCCGACCTTGGACAGGCTCTGCAGCACCTTGCCCGGCATGGAGCCGATGTAGGTGCGGCGGTGGCCACGGATCTCCGCCTCGTCGCGCACGCCGCCCAAGGCCATGCGGACGAACTTGCGGCCGGTGGCCCGCGCCACGCTCTGGCCCAGCGACGTCTTGCCGACGCCCGGGGGGCCTACAAGGCACAGGATGGGTGCCTTGAGCTTGTCGACGCGTTGCTGCACCGCGAGATATTCAAGGATGCGGTCCTTGACCTTCTCAAGGCCGTAGTGGTCTTCGTTCAGCACGTCCTCGGCGTTCTTGAGATCGTGCTTGATCTTGGTCTTCTTGCTCCAGGGCAGGTTGACCAGCGTGTCGATGTAGTTGCGCACCACGGTCGCTTCAGCGGACATGGGCGACATGAGCTTGAGCTTCTTGAGCTCGGTGTCGGCCTTCTTGCGGGCCTCCTTGGGCATCTTGGCCGCGATGATCTTCTTCTCGAGCTCCTCCATGTCGGCGCCCTCTTCGCCGTCACCGAGTTCCTTCTGGATGGCTTTGACCTGCTCGTTCAGGTAGTACTCGCGCTGGCTCTTCTCCATCTGGCGCTTGACGCGACCACGGATGCGCTTTTCCACCTGCAGGATGTCGACCTCATGCTCGAGCAGGTCGAGCAGCTTCTCGAGCCGCTTCGCCACTTCAGACAGGTCCAGCACGGCCTGCTTGGCGTCGAGCTTGAGCGGCAGGTGGGCGGCGATGGTGTCGGCCAGGCGACCCGGATCGTCGATGCCGCCGATGGAGGTGAGGATCTCGGGCGGGATCTTCTTGTTGAGCTTGACGTACTGGTCGAACTGCTGGGTGACGGCGCGACGCAGGGCCTCGACTTCGGGCGCGTGCTCGGTCTCGGGCGGGATGGGCGTCACTTCGGCAACGAAGTGCTCGCCCGGCTCGGTGATGGACAGCGTCGTGGCGCGCTGCAGGCCTTCGACCAGCACCTTCACGGTGCCGTCGGGCAGCTTCAACATCTGCAGGATGCTGGAGACGCAGCCGACCTCGAACATGTCTTCGGGCTTGGGCTCGTCCTTGCCGGCGGCCTTCTGGGCGACCAGCATGATCTGGCGACCCGCTTCCATGGCGGCTTCGAGCGCCTTGATGGACTTCGGCCGGCCCACGAACAGCGGGATGACCATGTGCGGGAAGACCACGACATCGCGCAGCGGCAGCAGCGGCAGCGTGATGGGGTCGGCGGGGAGGATGGGGTGTCCGGACATGAAGACCTCTCTTTCTCAGGCCGATATCAGGCCTGAGGGGGCGATTGCAAGTTGAGGGCTTAGCGGGGGCTCAGGCGCTGGCTTTCGCCTGTTCGCGATAGACCAGCAAGGGACGTGCCGAGGTGTCCTCGATGTTGTGCTCGTCCAGCACGACCTTCTCCACGCCATCGAGCGCGGGCAGGTCGAACATGGTGTCGATCAGCGACTGCTCCATGATGGAGCGCAGGCCACGAGCGCCGGTCTTGCGCGCCAGCGCCTTGCGGGCGATGGCAGCCAGCGCCGGCTTGCGGATCTCGAGCTCGACGCCGTCCATCTGGAACAGCTGCTGGTATTGCTTGAGCAGCGCGTTCTTGGGCTCGGTGAGGATCTGCACCAGCGCGTCTTCGGTCAGCTCGCCCAGCGTCGCGACGACGGGCAGGCGGCCGACCAGTTCAGGGATGAGACCGAACTTGATGATGTCCTCGGGCTCGCACTCGCGGAAGACCTCGCCGACCTTCTTGTCGCTCTTGCTCTTCACGTTCGCACCGAAGCCGATGCCGGACTTCTCGCTGCGGTTCTGGATGACCTTCTCCAGGCCGTCGAAGGCGCCGCCGCAGATGAACAAGATGTTGGTCGTGTCGATCTGCAGGAAGTCCTGGTTCGGGTGCTTGCGGCCGCCCTGCGGCGGCACCGAGGCCATCGTGCCTTCGACGAGCTTGAGCAGCGCCTGCTGCACGCCTTCGCCGGACACGTCCCGCGTGATGGAAGGGTTGTCGGCCTTGCGCGAGATCTTGTCGATTTCGTCGATGTAGACGATGCCTCGCTGCGCACGCTCGACGTCGTAATTGCAGTTCTGCAGCAGCTTCTGGATGATGTTCTCGACGTCCTCGCCGACATAGCCGGCCTCGGTCAGCGTCGTCGCATCGGCGATCACGAAGGGCACGTTCAGCAGGCGGGCCAGCGTCTGCGCCAGCAGCGTCTTGCCGGAGCCGGTGGGGCCGATCAGCAGGATGTTGCTCTTGGACAGCTCGACCGAGTCCTTGCTCGTCGACATGTGGCGCAGGCGCTTGTAGTGGTTGTAGACCGCAACGGCGAGGGTGCGCTTAGCTACGTCCTGGCCGATGACGTACTGGTCGAGGCTGGCCTTGATCTCGCTCGGCACGGGCAGGTCGGACTTGGCCGAGCGCGCGGCCGGAGCCGGCGCCGGGATCTCGTCGCGGACGATGTCATTGCACAGTTCGATGCATTCATCGCAGATGAACACCGACGGGCCAGCGATCAGTTTCTTGACCTCATGCTGGCTCTTGCCGCAGAACGAGCAGTACAAAACTTTTTCGCTGGAAGTGCCTTTTTTCTCGGCCATGAAACTGCTCGATGAAGAGGCGGAGTGCCTCGAATGATGATAGTCCAAACGATCTCGGGGCCCTCGTGGGGATAAGGGCCCCGATTCCGCGGCGAATCCGGGGCTGGCGACAGCCCCTCACGAACTCAGGGCCGGTGTTCCAGCACCTGGTCGATCAGCCCGTAGCCCTGCGCCTCGGCCGCAGACATGAAGTAGTCGCGCTCGGTGTCGGACTGGATTTTCTCCAGGCTCTGGCCGGTGCGCTCGGCCAGGATGCGGTTCAAGGCATCGCGAGTCTTCAGGATTTCACGCGCATGGATTTCAATGTCGGTAGCCTGGCCCTGCGCGCCGCCCAGCGGCTGGTGGATCATGACCTTGGCGTTGGGCAGCGAGAAGCGCTTGCCCTTGGCACCTGCCGCCAGCAGGAAGGCGCCCATGCTGGCCGCCATGCCCATGCACAGCGTCGACACCTCGGGCTTGATGAAGTTCATCGTGTCGTAGATGGACATGCCGGCGGAAACGCTGCCGCCGGGGCTGTTGATGTAGAGCGAGATTTCCTTGTCGGGGTTCTCGCTCTCCAGGAACAGCAACTGGGCGACGACGAGGTTGGCGACGCCATCGTTGACCGGGCCGACCAGGAAGATGATGCGCTCGCGCAGCAGGCGCGAGTAGATGTCGTAGGCGCGCTCGCCGCGGCCCGACTGTTCGATGACCATGGGCACCATGCCCAGATTGCTGGTTTCAAGCGCGCTCATTCAGATCCTTGGAGATTGGCGTTGTCGACTGACATGGGGGCGAATTATGGCCACGCAATAAAGAAGGCGCCGGGCCTTGCGGCGCGGCGCCTTCTTCACGTGTGGGCAAATCAGTTGCCGGCAGCCATCAGCTCGTCGAAAGGCAGGGCCTTGTCGCTGACCTTGGCATTGGCGAGCACGAATTCCGTGACGTTGTTCTCGACAACGACGGCCTCGACCTCGGCCATACGCTCACGGTCGCTCAGGTACCAGCGCATGACTTCAGCGGGCTTCTCATAGCTCTGAGACAGCTCTTCGATGTGCGCCTGCAGCTGGGCCGGCTTGGCCTGCAGGTTGTTGGAGCGCACCAGCTCGGCGACCACCAGGCCCAGGCGAACGCGGCGCTCGGCTTGGGGCTTGAAGATGTCGGCGGGGATCTCGGCCTTGTCGGCGTCCTTGACGCCGCGCTTCTTCAGGTCCTCGCGGGCCTGGCCGACCATGCGCTCGGCTTCACCCTGCACCAGGGCGTTAGGCACTTCCAGCTCGGAAACGGCCACCAGCGCGTCCATGACGGCGCCCTTGTTACGAGCCAGCACGCGGAACTTCACTTCGCGCTCAAGGTTCTTCTTGATATCGGCGCGCAAGGCGTCGACGGAAGCGTCCTTGATGCCGAGGGCCTTGGCGAAAGCCTCGTTCACTTCGGGCAGGTGCTGGGCTTCGATCTTCTTGACGGTGACCAGGAAGTCGGCTTCCTTGCCGGCGACGTCCTTGCCGTGGTAGTCCTCGGGGAACTGCAGCGGGAAGGTCTTGCTCTCGCCGGCCTTCATGCCACGAACAGCTGCGTCGAACTGCTCCAGCATCTGGCCTTCGCCGATCAGGAACTGGAAACCCTCGGCCTTGCCGCCCTGGAAGGGCTCGCCGTCGAGCTTGCCTTCGAAGTCGATGGTGACGCGGTCACCGGCCTCGGCAACGTCGGCGGCCGGGCGCTGGGCGAAGCTGCGGCGCTGCTTGCGCAGGATCTCGACGGTCTTGTCGATGGCTTCTTCGGTCACGTCGCTGGTGACGCGCTCGACTTCGGCGCCGGCCAGGTCACCGATCTTGACTTCGGGGTAGACCTCGAACGTCGCATCGAAAGCCATCTGGCCTTCGGGCGCTTCGTTCTTCTGCTCGATGCGCGGGGCACCGGCAACGCGCAGCTGGGCTTCGTTGGCGGCGGTGTTGAAGGCGGCGCCGAGCTTGTCGTTGACGACCTCGTACTGCACCGAGTAGCCGTAGCGCTGGGCCACGACGCTCATCGGCACCTTGCCGGGGCGGAAGCCGTCGGCCTTGACGGTGCGCGCCAGTTTCTTCAGGCGAGCTTCGACTTCGCTGTTGATGTCAGTGGCCGCCACGTGCAGGGTGATGCGGCGTTCCAGCTTTTCGAGGGTTTCGACGGTGACGGCCATGATGGACTCGGGAACAGTTGAAGGACAGTGGTGCGCGGGGCCGGACTCGAACCGGCACGCCCGTGAAGGCGTCAGGACCTAAACCTGGTGCGTCTACCAATTTCGCCACCCGCGCAACGGGTTGGTTCTGGTTGGGCTGCCCCTGCTAGCAGATGCGGCAGCCCCGTAGGCGATTCGGCAAACCGTCGATTGTAGCGATGCCGCGCCGCCTGCCGGCCGCCCCTGAGGCGGGGGCGGTAAAACCCTTGGTCAGAGCTGGCTTTCCCGCTCCGGGCGCTCGACGCGGAAGACGGCCGCGTACATGGCTGGCAGCGCCAACAGCGTCAGTGCCGTAGCGACGATGAGGCCGCCCATGATGGCCACGGCCATCGGCCCCCAGAACACGCTGCGCGACAGTGGAATCATGGCCAGCACGGCCGCAGCAGCGGTCAGCACGATGGGGCGGAAACGCCGCACCGCCGACTCGACGACAGCCGACCAGTCCGGCACGCCGCGAGCACGGTCCTGCTCGATCTGGTCGATCAGGATGACGGAGTTGCGGATGATCATGCCAAACAGCGCGATGACGCCCAGCAACGCGACGAAGCCGAACGGCCGGTTCAGCACCAGCAGCGCGAAGGACACGCCGGCGATGCCGAAGAAGCCGGTCAGGAAGGCCAGCGCCGCGCGGCTGAAGCTCTGCAGTTGCAGCATCAGCAACGTCAACATGATGAACAGCGCCACCGGCACGCCCGCGCCGATGGAACCCTGGCCCTTGCTGCTCTCCTCCACGGCGCCGGCGATCTGGATGCTGTAGCCGACGGGCATCTGCCTTTGCAACTCATCCAGCTTGGGCCAGACCTCCTTGGTGACCGTTGCGCCCTGCAGTCCTTCGGCCACGTCGCCCTGCACGGTGACGGCGTAGTTGCGGCCCTCGCGCCACATCACGCCGGGCTCCCAGTCGAACTCGACCTTGGCGATCTGCGCCATCGGAATGGCTCGGCCGGTGCTGGTGGGCAGGTAGGCGTTGCCGATGTCTGTGATGACCGCCCGCTCGTCGGCCGGCTGGCGCAGCACGATGTCGACCAGCTTGTCGTCCTCTCGGTACTGCCCGACAACGGTGCCCGACAGCAGCGTGCGAGACGACTGCGCCAGGCTCTGGCTGGACACGCCGAGCGCCCGCGCCTTGTCCTGGTCGACGTTGAGCCGCAGCATCTTGACGTTCTCGTTCCAGTTGTCGTTGACGCCGCGCATGTTGGGGCTGGCACGCAGGATGTCCTTGGCCTTGTCGGCCCAGTCGCGCACGACCTTCGGGTCCGCGCCGGTGACGCGGAACTGCACCGGGTAGGGCACCGGCGGGCCGTTGGGCAGCAGCTTGACGCGGCCTCGCGCCTCGGGGAACTCCTCGGCCAGCAGCGCCGGCAGGCGCGTGCGCAACGCCTCCCGTTCGGCCAAGCCCTTGGGTAGCAGGATGGACTGCGTCACGTTGGAGGCCGGGAAGATCGTATCCAGCGGTAGATAGAAGCGCGGCACGCCGGAGCCGATCCAGCTGGTCACGGTGGAGATGCCGGGCTCCTTCAACATGCGAGCTTCAAAGCGCTTGGCGAGCGCCTCGGTCTCCTGGATGGTCGACCCCTCAGGTAGCGACAGGTCGACGAGGATCTCGGGGCGGCTGGAGTCCGGGAAGAACTGCTGCTGCACACGACCCATGCCGAAGATGCCCAGGCCAAACACCAACAGCGTGATGACGATGGTCTTCCATCGGTTCTCCACGCACCAACGCACCAGGCTGCGGAAGCGGTTGTAGAAGGGCGTGTCGAAGAGCTCATGCGCCTCGCCGCCGTTGGCATGCTTGGTCCTCAACAGCAGTGCGCCAAGGTAGGGCACGAAATACACAGAGACGGCCCAGGAGATGACCAGCGCCGCCGCCGTCACGGCAAAGATGGCGAAGGTGTATTCGCCAGTCGTCGACTTCGCCAGCCCGATGGGCAGGAAGCCCACGGCGGTGATCAGCGTGCCGGTCAGCATGGGCATGGCCGTCACGTCGTACGCGAAGGTGGCAGCGTGCATCTTGTCGTAGCCCTCTTCGAGCTTGCGCACCATCATCTCGACGGCAATGATGGCGTCATCCACCAGCAGGCCCAGCGCGATGATCAGCGAGCCCAGCGAGATCTTGTGCAGGCCGACGCCCCAATAGAACATCGTGATGAAGGTGATGGCCAGCACCAGCGGGATGGTGATGCCCACAACCAAGCCGGGCCAAATGTCGACGCGCAGCGGCCGCGTGTGCAGGCCCAGCGCGATGAAGCTGACGGCCAGCACGATGACGACGGCCTCGATAAGCACATGCACGAACTCGCTGACCGAGGTGGTCACGGCCTTGGGCTGGTCCTGCACGCGTTCGAGCTGGATGCCCGCCGGCAGGTCGCGCTCAATGGTGTGGGTGGCTGCGGCCAGGGCCTTGCCCATGGCGATGATGTCCCCGCCCTTGGCCATGGAAACACCGAGCGCGAGCACGTCCTTGCCCTGGTGCCGCACCTTGGTGGTCGGCGGATCGACATAGGCGCGCTTGATCTCCGCGATGTCACCCAGGCGCAACTGGCTGGCCACACCGGTCTGCGGGTTGACGGCGCGGATGGGCACGTCGGCCAGGGCCTGGGCTGTCGTGAACTGCCCCTGCACACGGATCTGGAAGTTGGCGCTGCCGGCATTCATCACGCCCGCGCCCTCGACGGCGTTCTGCGCACCGATCTGGTTGATGACCTGCGTGAAGTCCAGCCCCAGCTGCGCCAGGCGCTTCTGCGAGACCTCGATGAAGAGCTTCTCCGGCTGGATGCCGAAGATCTCGACCTTGGCCACGTCCTTGACCTGCAGCAGCGACTGGCGCACGCGATCGGCCTGCTCGCGCAGCTCCTCGCGGCTGAAGCCGTCGGCGGACAGCGCGTAGATGGAGCCGTAGACGTCGCCGAACTCGTCGTTGAAGAAGGGGCCGATGACGCCCTGCGGCAGCGTGGCGCGCATGTCGCCGACCTTCTTGCGCACCTGGTACCAGATCTCCGCCACCTCCTTGGGTGGCGTGCTGTCCTTGAGCTGGAAGACGGTGATCGACTCGCCGGGCTTGGTCACCGAGCGGATCTTGTCCGCGTAGTTGACCTCCTGCAGCGTCTTCTCGATCTTGTCTGTGACCTGGTCGGCGATCTGCTCGGCCGTGGCGCCGGGCCAGTAGGCCTGGACGAGCATGACGCGAAAGGTGAACGGCGGGTCCTCGTCCTGGCCGAGCTGGAAATAGGCGGCGAAGCCCATCAGCATCAGCACGACCATCAGATAGCGCGTCAGCGCCGGATGCTCCAGCGCCCAGCGCGAAACGTTGAAGCCGCCACCGACGTAGGGCTCTTTGGTGATCGGGGAATTCATGCGCGGCCCCGTTCAGCGTGAGGCTGAGGGAGCCGCAGGCGCTGCGATCGAACGTGGCGGCACGTAGCGCTTGACCTTCTGCCCCACGTTCAGCACGTGCACCCCCGCGACGACGACCTCCTGGCCGGCGTTCAAGCCGCCGGCGATGACCACCTCGTTGCCGTCCGCGCCGCCCACCTGCACCGTCACCGGCTTCACGGTCATCGAGGCGCCGTCCAGCAGCCACACCGAGGTTTTGCCCCCCTGCTGGAAAACCGCCGACAGCGGCAGCTTGACGACGCCGGCCACCTGCGGAAAGTCCAGCACGACGGTGGCGGACTGGCCCAGCTTCACGTCCAGCTTGCCCGCGTCTGCCTTGATCAGGAAGGTGCGCGTCACCGGGTCGGCCGCAGCGGCCATCTCGCGCAGCGCCAGCGGCGCGGTCTTGTCGCTGCCCCACAGGCGCACCTTCAGCGCACCGGGCAGGCTGGCCGCCGCCTTCACGCGGGCGAGTTGATCCTCGGGCACCGAGAAGACGATGTCGCGCGGGCCATCCAGCGCCAGGCGCACGACCGGCGTGCCGGCGGCCAGCACCTGGCCGGGCTCGGCGTCGATGCCGGTGACGACACCCGCGCCGTCGGCAACAAGCTGGGCATAGCCGGCCTGATTGCCCTGCACGTCGGCCTGGGCCTTGGCCTGGTCCAGCTGGGCCTGGGCCGCCTTGAAGGCCGAGTCGCGACGCTCCAGCTCGGCGGTACTGATGAAGCCCTGGCGCTGCAGGTCGACGAAGCGCTTGTAGTCGGCACCCATCTGGTCGCGGTTCGTGCGCGCAGCGGCCACGCCGGCCGTGGCAGCGGCCTGGGCCAGCTTCAGGTCCTGCGCGTCGATACGGGCCAGCACCTGGCCGGCCTTGACCTTGTCGCCGAGATTGACGGCCCGGCTCAGCAACTGGCCGTTGACGCGGAAGGACAGCCGCGATTCGACCCGCGCGCGCGCCTCGGCCGCATACTCATGGCTGGTGCTGGCTGCGCTGGCGCTGACGACCTGCGTGCGAACCGCGCGGACTGGCTCGGGCGCGGCAGCTTGCTTGCCACAACCGGACACCAAGGCCGAAAGCAGGACCGCCAGCAACAAGGGCGGCGCAAGACGCAGGAAATGGGGCATGCAGACCTCGGCAGGAGTGAACGGCCAGTCCCGAACTTAATGACCAGCGGGTCAGTAATGTATTCAGGCGCTGTGACAACTGTCAAACCTCATAGACACATCGGGCAAAAATCCGGCAACAAGCAGGCGGACCTTGAGCGTCGACCACTACGAAAACTTCCCCGTCGCCTCCTGGCTGTGCCCGCCCGCGCTGCGCCCGGCGGTCGTCGCGATCTACCACTTCGCGCGGACGGCGGACGACCTCGCCGACGAAGGCACGGCGGCGACCGCCGAGCGCATCCGGGACTTGCGCGACTATCGCGCCGATCTGCTCGCCGTGGTGGCGGGCGGGCCGCCCTCGTCACGCTGGCGCCACGTCTACACGCTGCTGGCCCGCGAGATGCACCGCCTGCAGCCCGCCCTGCTGCACGACCTGCTGGATGCCTTCGAGCAGGACCTGACCCCGCCGCGCTACCGCGACCGCGCCCATTTGCTGGACTACTGCCGCCGCTCCGCCAACCCGGTGGGCCGGCTGCTGCTGGGCCTGTACGGGGTGAATGACGACGCCTCGCTGCAGCGCTCGGACGCGATCTGCTCGGCGCTACAGCTCATCAACTTCTGGCAGGACTTCAGCCGCGACGGCCCGAACGGCCGGCTCTACGTACCGCAGGCCGACTTGGAGCGCCATGGCGTGACGGCGGAAGACGTGCTGGCCTGCCAGGACAGCACGGCTGCCCGCGCCTTGATCCGCGACCTCTGCAACTGGGCCCGGGTATTGATGCTGGAAGGCGCGCCGCTGGCTCTGACGCTGCGTGGCCGTGCGGGGTGGGAGCTGCGCCTCGTCGTGCAGGGCGGCCTGCTCATCCTGGACAAGATCGCCGCCAACGGCTACGACAGCCTGCTGCGCCGCCCCGCCGTGGGCAAGGCGGATTTGCCGCGCCTCATCTGGCGTGCGCTGACAATGCGCGCCACATCATGACCCCCGAGCAATACGTCCAAGAGAAGGCTGCGGCCAGCGGCTCCAGCTTCTACTACGCCTTCCTGTTCCTGCCGCCGCCGCGGCGGGCGGCGATCACGGCCTTCTACGCCTTCTGCCGCGAGGTCGACGACGTCGTCGACGAAACGCAGGACTCGGGTGTCGCCGCCACCAAGCTGGCCTGGTGGCGCAAGGAGGCGGCTGCCGCTTTTGCCGGCCAGCCCAGCCACCCGGCCATGAAGGCGCTGATGCCGCAGGTGCAGGCCTACGACATCCGGCTGGAGCACCTGCTGGCCGTCATCGAGGGCTGCGAGATGGACTTGCAGCAGACCCGCTACCTGGACTTCCCCGGCCTGAAGCGCTACTGCCACCTGGTGGCCGGCGTCGTCGGCGAAGTCGCGAGCGGCATCTTCGGCCGCACGCAGCCGCAGACGGTTGAGTACGCGCACAAGCTGGGCCTGGCGATGCAACTGACCAACATCATTCGCGACGTCGGCGACGACGCGCGGCGCGGCCGCGTCTACCTGCCGGTGAACGAGCTGCAGCAGTTCGGCGTCAAGGCCAACGAGATCCTGCTGCGCACCAAGCCCTGGGGCTATTCCGATCGCTTCACGGCGCTGATGCAGTTCCAGGCCGAGCGCGCGCACCGGCTCTACGACGAGGCGCTGGCGCTGCTGCCCGACGCCGACCGCGCCGCGCAGAAGCCCGGGCTCATGATGGCCAACATCTACCGCGCGCTGCTGGTCGAGATCGAGCGCGAGGACTTCCAGGTGCTGCACCAGCGCATCTCGCTGACGCCGCTGCGCAAGGCCTGGATCGCGATGAAGACGAACTGGCGCGGCAGGTGAAAGTCGCCGTCGTCGGCGCCGGCTGGGCCGGCATCTCGGCGGCTGTTGCGCTGGCCGATGCGGGCCACGACATCGCCGTCTTCGAGATGGCGCCGCAAGCCGGCGGCCGGGCGCGCAGCGTCGCCGGTGAGCCCGACTACGACAACGGCCAGCACATCCTCATCGGCGCTTACCGCGACAGCCTGGCGCTGATGCGCCACCTGGGCGCCGACCCCGAGCAGGTGCTCAAGCGCCTGCCGCTGGCCCTGCCCTACCCCGGCGAGCCCGGGCTGTGCCTGCCGCCGGGGCCGCCGCTGATCGCCTTCGCGCGCGGCGTGCTGGCGCATGGCGGCTGGCCCTTGAGCGCAAGGCTGGGCCTGCTGGCGGCGGCGGGCAGCTGGCTGGCGCGCGGCTTCCGCTGCGACCCGCGCCTGAGCGTGGCCGAGCTGTGTGCCGGCCTGCCCGGGCCGGTGAAGCGCGATCTCGTCGAGCCGCTGTGCGTGGCGGCGCTGAACACGCCCGCGCCGCAGGCCAGCGCCCAGGTCTTCCTGCGCGTGCTGAAGGACGCCCTCTTCAGCGGCGCTGGCAGCGCTGACCTGCTGCTGCCCCGGCGGCCACTGTCCGAGTTGCTGGCCGGGCCGGCGACCGCATGGCTGGGCAAGCGGCTGCGACTGGGGCAGCGCGTGCAACGACTGGAATCCGGGTGGCGTGTCGACGGCGAGGCCTTCGACGCCGTCGTGCTGGCCTGCACCAGCGTCGAGGCGGCACGCCTGGCGAACAGCATCGCGCCGGACTGGGCAGCCACCGCGCAGGCGCTGCGGTTCGAACCCATCATCACCGTCTACCTGAACAGCCCTGGCAGCGCCCTGCCCGCGCCGATGCTGGCGCTGCGCGAGGGCCCCGACGCGCCGGCGCAGTTCGTCTTCGACCACGGCCAACTGGGCGGCGCCCCAGGCCGCTTCGCCTTCGTCGTCAGCGGCGCGGCACCCTGGGTCGATCGTGGCGGCTGCGCCGAGGCGGTGCTGGCACAGGCGCAACGCGAGCTGCGCTGGGTCACGCCGCCAGTCGTCGACAAGGTGCTGACCGAGAAGCGCGCCACCTTCGCCTGCACGCCCGGCCTGGCCCGGCCGCCGGCCCGCATCGCGCCGGGCCTGTGGGCGGCCGGTGACTACGTCGACGGCCCCTACCCTGCCACGCTGGAAGGCGCCGTCCGGGCCGGCCTGGCGGCCGCTCAGGGCGTGGGCGCGGACGCTGCAACCGGGGCCGGGGCAAAAGGCGCCGCCAGCGGCTCGCCGACGAACACGCCCTGACCCGGCCAGGCGACGCTGCGCCAGTAGGCCTCCAGCGCACTGACGCCCTGCGCATAGGCCTGGATCAGCACCTGCGGATGCGGGAACTTCTGCACGTGGTTGCAGGGCTCGCTGACCGTGCCATAACTGGCTGTCGCACCGGCGTCTATCCAGTCCAGGATGTTCATCTGCCCTTCACTGGCCGGCGGCTTGTCGAGTTGGCCACCGAAGGAGGTCAGGTGGTCGGCCAGCGCACCCGGCAGCCATTCGCCGCCCAGCGGCGCCGGCACGCGCACCAGCCCGGTCTGGTAGACCAGAGTGCGGCGCATCGGTGGCAATGCATCACTGCGGACCCGCGCGACCTCGACGCCGGCCACGCCCGGCACCGGGCCGGCCGGTGGGAACAGGCGCTCGCGGACGTTGCGCGCCGCGTCCGGCGTGGCGGCCAGGTAGGCGATGGCCGGCTCGGTCGCGCCGGCCGCCAGCGTGTGGTCCGACGCCATGCCGCGCTCGATCATGGCCATGGCCACCGGCACCGAGCGTGCGGCCAGCTGCATTGCCGGGCGCATGCCGACGACGATCCACGGCCGGGAGCCGAAGTAACCCGCATAGGCGCTGGTGCGCGTCGGCGCGCAGTTGCGTGCGCAGAGATCGGGCTGCAAGCCCATGCCCAGCGCGCTGGTCAGCGAGTTGCACTCCACCGCATAGGGCTGGACCCAGGCCAGCGCCAGGCCGTTGACATGCTCGGGCATGTGGGCGCGGATGGCCTCGTCCAGCGCCTTGAATTCGTCCCGCGTCAGGCTGGCGCGCTGCGGCAGGCTGACGCGCAGCACCTGTGCTTCAGGGATGCCGCGCCGCCGGGCGTAGTACTCGCCCACGCTGACCGAATAGGGGTCGGCCGTGTTGATGACCACGCCCAGCTGAGCAGCGGTGATGCGGCCGTAAAGCTTGGGCAAGCGGCCCCAGGGCGCCCCCGGTAGCGGCTCGGCCGCCTGGCTCACCGGGGTCGCAGCCAGCAGCAGCGCGGCCACCGTGTGCCATCTATTGAATCCCGCTCTCACCATACAAAACTTCACCGATCTCCCCCACAATGAAGCCATGAAATCCAAAGAGGCGCAGCAGACCCCGGCCATCCAGGTGCTGGAGCGCATGTTCTCGCTCTTGGATGTGCTGGCCCAGCACCAGGACCCCGTCTCGCTGAAGGCCTTGTCCGAAGCCACCGGCCTGCACCCATCGACGGCGCACCGCATTCTCAATGACCTGACCATCGGCCGGTACGTCGACCGCCCGGAAGCCGGCAGCTATCGCCTAGGCATGCGCATGCTGGAGCTTGGCAACCTCGTCAAGGCGCGGCTGGACGTGCGCGACGCCGCGCTGCCCGCCATGCGCGAGCTGCACAAGTTCACCCACCAGCCGGTCAACCTGTCCGTGCGCCAGGGCGACGAGATCGTCTACATCGAGCGCACCTACTCCGAGCGCTCCGGCATGCAGGTCGTGCGCGCCGTCGGCGGCCGGGCGCCGTTGCACCTCACGTCGGTGGGCAAGCTCTTCCTGGCCAGCGACGACAGCCCGCGCGTGCGCGCCTACGCCACGCGCACAGGCCTGTCGGGCCACACGCGCAACAGCCTGACCGAGATCGGCGCGCTGGAGCGCGAGCTGGCCATGGTGCGCCAGCGCGGCATTGCCCGCGATGACGAGGAGTTGGAACTGGGCGTGCGCTGCATGGCCGCCGGCATCTACGACGACCAGGCCAAGCTCGTGGCCGGGCTGTCCATCTCGGCGCCGGCCGACCGGCTGGAGGAGAGCTGGGTCGTGCGACTGAAGGAAACCGCCGCACAGATCTCGGCGGCGCTGGGCCACCGGGCCTGACCCTCAAAAGCAAACGCGGCGCCGAGGCGCCGCGTTTGCTTTGAGCCGAGCCCGTCAGAGCTTGGCAGACGGCGTCGCCGTGTCGCCCTGAGTCGCCAGCCACTTGCGCACGCGCTCCGCATCGGCAATACGCGAGGCCTTGCCGCTGGAATCCAGGAACACCATGATCAGCTGCCGGCCGGCCATGCGGGCCTGCATGACGACGCATTTGCCGGCCTCGTTGATGAAGCCGGTCTTCTGCAGACCGATGTCCCACAACGGGTTGGACAGCAGGCCGTTGGTGCTGCGGAACTGCACCAGGCGCTTGCCCAGGGACACGCGCGTTTCGCGCGAAGTGGACAGGTCGCGCAGCAGCGGCACCTGGCTGGTCACGTTGACCAGCGTGGCCAGATCCTTGGCACTGCTCTGGTTGCGACTGGACAGGCCGGTCGGCTCGGCATAGTGAGTGTCGGCCATGCCCAGGCTGACGGCCTTGGCATTCATGGCTGCGACGAAGGCGGACATGCCGCCAGGGTAGTGGCGGCCCAGCGCGTTGGCGGCGCGGTTCTCGCTGGCCATCAGGGCCAGGTGCAGCATCTCGCCACGCGTCAGCGCCGTGCCGACGGCCAGACGCGAGCGGGTGTGCTTCTCGGTGTCGATGTCCTCTTCGGTCACCGTCAGCTTCTCGTCCAGCGACAGGCCGGCCTCGACGACGACCAGCGCGGTCATCAGCTTGGTGATGGAGGCGATGGGCAGCACCGCCTGCGGGTTCTTGGAGAACAGCACCTCGTTGGTGTTCTGGTCCAGCACGTAGGCAACACTGGACTTCAGTGCCAGCGGGTCATCCACCGCATGCAGGCCGGCGGCCATGCCGAAGGTCGCAACGGCGGGAACGAAGGCGGCCGGCCTGCGCAGCACGACGGACCTGACCTTGCGGGCCTGCCTGGCGCTTGGTTTGGCCTTCGCCTTGGTCACTTTAGTCGCCTTCACGACCTTGGTCACCTTGGCGGACTTGCTGGCGGCGGGGGCAGCCCCGGCGGCGCCCAGGAAGGACAGCAGGCTGAGGCTCAGGATTGCGGTGGCGAATGAAAGCTTCAACGGGTTCCCCAACAGCAGGACGGCAGTGTACGTGACGTGAAAATCGCTGACAAGATAAGGGCTTAAGCACCAAACCTCAAGTGAACTCTGGCCCCACTTGCAGCTGCTCGCACAGCCAAGTAGGCCTTGGCTGACAGAAAGACGGTATCGGGATGACCCTGAAAACCGCTTTCCGGCCGACGCAGCACGCTGCCTGTGGCGACCTTGGTCAACATTCTGCGGCCATGCCCCTGGCCGCGAACCCAAAGCAGCGGGTGCTTTACGCGCCAGATTCAATGTCCGGTGGCCGGAGCGTGACGCCGGTCACGCCGGTTACGCGCCTCATGCCCGCCGCCTTGCATGGCGGCGGTCCTTCGTCAGGCGTCGGACATGCCGCAGGGCATGTCCTCGGTCCTGCCTCAGCCCTGCGCCGCGACCCGTTCGACCTTGCTTTGCAGCTTGTTCAGCGCACTCAGATAGGCCTTGGCCGACGCGACCACGATGTCGGGGTCGGCGCCCACGCCGTTGACGATGCGGCCGGCGTGCTGCAGGCGCACTGTCACCTCGCCCTGCGACTCCGTGCTGCCGCTGGTGATGGCGTTCACCGAGTACAGCAGCATCTCCGCGCCCGACGCGACGACGGACTCGATGGCGCGCAGCGTGGCGTCCACCGGGCCGTTGCCATCGCTCTCGACGCTGTGTTCCTGCTGGCCCACCGAGAAGACGATGGCCGCATGTGGGCGCTCGCCGGTCTCGCTGCGCTGGGACAGCGACAGCAGCCGGAAGTGCTCCTGCTCGGCCGTCACCGACTCGTCCATGACGAGAGCCAGGATGTCCTCGTCGAAGATCTCGTTCTTGCGGTCGGCCAGGTCCTTGAAGCGCACGAAGGCCGCATTGACCTCGGCTTCGCTCTCCAGCTGGATGCCCAGCTCCTGCAGCCGCGCCTTGAAGGCATTGCGGCCCGACAGCTTGCCCAGCACGATCTTGTTGGCCGCCCAGCCCACGTCCTCGGCGCGCATGATCTCGTAGGTGTCGCGCGCCTTCAAGACGCCGTCCTGGTGGATGCCGCTGGCGTGCGCAAAGGCATTGGCGCCGACGACCGCCTTGTTGGGCTGTACGACAAAGCCGGTGGTCTGCGACACCAGCCGGGAAGCCGGCACGATCTGCGTCGCATCGATGCCGACATCCAGCCCGAAGTAATCACGCCGCGTCTTGACGGCCATGACGACTTCTTCGAGCGAACAGTTGCCGGCCCGCTCGCCCAGGCCGTTGATCGTGCATTCGATCTGGCGCGCGCCGCCGATCATCACGCCGGCCAGCGAGTTGGCGACCGCCATGCCGAGGTCGTTGTGGCAGTGCACGCTCCAGATCACCTGGTCGGAGTTGGGGACCTTTTCGCGCAGGCGGCGGATGAAGTCGCCGTACAGCTCCGGGATACCGTAGCCGACGGTGTCGGGGATGTTGATGGTGCCGGCACCTTCCTTGATGACGGCCTCGCAGACGCGGGCCAGAAAGTCGATGTCGGAGCGGTAGCCGTCCTCGGGAGAGAACTCGATGTCGCCGCACAGGTTGCGCGCGAAGCGCACCGCCAGTGTGGCCTGCTCCAGCACCTGCTCGCGCGTCATGCGCAGCTTCTTCTCCATGTGGAGTTCGCTGGTGGCGATGAAGGTGTGGATGCGGGCGCGCTGGGAGCCGGCCAGCGCCTCGGCGGCGCGAGAGATGTCGCGGTCATTGGCGCGGGCCAGCGAGCAGACCGTGCTGTCCTTGATGGCCGCGGCAATCGCTTTGACGGCCTCGAAGTCGCCATTGCTGGACGCCGCAAAGCCGGCCTCGATGACGTCGACGCGCATGCGCTCCAGTTGCCGCGCGATGCGCAGCTTCTCTTCACGCGTCATCGACGCGCCGGGCGACTGCTCGCCGTCGCGCAGCGTCGTGTCGAAGATGATGAGCTTGTCGGTCATCGCACGTTCTCCTCTTGAGATTGGGGCACGGTCAGCTGCGCACGCGACAGGCCGGACAGGATGGCCTGCATGGATGCACGCACGATGCTGCCATCGATGCCCACGCCGTGGCGAGTCACGTCGCCGACGCGCAGTTCCAGGTAGGCCACCGCGCGGGCATCGGCGCCGCTGCCGATGGAATGCTCGTGATAGTCCAGCACGCGCACCTCCTGACCCAGGCGGGTCGACAGCGCATGGACGAAGGCGTCGATGGGGCCGTTGCCCTCGCCCTGCACATGGCCCACCCAGCCGCCCAGCACGACCTCCGCCGACAAGCGCACGGCGCCACCGGCGATCTCGGTCATCTGCGGCTGCACGACCGAGGCGCTCGCATTGCCGATGCCGTACTCGCGCTCGAAGATGGCGTGCAGGTCGGCCGCAGTCAGCTCCTTGCCGGCGTCGTCCATCACGCGCTGCACGACCTGGCTGAACTCGATCTGCAGGCGGCGCGGCAACTCCAGCCCGTATTCGGTCTCAAGCAGATACGCGATGCCGCCCTTGCCTGACTGGCTGTTCACGCGGATGACGGCGTCGTAGCTGCGGCCCAGGTCCTTGGGGTCGATGGGCAGATAAGGCATGTCCCAGAGGTCGCCGGCCTTGCGCGCCGAGAAGGCCTTCTTGATCGCGTCCTGGTGCGAGCCGGAGAAGGACGTGTAGACGAGATCGCCCACATACGGGTGGCGCGGATGCACGGGAATCTGCGTGCAGTGCTCGACGCAGCGGCGCACTTCGTCGATGTCGGAGAAGTCCAGCTGCGGGTCGATGCCCTGCGTGTACAGGTTCAGCGCGATGTTGACGAGGTCGACATTGCCCGTGCGCTCGCCGTTGCCGAACAGGCAGCCTTCGACGCGGTCCGCACCGGCCATCAAGGCCAGCTCGCCCGCTGCGGTACCTGTGCCGCGGTCGTTGTGCGGGTGGACCGACAGCACGATGCTGTCGCGGCGTTCGAGGTGGCGGTGCATCCACTCCACCATGTCCGCAAAGATGTTGGGCGTGCTGTGCTCGACGGTGGCCGGCAGGTTGATGATGCACTTGCGCTCGCGGGTCGGCTCCCACACCGCGGTGACGGCATCGACGACGCGCTTGCTGAAGGCCAGCTCTGTGCCGGAAAACATCTCGGGCGAGTACTCGAAGCGCCAGTCGGTGCCCGGCCGTGCAGCGGCCAGGTCCTTGATCTGACGGGCGTGCGAGCTCGCCAGCTCGACGATGCCGTCCTCGTCCTGAGCCAGCACGACGCGGCGCATGACGGGCGCGACCGCGTTGTAGACGTGGACGATGACGCGCTTGGCGCCGTCCAGCGCCTCGAAGGTGCGCTCGATGAGGTGGGAGCGCGCCTGCGTCAGCACCTGGATGCTCACGTCGTCGGGGATGTGGCCGCCGTCGATGAGCAGGCGAATGAAGTCGAACTCGGTCTGCGACGCCGACGGGAAGCCGACCTCGATCTCCTTGAAGCCGATCTTCACGAGTTGCTGGAACATCCGCAGCTTGCGGGCAATGTCCATGGGCTCGATCAGCGCCTGGTTTCCGTCGCGCAGGTCGGTGCTCAGCCAGATCGGCGCGCGGGTCAGCACGGCGTCGGGCCAGGTGCGGTCCGGCAATGCGATCGGTGCGAAGGGGCGGTACTTGAGCTGCGGTTGCTTCAACATGGTTTCCATCCGTGGGTGGGGTGGCGCAACCGGCAGCCTTGGAAAACACGAACGGCCCGCTGCGGTTGCATACGGGCCGTTGGGGTCAGAAGTGCGAAGGCGTGACTGACTAGCGAACCCGTGGTTCCTCTAGGGCTAGTAGCAGCAGGCCGATCGCGAAATTCATAGGTCGGAATTTAGCACGTGAATCTACTGATGCAAGCCGCGTTCATCGGGCTCGTCGGTGCTGGTGGAGATGACGCTGACCGGCTTGCCCTTGGCCTTGCGCCAGCCGTAGATGACGTAGCCGGACAGCCCGTAGACGCAGAAGATCACGAACAGCACTGTGGGCGGGTCCAGCGCAATGAGGCCGATGGCCAGCATGATGGCCACCAGCACGATGAAGGGCACGCTGCGACGCCGGTCGAAGACTTTGAAGCTGTAGAAGGGCGCATTCGTGACCATCGAAAGCCCGGCGAACAGAGTCACGCCAAACGCCGTCCACCGCAACCAGGCCATGTTGTCCACGCCGCTGTACCAGGGCGCGTCGACCGCGCACCAGATCAGCCCCATGACGATGGCCGCCGCAGCGGGGCTGGGCAGGCCCTGGAAGTAGCGCTTGTCGACCACGCCGATGTTGACGTTGAAGCGCGCCAGCCGCAGCGCAGCACCGGCGATGTAGACGAAGGCCGGAATCCAGCCCGGCTTGCCCATGTCCTTGAGCGCCCACATGTAGACGATCAGGGCCGGCGCAGCGCCGAAGGCGACCATGTCGGACAGGCTGTCCATCTGCTCGCCAAACGCCGACTGCGTGTTGGTCATGCGCGCGACGCGGCCATCCAGGCTGTCGAGGATGGCGGCGGCAAAGACGGCGACGCAGGCGACCTCGAACCGGCCATTCATGGCCATGATGATGGCGTAGAAGGCGCTGAACAACGCGGCCAGCGTGATGGCATTGGGCAGCGCGTAGATGCCCTTGCGGCGGGGGCGGGCGGCGATGCTGGGCTCGTCGTCCTCGATGGGGTCAGGAGTCATGGGCGGCAGGATAGCGCAGGGACCCTGCTGACACGCTGCGGCCGGGGTCAAAACTAGCATGCGGCGATCCATGAAAGGCTCCCATGCTGCAAGACCTTGATCCCACGGCACCGGCCGACTTCGACTTCATCATCGGCGACTGGCGCGTGCTGCACGAGCGGCTGAATTCGCGCCTCGACGGCTGCACGCAATGGACGCGCTTCGAGGGCCTCACGTCGACGCGCAAGCTGCTCGGCGGCTGCGGCAATATCGAGGACAACCTGCTGCATCTGCCGACCGGACCCTACCGCGCTGCGGCGATACGGTCGTTCGACAGCGCTACCGGCCTTTGGGCGATCTGGTGGCTGGACGGCCGCTCGCCGCACACGCTGGACGTGCCGGTGCGCGGCGGATTCGAGAAAGGCGTGGGCCAGTTCTACGCCGACGACCAACTCGACGGTCGGCCCATCCGCATACGCTTCACCTGGTCCATCGCCGATAACGGCCATCCACGCTGGGAACAGGCGTTCTCGCCCGACGGCGGCGCGAGCTGGGAGACCAACTGGCGCATGGAGTTCATCCGCATCGCGGCCTGAAAGCAAAGAAGGCCGGCGCCTCGCGGCACCGGCCTTCAGATCACGCGGAAAGCGCAGATCAGTTCTTGGCCTTGTCGACCAGCTTGTTGGCCTTGATCCAGGGCATCATTTCGCGCAGCTTTTCGCCAACGATCTCGATGGGGTGCTCGGCGTTCAGGCGACGACGGCTCAGCAGCGTCGGCGCGCCGGCCTTGTTTTCCAGGATGAAGGACTTGGCGTAGTCGCCGGTCTGGATGTCCTTCAGGCACTGGCGCATCGCTTCCTTGGTGGCAGAGGTGACGACCTTGGGGCCGGTCACGTATTCACCGTATTCGGCGTTGTTCGAGATCGAGTAGTTCATGTTGGCGATGCCGCCTTCATAGATCAGGTCGACGATGAGCTTGAGCTCATGCAGGCACTCGAAGTAGGCCATCTCGGGCGCGTAACCGGCTTCGGTCAGCGTCTCGAAACCGGCCTTGATCAGCTCGACCGCGCCGCCACACAGAACCGCTTGCTCGCCGAACAGGTCGGTCTCGGTTTCTTCACGGAAGTTGGTCTCGATGATGCCGGCCTTGCCGCCGCCATTGGCAGCCGCGTAGCTCAGGGCCAGGTCGCGGGCCTTGCCGGACTTGTCGGCATAGACGGCGATCAGGTGGGGCACACCGCCGCCTTGGCGGTAGGTGCCGCGCACGGTGTGGCCGGGGGCCTTGGGAGCGACCATCCAGACGTCCAGGTCGGCGCGCGGCGTGACCTGGCCGTAGTGCACGTTGAAGCCGTGGGCGAAGGCCAGCGAGGCGCCTTGCTTGATGTTGGGCTCGACTTCGTTCTTGTAGACCTCGGCGATCTGCTCGTCGGGCAGCAGGATCATGACGACGTCGGCCGACTTGACCGCATCAGCGATCTCGGCGACCTTCAGGCCAGCGCCTTCGGCCTTGGCCCAGGACGCGCCGCTCTTACGCAGCGCGACGGTGACCTTGCAGCCGCTGTCATTCAGGTTCTGCGCGTGGGCATGGCCTTGTGAGCCGTAGCCAATGATGGTGACGTTCTTGCCCTTGATGAGGCTGAGATCGGCGTCCTTGTCGTAGTAGACGTTCATGATGTGTCGCTCCAGGAAAAATCGGTGGTGTGGGTGGTGAAGACGGATCAGACGCGCAGGATGCGCTCGCCGCGGCCGATGCCGCTGGCGCCGGTTCGGACGGTCTCGAGAATGGCGGCGCGGTCGATCGCGTCGATGAAGGCGTCGAGCTTGCCGGCGTCGCCGGTCAGCTCGATGGTGTACGTCTTCTCGGTGACGTCGATGACGCGGCCACGGAAGATGTCGGCGGTGCGCTTCATCTCCTCGCGCTCCTTGCCGACGGCGCGCACCTTGATGAGCATCAGCTCACGCTCGGTGTAGTTGCCCTCGGTCAGGTCGACGACCTTGACGACCTCGATGAGGCGGTTCAGGTGCTTGGTGATCTGCTCGATGATCTCGTCGCTGCCCGTCGTCACGATGGTCATGCGCGACAGGGACGGGTCCTCGGTCGGCGCGACGGTCAGGCTCTCGATGTTGTAGCCACGGGCGGAGAACAGGCCGACGACGCGCGACAGCGCCCCGGGCTCGTTCTCGAGGAGCAAAGCAATGATGTGTTTCATGGGGATCTCGTCCTTCGTGCTCTTCAGCGCCGGTGGCGGTAACCAGCGGGCCTTGGCAGCGGGTTCGAATCGTTGAGGGGATTGCTTGAGTCGGCAGTGCTCGACATCCGCCGCCAGCCTCGACGAGGGCGGTAACCCTCGCCAAAGCCCGCGGCTTCAGTCGCTCACAGGTCTTCCGACCCCAGCAGCATTTCCGAAATGCCCTTGCCCGCCTTGACCATGGGCCAGACGTTCTCGGTCGGATCGGTGCGGATGTCCAGGAAGACGGTGCGGTCGGTGAGGCGCATCGCCTCCTTCAGCGCCGGCTCCACGTCGCAGGGCTTCTCGACCAGGATGCCGACGTGGCCATAGGCCTCGGCCAGCTTCACGAAGTCGGGCAGCGCGTCCATGTAGCTGTGCGAGTAGCGGCCGCCGTAGTCCAACTGCTGCCACTGGCGCACCATGCCCAGGTAGCGGTTGTTCAGCGAGACGATCTTGACCGGCGTCTTGTACTGGAAGCAGGTCGACAGCTCCTGGATGCACATCTGGATGCTGCCCTCGCCGGTGATGCAGAACACGTCCGCGTCCGGCTTGGCGAGCTTGATGCCCATCGCATAGGGCAGGCCCACGCCCATGGTGCCCAGGCCGCCGGAGTTGATCCAGCGGCGCGGCTCGTCGAACTTGTAGTACTGCGCGGCCCACATCTGGTGTTGGCCGACGTCGCTGGTGATGTAGGTATCGCGGTCGCGGGTCAGCTTCCACAGCGTGTCGACCACCATCTGCGGCTTGATGACTTCGTCCGAGTCCTTGAAGACCAGGCACTCCTTGCGGCGCCACTCGTTGATCTGGTTCCACCAGGCGTTGACGGCGCTCGCGTCCGGCTTGGCCTGCGCCTCCTTCAACTGAGCGATCAGCTCCTGCAGCACGTCCTTCACATCGCCCACGATGGGGATGTCGACACGCACGCGCTTGGAGATCGACGAGGGGTCGATGTCGACGTGGATGATCTTGCGTTCGACCGAGCCGAAGTGCTTGGGGTTGCCGATGACGCGGTCGTCGAAGCGTGCGCCCACCGCCAGCAGCACATCGCAGTGCTGCATGGTCATGTTGGCCTCATACGTACCGTGCATGCCCAGCATGCCCAGGAAGCGCGGGTCGGTGCCGGGCATCGCGCCCAGGCCCATCAGCGTGTTCGTGCACGGGAAGCCGAGCAGGTCGACCAGCTGACGCAGCTCCGCCGTCGCTTCACCAAGGATGACGCCGCCGCCCGTGTAGATGTAGGGCCGCTTGGCCTGCAGCAACAGCTGGACGGCCTTGCGGATCTGGCCGCTATGGCCCTTCTTCGCCGGGTTGTAGGAGCGCATCTCGATGCGGTCCGGGTAGCTGAACGTGGTCTTGGCCAGCGACACATCCTTGGGGATGTCCACGACGACCGGCCCGGGCCGGCCGGTGCGGGCGATGTGGAAGGCCTTCTTCAGTGTCAGCGCCAGGTCCCGCACATCCTTGACCAGGAAGTTGTGCTTGACGATGGGGCGCGTGATGCCGACCGTATCGCATTCCTGGAAGGCGTCCAGGCCGATCGCCGGCGTGGGAACCTGACCCGTGATGATGACCATCGGGATCGAGTCCATGTAGGCCGTCGCGATGCCGGTCACAGCATTCGTGACGCCAGGGCCCGACGTGACCAGCGCAACACCGACTTCACCCGATGCCCGGGCAAAGCCGTCAGCAGCGTGGACGGCAGCTTGCTCATGGCGCACCAGCACGTGCTGGATGCTGTCCTGCTTGTAGAGCGCGTCGTAGATGTAGAGCACCGCGCCGCCGGGGTAACCCCAGAGATGGCGCACCCCTTCGGCCTGCAGGCAGCGAACGAGGATCTCGGAGCCATTGAGCTCCGTCGGTGTTTGGGAGGGGGAGTTTTGCGGCTGCGCCTGGGAGGCGCGCTTGATTTCCGCGGCAGACATGTCCATTTTTAGAACCTTTGTGAATTTCTCTAACGAAAAACCATTGGTGCTCCTCTTCACACCCTCATGAGGCGGATTCGGAACCTGCGCGATCAACAGATGGGGCCCGAGTCGGGCTTCCAACGAAAGACCAGATGACGCTTTGTGCGAAGCAGCATTATGCCGAGCAAAACTGGCTAAGCCTTCGTATCAGGCGAATGCCATAATCCGCGCCGCTGCCCGGACCGCAAGCCCCAAGCCTTGGCCACCGACAAAGAACTCAACGACTTCCTGCGCGCCGTGGACCGCCGCGCCTTCAAGCGCACGGCCTACCTCGTCCGCGACGACGATGCGGCCCTGGACATCGTGCAGGAAGCCATGATCAAGCTGGCCGAGAACTACTTCGACCGCCCCGCTGCCGAGTTGCCGCCGCTGTTCCAGCGCATCCTGTCGAACGCGACGATGGATTATTTCCGTCGCCAGAAGGTGCGCAATGCGGTGATGACGAACATGTCGGATTTCGAGGGCAGCGACTCGGACGGCGATTTCGACCTGCTGGAAGTCCTCGAATCGCGCGAAGGCGCGCTGGGCGCCCTCAGTGCGGCGGACGAAGTCAGCCGGGCGCAAATCTTGCAGCAGATCGAAGGCGCGGTTGAACAATTGCCGACGCGTCAACGCGAAGCCTTCCTGCTGCGTTACTGGGAGGAACTGGATGTCGCCGAGACCGCCTCCGTGATGGGTTGCTCAGAGGGCAGTGTCAAGACGCACTGCTCCCGGGCCGTTCATGCATTGGCCAAGACGCTCAAGGCCCAAGGGATCACGCTATGAACTCCTCACAATTTCCTGCCTCCACCGAGTTGGATGCCCGCGTCACCCGCTTCGGCCTGCGCGTGGCCGCCGGTCTGACGGAACGTAGCGCGGCGCTGCCGCAGGATGTGTCGGAGCGGCTTCGCTTCGCACGTGAGCAAGCCCTCGCGCGCGCCGCCCAAGCTCGCGCCGCCGCCAGCCCAGCGCTCGCGACAGACGCCGCTGGCGCCGTGCACAACGGTTCGACGCTGGCGCTGAAGGGCGGACCGCGTGGCTCCGGGAACGGCGGCAATGGCGCGCTGTGGGCCAAGCTGGCATCGGCGCTGCCGCTGATCCTGCTGCTGGCGGGACTGATGCTGATGCGGGAAGGCCAGGACAACGAGCAGATTGCCGCCGCCGCCGAGGTTGACACGGCCTTGCTCAGCGACAGCCTGCCGCCGGCTGCCTTCAGCGACCCGGGCTTCGCGGAGTTCCTCAGAGATGGGGAAGAATGACCGGATGCCGATGACCCGAGCCGCGCCCGCGCTGCCCGCCCGCCTCCCCCGCCTGCTGTTGGCCCTGCTGCTCAGCGCAGCGGGGCTTTCTGCTTTTGCGCAGGCCATGGACGCCGCCTCGGCGCCCGCAACGGCCGCGAGCACCGCCGCCCCGGTGCGCAAGGCTCGGCCGCTGGTCAAGCCGGTGGCACCCGCCGCGCTCAGCGTGCCGCCGGCCACATGGAGCGGCCTGACCCCCAAGCAGCAGGTGCTGCTCGCGCCGCTGGAGCGCGACTGGGCCGACATCTCCGATGCCCAGCGCAGCAAATGGCTCAGCGCCACGCCGACGCTGGCGACGATGTCGGGCGAGGAGATCAAGCGCGTGCACGACCGTATCCGTGACTGGACCCTGCTGAGCGGCTCCGAACGCGTGGATGCGCGCATCGGCTTCCAGGTCGCCAAGCAACTGACCGCCGAGCAACGCCAGGCCCGCTGGGAGGCCTACCAGGCCTTGCCGCTCGCGGAGCGCCAGGCGCTGGCGGACAAGGCCATGGCCCGCCGCCAGGCGCAGGCCGGCGCGCGCGCGCCGAAGTCGCTGGCGGCTCAGGCCAAGTCCAACATCGTGCCCGCCGCGCCCAAGCTGGTGGCGCCGACGGTGGTGGCCGGCACCCTCATCCAGGCCAAGCCGGGCGCGACGACGGTGCTCATCACGCGCAACGTCGCCCTGCCGGCCCATCAGCTCGCCGGCCAGACCAAGGTGATCGCCGACCCCGACCTGGTAGACCCGAACACGCTGCTGCCCAGGCGCAAGACGCCGCCCGCGCCGGCCCCGCGCCGATGACGGCGGCAGTCGACACAGCCGCCACGCCGCCCGGCCTGGCGCGACGCTTCGGCGCCCTCGTCTACGAGGGCGTTCTGCTGTTCGGCGTGCTGTTCTTCGCCTGCTTCGTCTACGTCGTGCTGACCCGCCAGAAGGACGCGCTGTTCGGCCTGCCCGGCTATGTGTTCGCCTTCGCGGTGCCGGCGCTCTATTTCGTCACGTTCTGGACGCGCAGCGGCCAGACACTGGCGCTCAAGACTTGGCACTTGCGCGTCGTCGACAGGAACGGGCAGCCACTGGGCGTGGGCAAGGCCTTCGCCCGCTACATGCTCGGCTGGCTGTGGGTGCTGCCGGGGCTGAGCCTGTGGACTCTCGGCGTCAAGGGCTGGTGGCTGCTTGCCGGCCTGCTCGCCTGGGTGCTGGTCTACGGCCTGCTGGCCCGTCTGCACCCGCAACGCCAATTCCTGCACGACGCCATCTGCGGGTCGCGCGTCATCACTCAACTACCGCAGCGCCCATGACCAACCCGCACAAGGGCCGCACCGGCCTGGACCGCATCGTCCACGCTGTCGGCTATTCCTGGGCTGGGCTGAAGGCGGCCTACACCGGCGAAAGCGCCTTCCGCCAGGAGACCTGGCTGTGCGTCATCGCGGCGCCGTTGGCGTTCTGGCTGGCCAACACCTGGGAACAGGCCGCGCTGCTGCTGGGCTCGCTGCTGCTGGTGCTCATCGTCGAGCTGCTGAACTCCGCCGTCGAGGCGGTCGTCGACCGCGTGTCCTTCGAGCGGCACGAACTGTCCAAGCGCGCCAAGGACATCGCCAGCGCTGCGGTGCTGATGGCGCTGGTGCTGGCTGCGGGCATCTGGGGCGCGGCCGTCTGGCAGCACCTGCGCTGAAGATGTGAACCTGGTTGGCAGGTTCACCCGGACGCTGCGTTAGACGGCAGCTTCGTCCGTCTCGCCAGTGCGGATGCGCACGACCTGCTCGACGGGCAGCACGAAGATCTTGCCGTCGCCGATCTTGCCGGTCTTGGCGGCCTTGAGGATGGCGTCGATGCAGCGGTCGACCTCGTCGTCCTTGACGACCACCTCGACCTTGACCTTGGGCAGGAAGTCGACGACGTACTCGGCACCGCGGTACAGCTCGGTGTGGCCCTTCTGGCGGCCGAAACCCTTGACCTCGGTGACCGTCAGGCCCGAGGCGCCGACCTCGGCCAGCGCTTCGCGGACCTCGTCGAGCTTGAAGGGTTTGATGATGGCGGTGATCTGCTTCATGGCGCGAGGCTCCTGGGTTCGTTTGGCGTCGATTTAAGCACGTTCGTCCGGCACTCGGTCCAGGTCGGCGAGCCAGACAACGGCTTCGGAATCACTGGGCGCGCGCCAGTCGCCGCGCGGCGAAAGCGAGCCGCCACTGCCGACTTTGGGCGCGTTAGGCACGCAGCTGCGCTTGAACTGGCTGCCCTTGAAGAAACGCTGCACGAAGATGCACAGCACGCGCTTGATCTCCGCGAGCGCATAGACCTCGCCCCAGGCATGCCGCGCCAGGAAGGCGATCTTGGCCGGCGCATAGCCGTGGCGCAGCGTGTAGAAGAGGTTGAAGTCCTGCAGCGCGTAGGCGCCGACGGTCGCTTCCGTGCTCTGCAGGCTGCCGGGAATCAGTTCGGGGCTGATCTCCGTGCCGAGGATGTCCAGCAGCACCTGCGTGTCGGTGCCGGCGCCAAGCTGTCCGGTCTCGGCGACCCAGCGCACCAGGTGCTGGATCAGCGTCTTGGGCACGCTCGCATTGACGTTGTAGTGCGACATGTGGTCGCCCACGCCGTAGGTGCACCAGCCCAGCGCCAGTTCGGACAGGTCGCCCGTGCCCAGCACCAGGCCGCCCGACAGGTTGGCCAGGCGGAACAGGTGGCTGGTGCGCTCGCCGGCCTGCACGTTCTCGAAGGTGATGTCGTACACCGGCTGGTCGTCGCGGTGCGGATGGCCGATGTCCTGCAGCATCTGCGTGCAGCTCGGCCGGATGTCGATCTCGCGCGCCTCGCAACCCACTGCGGCCATCAGGCGCAGCGCCTGCTGGCGCGTGCGCTCGCCGGTGGCGAAGCCAGGCATGGTCACGCCGATGATGTTCGTGCGCGGCAGGCCCAGCGCGTCCATCGCGCGCGCGGCCACGAGCAGCGCATGCGTGGAGTCCAGCCCGCCGGAGATGCCGACGATGAGCTTGTGGATGCCGCTGGACGCCAGCCGCTGCGTCAGGCCCTGGACCTGGATGTTGTAGACCTCCTGGCAGCGCTCGTCGCGGCGGCTGTGGTCGGCCGGCACGTAGGGAAAGCGCTCGACGCGGCGGCGCAGGGCCAGCGGCTGGTCGCGATCGAGAGCCAGCTTGAAGGGCACATGCCGGAAGCCGCTCACATACGAGGCATGCAGTCGCACCGAGTCGCCGAAGCTTGTCTGCCGCATGCGCTCGCGGGCCAGTCGCTCGAGGTCGACATCGGCCGTGACGAGTTGCGAGCGGCGCACGAAGCGCTCGGACTCGACGAGCAGCTCACCGTTCTCGCTGATGAGGGCCTGGCCGTCCCAGGCCAGGTCGGTCGTCGACTCGCCCGCGCCCGCCGATGAATAGACATAAGCCGCCAGGCAGCGCGCCGACTGCTGCGAAACCAGCTGGCGGCGATAGCCGGCCTTGCCGATGACGACGTTGGACGCCGATAGATTGACCAGCACCGTCGCGCCGGCCAGCGCCGCGAAGGACGACGGCGGGATCGGCGTCCACACGTCCTCGCAGATCTCCACGTGCAGTCGCAGCAGCGGCAGGTCTTCGGCCGCAAAGACCTGGCGGCTGCCGAACGGCACCTGCTGGCGCAGCAGCGTGACGGTGGCTAGCGTCGCCTCCTCGCCCGAGCAGAACTGGCGCGCTTCGTAGAACTCGCCGTAGTTGGGCAGGAAGGTCTTGGGCACCACGCCGAGGATGCGGCCGCGCAGCAGCACGACGGCGCAGTTGAACAGGCGATGCTCGACGCGCAGCGGCATGCCGACGATGGCCACGGTGGGCAGGTCTTGCGTGGCCGCCACCACGGCGGCGAGCGCCGCCTCACAGCCATCGAGCAGCGCGCGTTGGTGGAAGAGGTCGTCGCAGCTGTAGGCCGACAGGCCCAGCTCCGGAAACGCCACGACGGCGGCACCCTCTGCCGCAGCCTGATGCAACAGCGCAATCGTCTGCTCGGCATTGAACGCCGGATCGGCGACGCGGCACATCGGCACGCCCACGGCAAGGCGGGCGAAGTCATGGCTGTAGAGATTGTCGAAACGCATGGGCAGCATCCTGCCATCAAGCGGCCTCTGTTTTGTGCCTGAGAAGCCCTGGCCTTGGCCGTGAATGCCAAGTGCCCTTCCAATAGTCGGCATGCCCACCCTCCGTGTCGACCATTCGCCCGCTGCCCTGCCACCTGAGGCGTGGAACCGCCTGCTGGCCGCGTCGCCTCGGCCCACGCCCTTCATGCGCCACGAGTACCTGCTGGCCCTGCACGAATCGGGCTCCGCCACGGCCGACACCGGCTGGCAAGCGATGTTCTTGAGCCTGTGGGACGAGGACCAGTTGCTGGCCGCCTGCCCGGCCTGGCTGAAGACCCACAGCTACGGCGAGTATGTGTTCGACTGGGCCTGGGCCGATGCCTACCGCCGCCACGGCCTGGCCTACTACCCCAAGCTGCTGGTCGCCGTGCCGTTCACGCCGGTGCCCGGCAGCCGGCTGCTGGCCGCGGACGACGAGGCGCGCGCGCTGCTGGCGCAGGCGCTGCGGGCGCTGGCAAAGGAGACCGAGACGTCGTCGCTGCATGTGCTGTTCGGCGACGAGGCCGATCAGGTGGCACTCGCTGAAGCCGGCTGCATGGCGCGGGCGGGCGTGCAGTTCCACTGGACGGCGGAAGGCGACGCGGACTTCGCCGACTTCCTCGCCCGCCTGCAGCGAGACAAGCGCAAGAAGATCCAGCAGGAGCAACGCCGCGTGCGCGAGGCCGGTGTCGTCTTCGAGGCCCGCCATGGCCGCGACATCGCGGCCGACGACTGGGACTACTTCTACCGCTGCTACCAGCAGACCTACCGCGAGCACCACAGCACGCCCTACCTGAGCCGGGACTTCTTCGCGCGCATGGCCAGCGACATGCCCGAGCACTGGCTGATGTTCACGGCGATGCGAGGGGCTGAGCGCGTCGCCACCTCGCTGATCGCGCTGGACCCCGAGCGCCGCGCCGCGTTCGGCCGCTACTGGGGCGCGACCGAACACATCCCCCACCTGCACTTCGACGCCTGCTACTACCAACCGCTGGCCTGGTGCATCGCCAACGGCTACACGCGCTTCGAGGGCGGCGCCCAGGGCGAACACAAGATGGCGCGCGGGCTGATGCCCACGCCGACCGCGTCCAGCCACTGGCTGGCGCATCCGGCGTTCGCCGATGCGGTGAACGAGTTCCTCACGCGCGAGGGCGACGCCATCGCGGGCTACGTCAACGCGCTGGGCGAGCACACACCCTTCAAGATCGCGCAAGCGGGCGCGCACAAAGCAAAAGACGCCGCAGATGCGGCGTCTTCGTGAACAGAGGCGGCGAGCCGCTTACTTCTGCTCGGCCTTGGCGTAGTTGGCCATGCCTTCGGTGATCTCGGACTTGGCCTTCTCCGGGCCTTCCCAGCCCTTGACCTTGACCCACTTGCCGGCTTCCAGGTCCTTGTAGTGCTCGAAGAAGTGCTGGATGGCCTTGATGCGCATCGGGTTCACGTCTTCGATCTTTTCCCAGTGGCTGTACATGGGCAGGATCTTGTTGGTCGGCACGGCCAGCAGCTTGGCGTCGCCACCGGCCTCGTCGTCCATCATCAGCACGCCCAGCGGGCGGCAGGTCACGACGACACCGGGGCTCAGTGCAAACGGGGTGATGACCAGCACGTCCACCGGGTCGCCGTCGTCCGCCAACGTCCTGGGGATGTAGCCGTAGTTGCACGGGTAGTACATCGGCGTGGTCAGGAAGCGATCGACGAACAGGGCGCCGCTCTCCTTGTCGACCTCGTACTTGATCGGGTCGGCATTCATCGGGATCTCGATGATGACGTTGAACTCGTCGGGCGCCTTGGCGCCGGGGGACACGTTGTGCAGGCTCATGGTCGTCGTTCTAAGGGGCTGGAAAACCCGCATTCTAGTTTTGCTGGTAAACGCTGCCCTTACACGACAAGGCCCGCACTTAAGCTCCGCCGCGCATGCCCCGTACCGCGGGGTACCCGGTTCACACGCTAAAGAGGAGACGAATACATGTCGACGGAAATGGCGCTGTATTTCGCGCTGGCCTGCGGCCTCGCGGCCGTTCTTTATGGCTTCATTCAACGCAGCTGGATCTTGAGCCAGGACGCCGGCAATGCCCGCATGCAGGAGATCGCCCTGGCGATCCAGCAGGGTGCCGCCGCCTACCTCGGCCGGCAGTACCGCACCATCGCCATCGTCGGCGTCGTGCTCGCCATCGCGATTGCGGTGGTGCCCGGCCTGGGCCTGACGACGGCCGTGGGCTTCGTAATCGGCGCGGTGCTGTCGGGCATCTGCGGCTTCATCGGCATGAACATCTCGGTGCGCGCCAACGTGCGCACCGCACAGGCCGCCTCCAAGGGCATAGGCCCGGCGCTGGACGTGGCCTTCAAGGGCGGCGCCATCACCGGCATGCTGGTCGTGGGCCTGGGCCTGCTGGGCGTGGGCGGCTTCTACCTGGCCATCGGCGGCGGGCATGACAGCACGGCGCTCAAGCCCATGCTGGGCCTGGCCTTCGGCTCGTCGCTGATCTCCATCTTTGCGCGCCTGGGTGGCGGCATCTTCACCAAGGGCGCGGACGTCGGCGCCGACCTGGTGGGCAAGGTCGAGGCCGGCATCCCCGAGGACGACCCGCGCAACCCGGCCGTCATTGCCGACAACGTGGGCGACAACGTCGGCGACTGCGCCGGCATGGCGGCCGACCTGTTCGAGACCTACGCGGTAACGCTGATCGCCGCGATGGCGCTGGGCGCGCTGATGATCACCGGCAGCAACGCGCTGGCCGGCGTCGTCTACCCGCTGGCACTCGGCGGTGTCTCCATCATTGCCTCCATCATCGGCTGCTACTTCGTCAAGGCCAGCCCCGGCATGAAGAACGTGATGCCGGCGCTGTACAAAGGCCTGATCGTGGCCGGCGTGCTGAGCCTGATCGCTTTCTTCTTCGTCACCAAGGCGATGTTCCCCGGCACCATCGAGCTGACCGGCGGCGGCACCACGAACGCGATGGCGCTGTTCGGCGCCTGCACGGTCGGTCTGGTGCTGACGGCGGCCATGGTCTGGATCACCGAGTACTACACCGGCACGCAGTACGGCCCGGTGCAGCACGTGGCGCAAGCCTCCACCACCGGTCACGGCACCAACGTCATCGCCGGCCTGGGCGTGTCGATGAAGTCCACCGCCCTGCCCGTGCTGTTCGTCTGCGCGGCCATCTGGTCGGCATTCGAGATGGCGGGCCTGTACGGCATCGCCGTGGCGGCCACGTCCATGCTCAGCATGGCAGGCATCATCGTCGCGCTGGACGCCTACGGCCCCATCACCGACAACGCCGGCGGCATTGCCGAGATGGCCGAGTTGCCGGCTTCCGTGCGCGACGTGACCGACCCGCTGGACGCCGTGGGCAACACCACCAAGGCCGTCACCAAGGGCTATGCCATCGGCTCGGCGGGCCTGGCCGCGCTGGTGCTGTTTGCCGACTACACCCATGCGCTGGAAGCACGCGGACTGCACGAGATGTTCTCGCTGTCCGACCCCAAGGTCATCCTGGGCCTGTTCATCGGCGGCCTGATCCCCTTCCTGTTCGCCGCGATGGCGATGGAAGCGGTGGGCCGCGCGGCGGGTGCGGTCGTCGTGGAAGTGCGCAAGCAGTTCGCCGACGGCGCCATCATGGCCGGCAAGCGCAAGCCCGACTACAGCGCCGCAGTCGACATGCTGACCACGGCGGCCATCAAGGAAATGATCGTGCCGTCGCTGCTGCCGGTGGCCGCGCCCATCATCGTCGGCCTGATCCTCGGCCCGGCGGCGCTGGGCGGCCTGCTGATGGGCACCATCGTCACCGGCCTGTTCGTCGGCATTTCCATGTGCACCGGCGGCGGCGCCTGGGACAACGCCAAGAAGCTGATCGAAGAAGGCTTCACCGACAGCAACGGCGTGCTGCACAAGAAGGGCTCGGAGGCGCACAAGGCCGCCGTCACCGGCGACACCGTGGGCGACCCCTACAAGGACACCGCCGGCCCGGCCGTCAACCCGCTGATCAAGATCATCAACATCGTCGCGCTGCTGATCGTGCCGGTGCTGCCCATGCCCACCAGCAGCCAGCCGCCCTCGCCTGCGCACGCAGTCGTGACCCCGGCCGCGCCAGCGGCCAGCATGGCCGAGCTGCCCGCTTCGGCTGCCTCGCAGTAAAGCGAGGTAAATACGGATCAAACGGCCTGCTTGCAGGCCGTTTGCACGTCTGGCCCACGGCAGAATCGCGGCATGGCGAGTACAGCGATCACAAGGCATGAACTGACGCGGCGACGCGAGCAGTTGCTGGACCTGCAGCGCTACCTCGCCGTGCTGGAGGCCGACCACAACGGCGCGCGCGCCAAGCTGCTGGGCTTCCGGCTGCGCTATCTGGACGCGTTAGGCCCGCTGATGCGCGAGCTGGACGAGCTGGAGGTCCAGTTGCAGCAGGCCACCACGCTGCTGTGTGAGGCGCTGCAGCGCGAGGGCGTGGACGCGCCCATGCCCGCCACGCCGCGCGCCAGGTCCTGGCCCGACATTCCTGCCCTGCCCGATGCGACGCCGCTGCCGCCCGAGCCCACCGGCCCGCTGACCGACCTGCCGCCGCCGACGCTGAAGACGCTGTACCGCCGCGCGGCCATGCGCTTCCACCCCGACCTGGCGCCCTCAGGCCCCGAGCGGGAGGTCTGCGAGCAACGCATGATGGTCGTCAACGAGGCCTACGCGGCCGGCGACCGCCACAAGCTGGAAACCCTGCTGCTGGCGGCCGGCGAACTGCCCGAGAAGGTCATCGGCGGCCCGGCCGACGCGGTGCGTGCCTGGTTGGGCCTGTGCGAGCACATGGTGCAGGGCCGCATCCGTGTCGTGCAGGCGCAGACGCTGGTGTTGCAGAACCTGCAGATGCACCAGCTGCGCGTGGCCATCGAGCGGGCCGAAGCCGGCGGCATGAAGCCGCTGGACATCATGGCCGCCCGGCTGCGTGCGCAGATCGCGGAGCGCCGTCAGGAGCTGTACATCGGCGAGCGCGTGGGCGGCGATGCGAGGCTGGCGGCGGACTTTCTGCGCAAGCACTCGCAGCGGCTGGCCTGACGACGTTACTCGTCGCCGTTGGTGACAACGGGATCGCTGCTGGGGTACAGCATGGCCACGGTGCTGCGGGTCGAGAAGATCAGCACCACGCCCTTGGACACGGTCTTGGTCGTGGGCATGACCACGCTGACCGCACCTGCGGTCGCAGCGCTGAAGTTGTGGTCGGTCATCACGGCGGCATGGCCCAGCGTCTTGTAGCTGGCGCCAAGCAAGGCCAGCTCCGACCCCGCCGCCTCGGTGATTTCGCAGGCCGATGCGTCCGGCGGAACGACCAAGGCATTGCCCGCCACCGGCTGCGTGCACTGCGGATCGGTGAAATAGCTGCAGGCGGCGAACTGGCCGTTGGGCTCGGCTTTCACGTAATAGGTCGTGGTCATTGCAACGGGCTTCGAGTGATGGGGCCGCCACCCTAACAGCCATGTCGGACAGACCCGACCGCCTAGCGGCTCGAAGCCGCCGCCGCCCGGACATTTGCCACGGCGGCTGCGGTTTGAGCACCATCGCAGCGCGTGATGGACTGGGCCAACTCGCCAACCAGGGGGTCGCGCTGAACCAACTCATGCAGCAGTGCCAGGTCTTGCCGCGCCTGTTCACAGGCCCGCTGACCCGGAGCGGCAACCAGCAGCGCGGCATCCAGACGGGCCAGCGCCCGCGCCAAACGAAGCTGGCCAGGGCGGGGCCCAAGGGCCTCGCGCAGGGACTCGCGCACGGCCTCGACGCTGGCGAGGGCAGCGGGCCGGCCATCCGGTGTTGCCGCATGCCACATCAGCAAGGCCCAGCGGGCGCGATCGGGCAACCGGCGCACGCGCCCGGCAGCGCCTCCCGCCTGCTCCAGCTGATCGAGCTGACGCCCCAGGGGCTGCAACTGGGCTTGCAGTGCTGACGGCGGCGGTTTCACCACCTCCAATGCCAGCAACTCGGTGACGAGCGCATCGGTCCGCCACAGTCGGTTCGAAGCATCGCGCGCGACCAATTCGGCGAACCCGGCCTGCGCGACACGCAAGGCCTCGCGGGCCTCGGCAGCCTGGCCCTGGGCGAACAAGGCTTCGCCCAGCCAGCGGTTCAGGATGGCTGCCCTGTTGGCCGAGGGTGCGTCGCCTGGCTGGGCGCGACGCAGCGGCGCCAGCGCGTCGAGGGCCTCCCTGAATGTCACCACCGACGCCTCGAATTCGCCGCGCCAGAGCCGGGCCTGCCCGAGCCAGCTGAGGCTGGCGGCCACGTCCGACAGCGCTTGGTCGCGCTTGTCTGCCGGCAGACCGGACAGCCCGCGACGCTGCAGACCCACTGACTCGTCGAAGGCACGCACCGCATCCGCTACCCGCCCGTCCTCCAAGGCCAGCACGCCCAGATTGGTATGGGCATAGGACAGCTCCATCAGCGCCTCGCGGTCGTCCGGCGACTGTGCCAGCCAGGTCTGGCTGGCCGTCCGGTAGCCCTCCCAGGCCTGCCGGGCGGCGCCGAAGTCACGCTGCAAGTTGTGAATCTGGCCGGCCCAGAAGGCGGCCGTCCCCTGGGCCTTGCGCCAAGCCGCAAGTTGCCCGGCCTCAGGCGGGTCGCCCGCCAGCAGCGCGCGCGCCGCGTCAAGAGGCTGCAGCGCCTTGTCCAGCTCGCGGCGGGTGACGCGTACCTCGCCAATGACCGTCAGCGCCTTGGCGCGGTTCAGCCGCTCGGCCGCATGGGTGGGAGCGTCGGCAGCCAGGTGGTCCAGCGCTTTCCCGCCGATGCTGTCCAGCAGCTCCAGCTTGCCAATGGGGCGCAGCTTGTCCGCAAAGTCGCCCAGCATGTAGGCGAGCAGTTCGTCGGCCTGCTGGCGCCGCTGCTCCGCCTGACGCTCCGCCGCCTCGGCGCGGTGCGCCTGCAGGACGCTGGCGACGGTCAGCCCCACGAGGGCCAGCGCCACGACGCCGGACGCGGTCGCAGCCAGGCGATGGCGGCGCAGGAAGCGGCTGGCCACATACCAGCGGCTGTCCGGCCGCGCGCTGATGGGCTCGTGCGCCAGCCAGCGGCCCAGGTCGTCGGCCATGGCCTGCGCATTGGCGTAGCGCTCGGCCGGCGACTTCTTCAGCGCCTTGGCGACGATGGTGTCGAGGTCGCCGCGCAGCTCGTGGGCCTGGCGGGCGAGGGTCTCGTCGGGGTTGCCGGCCGCCGCGTCGGAGAGCCGCCGGGGCACCAGCTCGACGACGGCCTTGAGGCGGTCGAGCTGGGTGCGCGTGTCGTCGGCCGTGGGGTGGCTGCCGCCCAGCAGCAGGTAGAGCAGCACGCCGAGCGCGTAGACGTCGGTGGCCGTGGTCACGTCCGCCTGCTGCACCTGCTCGGGCGCGGCGAACTGCGGCGTGAAGGCGCTGCCGGCGCGCTGGGTCAGCTCGGTGGCGGCGGCGCCCTGCTGGGCCTGGGTGGCGTCGGCCAGCAGCTTGGCGATGCCGAAGTCCAGCAGCTTCACGTCGCCCTGCTCGGTGACGAGGATGTTGCTGGGCTTGAGGTCGCGGTGCAGGATCAGCCGCGCCTGGGCGTGGGCCACGGCGGCCAGCACGTCCAGGAACAGGCGCACGCGGGCCTCGATGCCGAGCTGGTGCAGCTGGCAATAGGCGTCGATGGGCCGGCCGTCTACGTACTCCAGCACCAGGTAGGGCTGCTTGCCATCGTGCAGGCCGGCGTCGAGCAGGCGGGCGATGTGCGGGTGGGACAGCCGCGCCAGGATCTCGCCCTCGCGCGCGAAACGACCCGCGTCGCCGCGCCCGAGCAGGCCGGTGGTCAGGAACTTGACGGCCACCTGGCCCTCGAAGCGGCCGTCCGCACGCCGGGCCAGCCAGACGGTGCCCATGCCGCCCTGCCCCAGCGAGCGCTGCAGCACGTAGGGGCCGAGGGCCTGGCCGGCAAGGTCCGGCGGCGGTTCGTCATCGGGCATGTCGGCGAGCGCTTCGTGCCACTGCGCGACGACGGGCTCGCTGAGGAAGCCCTGCTCCTCCAGGCCGTCGGCGCGTGACAGCAGCTGCTTGAGCTGGGCGGCGGTATCGGGGTCCTGCGCCTCGAGTTGGGCCAGGCGCTCGCCGCGCGCGGGCGGTGCTAGGTCCAGCAGCTCGTCGAGCAGAGGGCTCAGGGCCAGCCAGCGCTGCCTGTCGATGGCGTCCACGTCAGGCGTCCAAACTGATGGACAGGAACAGGCGGGCCTTCTGCCAGTCACGCTGCACGGTGCGCTCGGTCACGCCCAGCGCCTCGGCGATCTCCTGCTCGCGCAGGCCGGCGAAGTAACGCATCTCGACGACCTGGGCCAGGCGCGGCTCCAGCTGGGCCAGCTCGTCCAGCGCCTCGTGAACGCGCAGCACGTCGGCGTCGCCCTGAGGCAGTTGCTCGGCGACGGCCGTGTCCAGCGTCACGTGGGCCAGACCGCCGCCGCGCCGCTCGGCTTGGCGGGCCCGCACCAGGTCGATGACGACCGAACGCATCGCCTGCGCGGCGTAGGCGAGGAAATGGCGCCGGTCAGGGAACTCGGCGCCCTGCCCGCCGGCCAGGCGCAACCAGGCCTCGTGCACCAGGGCCGTGGTGTCCAGCAGCGTCATGTGGCCGGCATCGCGCACGTGGCGGCGCGCCATGCGCTGCAAGTCGGTGTAGAGCTGCGCCACCACCTGGTCGGCGGCGGCGCGGTCGCCGTGTCGGGCGGCCTGCAGCAGTTGGGTGATGTCGTTCACGGGCGGACTCTAACGGCGGCGGGAAAGTTTTTTTGAGAGCCGATGTCGGGTTGCGTTGCCGATCTGCGTTCTTTAGGGATGAGGGCCTGTTGCGAAGACAGCCAGGGAGGCCGGCACCGCCGGAGGCCGCCAGCGCATCCAGGCCCTCACCCCCGTCCGGAGTGACCCCATGCCCCAGCTCGCCCACATGTTCACTGACGAACCGCCCGCCCCTCCCCGTGGCAGCATCGCGCCGACCCTGCCCTGCGTCGACTTCCTGAATGCCTATAACCTGCGCGCGTCGCGACTGCTGGCCCAGTGCCGGCGCGAAGGCGGACAGCTGGCGCTGCTGTGGATTGAAGTGGCGGTGCTGGCGCCTCCCGGACGCATGGTGGGTGAGGCCGAGCGCGAGGGCCTCATCCACACCGCCAGCCAGCGCCTGCGCAACCGCGTGCGCAGCAGCGATGAAGTGCAGCGCGTCGGCGAGCGAGCCTTTGCCGTGATGCTCCTGAAGGCCGGCGTGGACGAGGCGGCCCTGGTGGAACAGCGACTGCTGCAGGCGCTGCGCGGCACCTACGGCGTGGAAGGCCAGCTCACGCAGCTGGCCTTGCGCATCGGCACGGCGGTGTTCCCGGAAGACGGGCGGCAGGCCGGGGAGCTGGCGGACGCGGCGCAGCGCAGCATGCGCGTTTAGGCGGCTGCCCTAAACCTCCAGCCACTCCTTGCGGATGTAGGCATTGCCGCGCAGCTCCGCCGGCGTGCCCTCGAAGACGATGCGGCCATGGCCCATCACATAGCAGCGCTCGGAGATCTCCAGCGCAATGGCCAGCTTCTGCTCGACCAGCAGCACGGCGATGCCGCGGTTCTTCAACTCCTTCAGGTACTGGGCCACCAGCTCGACGATCTTGGGCGCGAGGCCCTCGGTGGGCTCGTCGATCATGATGAGGTCGGGGTCGCCCATCAGCGTGCGGCACAGCGTGAGCATCTGCTGCTCGCCGCCCGACAGCACACCCGCCTCGGTGTGCTGGCGCTCCTTCAGGCGCGGGAACATCTGGTACATGTCGTCGAAGCTCCAGCGCGGCTTCGTCTTCTTTCCCTTCTCACCGAGCATCAGGTTCTGGTGCACGGTGAGCTTGGGGAAGATGTCGCGGTTCTCGGGCACGTAGCCGATGCCCATATGGGCGATCTCGTAGGCCTTGCGGCCCACCAGCTCGACGTCGCCGAACTTGACGGAGCCCTTGGCATCGACCTGGCCCATGATGGTCTTCACCATCGTCGAGCGGCCCGCACCGTTGCGGCCCAGCAGGCTGACGATCTCGCCCGGGTTGACTGCCAGGCTGACGCCGTGCAGCACATGGCTCTTGCCGTAGAAGGCGTGGACGTTGTCGAGCTTGAGGATTCGTCCTTGCTTCATGCGTGCGCCTCCGCCAGCACCGAGCCGAGGTAGGCTTCCTGCACCTTGGCGTTCGCGCGCACCGCCTCCGGTGTGTCGAAGGCGATGACCTCGCCGTAGACCAACACGGCGATCTTGTCCGCCAGGCCGAAGACGACGCCCATGTCGTGCTCCACGGTCAGCAGCGTCTTGCCCACGGTCACGTCGCGGATCAGCTGGATGAAGCGCTTGGTCTCGCTCTTGCTCATGCCGGCCGTCGGTTCGTCCAGCAGGATGACGCTGGAGCCACCGGCGATGGTGATGCCGATCTCCAGCGCGCGCGCCTCGGCATAGGTCAGGTTCATGGCCTGCACGTCGCGCTTGCGGTCGAGCTTGATCATCTCCAGGATCTGCTCGGTGCGGTCATTGGCGTCCTCCAGGTCGGCCAGGAACTTCCAGAACGCATAGCGGTGGCCCAGGCTCCACAGCACGGCGCAGCGGATGTTCTCGAACACCGAAAGCCGCGTGAACAGGTTGGAGACCTGGAAGCTGCGCGACAGGCCGAGGCGGTTGATCTCGAAGGGCTTCCTGCCATCGATGCGCTGGCCGTGCAGGTGGATCTCGCCCGACGTCGGCGCGAAGCGGCCGCTGATCAGGTTGAACAGCGTGCTCTTGCCCGCGCCGTTGGGGCCGATGATGGCCACGCGCTCGCCGGCCTGCACGGCCAGTTGGGCGCCACGGATGATCTCGGTCTTGCCGAAGCTCTTGCGCACGTCGCGCAGTTCCAGAGCGTTGGAATTGCTCACAGGGCCTCCCTCCGCTTGATTTCCTTCTCGATGTCTTCCTGAATCTCGCCCCACTGCTGCGCATAGTGCCGGCGCGCCAGCTCGAACAGGCCGATGCCGACGACCATCAGCCAGCCCGCGCCGAACCAGGCGTCCACGCCGGAGCTGTTCAGCGTCGCGCCCATGAACTTCAGCTCGGGGCCCAACGCTTCGTTGAGCTGGCGGTGGTAGAGCATCTCGATCATCGCCGCCGCGCCCACCAGCGCCGCCAGCGCCGCGCCGCCGAGCGCAAGGTAGGAGGTCCAGATGCGGCCCAGCTTGCCGAAGGCCGCCACGCGCAGGTTCATCAGGATCAGGCTGGCAAAGCCGCCCGGCGCGTACATGACCATGAACAGGAACAGCAGGCCCAGGTAGAGCAGCCAAGCCTGCGTCAGCTCCGCCAGCATGACGCCGCAGAACACCATCAGCACGGCGCCGATGATGGGCCCGAAGAAGAACATCGCGCCGCCCAGGAAGGTGAACAGCAGGTAGGCGCCCGAGCGGCCGGCGTGCAGGACGTCGGCGCCGTTGACGATCTCGGCGTTGATCGCGCCGAGCCCGCCGGCGATGCCGGCGAAGAAGCCCGAGATCGCGAAGATCATGAAGCGCACCCAGTGCGTGTCGTAGCCGATGAACTCGACGCGCTCGGGGTTGTCGCGCACCGCGTTCAGCATGCGGCCCAGCGGCGTTCGCGTCAGCGCGAACATCGCAGCGGTGCAGATGAAGCAGTAGACGGCGACGAGGTAGTAGACCTGGATCTGCGGTCCGAACGTGATGCCCATGACCGGCTGGCCGATGACGCGGTTGCTGGACACGCCGCCTTCGCCGCCCGAGAACTCCGGCAGCATCAGCGCCAGCGCGAACACCAGCTCGCCGATGCCCAGCGTGATCATCGCGAACGGCGTGCCGGCCTTCTTGGTCGACACATAGCCCAGCAGCATCGCGCAGATCAGGCCTGCCAGGCCGCCCACCAACGGAACCAGGCTGACCGGGATGCCCAGCGTGCCGGCACCGACCTTGTTCAGCGCATGGATGGCCAGGAAGGCTCCCATGCCGCTGTAGACCGCGTGGCCGAAGCTCAGCATGCCGCCCTGGCCCAGCAGCATGTTGTAGGCCAGGCAGGCAATGATGCCGATGCCCATCTGCGTGAGCATGGTCTGGGCGAGGCCGCTGGTCCAGATGCGCGGCGCGACGAACAGGATCAGGGCGAAGAAGCCCCAGACGATCCAGCGCCCGACGTTGTGCGGCTTGAAGTGAAACTCTTTGGCGTTGCTCATCAGTCCTCCCGCGTACCCAGGAGGCCCTTGGGCCGGAAGATCAGGATCAGCACCATCAGCAGATAGGGCAGGATGGGCGCGACCTCGGCCATCGTCAGGCGAAGCAGCGGATAGCCGAGCGTGTCGGGCGTGACGCCCGCGCCGAAACGGTTCATCAGCGTGGCGAGCGAACCGTTGATGGTCAGCGGCAGCGTCTGCAGCAGGCCCACGACGATGGAGCCGACGAAGGCACCCGAAAGCGAGCCGATGCCGCCCACGACGACGACGACGAAGATGATGGCGCCGATGAAGGCGGCCATGTTGGGCTCGGTCACGAAGGTGATGCCGCCCACCACACCGGCCAGGCCGGCCAGCGCGCAGCCGCTGCCGAACACCAGCATCAGCACGCGCGGCACGTTGTGGCCCAGCGCCTCGACCATCTCGGGGTGGGTCAGCGAGGCCTGGATGACCAGGCCGACGCGGGTGCGCGTCAGCAGCAGCCACAGCGCCACCAGCATCAGCAGCGCCACGACCATCATGAAGACCTTGGTCAACGGGAAGTTGGAACAGGAGGCCGCCGCGCACAGCTCCGGCGCGGCCTTGCCCAGCACCAGCGACATGCCTTGCAGCGGATGGGCGATGACGGTGAAGGCCGAGCCCTGCAGCTCCGGCGGCGGCGTGAACGGCACCGCCGTGCGGCCCCAGATCAGCTGCACCAGCTCCAGGATGACGTAGGACAGGCCGAAGGTGATGAGCAGCTCCGGCACATGGCCGAACTTGTGCACCCGCCGCAGCGCGAAGCGCTCGAAGCCCGCGCCCATCAGCCCCACGGCCAGCGGCGCCAGCAGCAGTGCCGGCCAGAAGCCGAAGATGCCCACCAGCGAGTAGGCGACGTAGGCGCCCACCATGTAGAAGCTGGCGTGCGCGAAGTTCAGCACGCCCATCATGCTGAAGATCAGCGTCAGGCCGGAGCTGAGCATGAACAACAGCAGGCCGGACGACAGGCCGTTCAGCAGGTTGATGAAGACTTGATCCAAGGCGGTGGCCGGCAAGGTCAGAAAAACGCGCCGCCGGTGAAGGCGGCGCGGCGAGTCAGGCGCTCAGGCGTTCAGCCCGGGCGCTTCATCTGACAAGAGGTGGGAGTCGAGGAGACGTAGGTCTCGAACTGCTTCACCGGCGCCAGCGTCATGCCGGTCTTCTCGGGGCTGTACGGGAACTTGGCGTCGGCCTTCTGCCAGACCGAGATGAACAGCGGCTGCTGCAGCTGGTGGTCGGCCTTGCGCATCGTCACCTCACCGTTGAAGCTCTTCACCGTCAGGCCTTCCAGCGCCTTGGCGACCTTGACCGGGTCGGTGGACTTCGCATTGGCCATCGCCTGGCTCAGCATCGTGTAGATGTGCTGGATGCTGTTGGTGTACATGTCGTCGTTGAAACGCTTGTTGTACTCCTCGGCCAGCTTCTGCGTCTCGCCGCCCATGTTGTAGTGGCTGTAGGCCACCTGGAAGACGCGGCCGGCGCCGCCCGTGCCCAAGGCCGTGGGCGTGCCGGTGACGCCGGTGTAGTAGGTGAAGAACTTGCCGTTGTAGCCGGCCTCGTTGGCAGCCTTCACCAGCAGGGCCAGGTCCGAGCCCCAGTTGCCGGTGATGACGGTGTCCGCACCGCTGGCCTTGATCTTGGCGACATAGGGCGCGAAGTCGCGCACCTGGGCCAGCGGGTGCAGGTCCTCGCCGACGAACTGGATGTCCGGGCGCTTGCGGCCCAGCGTCTCCTTGGCGTACTTGGCGACCTGGTGGCCGTGGGCGTAGTTCTGGTTCAGCAGGAACACCTTCTTGACGTCCGGCTGGTCCTTGATGAAGGAGGACATCGCTTCCATCTTCATGGACGTGTCGGCGTCGAAGCGGAAGTGCCAGTAGCTGCACTTGCTGTTGGTCAGGTCGGGGTCCACCGCCGAGTAGTTCAGGTAGACGATTTCCTTGCCCGGGTTGCGGTCGTTGTGCTTTTGCACCGCGTCGGTCAGCGCCAGCGCAACGCTGGAGCCGTTGCCCTGCATGACATAGCGGATGCCCTGGTCGGCGGCGGCCTTCAGCAGGTTCAGCGTCTCGGCGGGGCTGAGCTTGTTGTCGAAGGGCACGACCTCGAACTTCACGCCGGCCGGGTTGCTCTTGTTGAACTTCTCGCCGAGGAACTGGAAGGTCTTGACCTGGTTCTGGCCCACCGGGCCCATCAGGCCGGAGAGTGCGTCGATGTAGGCCAGCTTGACCGTCTCGCCCTTCTGGGCGTGGGCGGCGCCGGCCGCGAGCGCGAGGGCGGCTGCGGCGGTCAGCGTGCGCATGGCAAATCGGGTCGCAGTGATGTCGAACATGCTTGTCTCCTGGTGGTTGTGGCTCAAGGCTCTACTGGACGAACGGAAGGCTCACGCGGTGGGCAGCTTGTGGCTCACGAACTGCTCGCGCAGCTTGAGCTTTTGTACCTTGCCGGTGGCCGTGTGCGGGATCTCGGTGACGAAGGCAACGTCGTCCGGGATCTGCCACTTGGCGATGCGGCCCTCGAAGAAGGCCAGCAGTTCCTCGCGCGAAATTGTCGCGTCCGGTTTCTTGACGACGACGAGCAGCGGGCGCTCGTCCCACTTCGGGTGCTTGGCAGCGATGACGGCCGCCTCGTGCACGGCCGGGTGGGCCATGGCGATGTTCTCGAGATCGATGGAGGAGATCCATTCGCCGCCGGACTTGATCACGTCCTTGCTGCGGTCGGTGATCTGCATGAAACCGTCGGCATCGATGGTGGCCACGTCGCCGGTCGGGAACCAGCCCGGCTCGCCATCCACGCTGACCAGCGGCGACTCGTCATGCCTGAAGTACTGGCTGATGACCCAGTGCCCACGCACGACCAGGTTGCCCGCAGCCTGCCCGTCCCAGGGCAGCGAGCGGCCCTCGTCGTCGACGATCGCCATATCGACGCCGTAGACGACGCGGCCCTGCTTCTCCAGCAGGCGCTGCTGCGCTTCAGCCGGCAGGTCGAGCTGGCGTGTCGTCAGCTTGGACAGCGTGCCCAGCGGCGACATCTCCGTCATGCCCCAGGCATGAATGACCTCGACGCCGAAGTCCTGCTGCAGCGACTTCATCATCGCCGGCGGGCAGGCCGCGCCGCCGATGACGGTGCGCTTGAAGCTGGAGAACTTCAGACCGCCCGCCTTCACGTAATTGAGCAGGCCCAGCCACACGGTGGGCACACCGGCTGAGAAGGTGACCTTCTCGCTCTCGAACAGCTCGAACAAGCTCTTGCCATCCAGGTGCGGCCCCGGCAGCACGAGCTTGAAGCCCACCAGCGCGCCGCTGTAGGGCAGGCCCCAGGCGTTGACGTGGAACATCGGCACCACGGGCAGGATGACGTCGCGGCTGGAGCAGTCCATCGCGTCCGGCAGCGCCGAGGCATAGGCGTGCAGCACCGTCGAGCGGTGGCTGTAGACGGCACCCTTGGGCAGGCCGGTGGTACCGGACGTGTAGCAGATGCTGGAGGCCGTGTTCTCGTCGAACGTGGGCCAGACGTAGTCGCCGGTCTCGGCGTCCAGCAGGTCATCGAAGCACAGCAGGTCCGGGATACCTGTGCTCGCCGGCATGTGGGCCCGCGAGGTCATCAGCACGAAGTGCTTCACCGTCTTCAGCAGCGGCGCAATCTTCTCGACCAGCGGCAGGAAGGTCGCGTCGAAACAGAGGATGCGGTCCTCGGCGTCGCTGGCGATCCAGACAATCTGCTCGGGGAACAGGCGTGGGTTGATCGTGTGGCAGACCAGGCCGGAGCCGGACGTGCCGTAGTAGATCTCCAGGTGACGGTGGCCATTCCAGGCCAACGTGCCGACGCGGTCGCCGGGCGCGCAGCCCAGCCGCGCAAACGCCTGCGCCGCTTGCCGCGAACGGCGTGCGACCTCTCGCCAATTGCTGCGGTGCAGGTCGCCCTCGACCCGCTTGCTGACGATCTCGGTCTCGCCCGAATGCCGCTCGGCGTGCTTCAGCAACGACGAGATCAGCAGCGGGTCCGACATCATCCGGCCCATCAATGCCATGGTTGTCTCCTGGCGCTCTTGTCGAATCAGTCTAGCCCGCAGTTTCAGACCAAGAACGTCGCGACCGCGACCTTGGGACCCCGGGGAAACACCCAGGAACGCCAGGGCCTGCACCCGCTCACTAAACTGCGCCGATCATGAGTGACGCCAACAAGCCCTACCCCGTCCAGAAGTCCGATGCCGAATGGCGCGAGCAGCTCGACGCCACGCAGTACCAGGTTGCCCGCCAGGCCGGCACCGAGCGCGCCTTCACCGGCAAGTACTGGGACCACTTCAAGGCCGGCCACTACAACTGCATCGGCTGCGGCACGCCGCTGTTCGAGGCCGACACCAAGTTCGACGCCGGCTGCGGCTGGCCCAGCTACTGGGCGCCGGTCAACAGCGAGGTCATCGAGCGCATCGTCGACCGCAGCCACGGCATGGTGCGGGTGGAGGTGCGTTGCAACAAATGCGGCAGCCACCTGGGCCACGTCTTCCCGGACGGCCCGGAGCCGACCGGCGAGCGCTATTGCATCAACTCGGCTTCCATCGATTTCGTCGACGAAAATCCTGGCGCATGAAGCTCCTGCTCGACTTCCTCCCGCTGATCCTCTTCTTCGTCGCCTTCAAGGGCGCCGAGAGCAACCCCGAAGCCGCCGCCGCGTTCGCGACCCAGCACTTCGGCTTCCTCGTGCAGGGCGGCATCGTCGGCGCCAAGGAGGCACCGGTGCTGCTGGCCACCGTCGTCGTCATGCTCGCGACGCTGGCCCAGGCGCTCGTCCTCAAGCTGCGCGGCCAGAAAATCGACCTGATGCTGTGGATCAGCCTGGCGCTGGTCGTCGTGCTGGGCGGCGCCACGGTCTGGTTCCACAACGAGACCTTCATCAAGTGGAAGCCCACCGGCCTGTACTGGGCCATGGCGCTGACGCTGTGGATCTCGCTGGCGGTCTTCCGCAAGAACCTGCTCAAGGCCATGCTCGGCGCGCAACTGCCGCTGCCCGACCCCGTCTGGGCCCGGCTCAACTTCGCCTGGGTGCTGTTCTTCGCCGCGATGGGTGTTCTCAACCTCTACGTGGCCTACAACTTCTCCACGTCGGCCTGGGCCAACTTCAAGGTGTTCGGCGTCACGGGCCTGATCGTGCTGTTCACGCTCGCGCAAAGCCTCTATCTCGGCAAGCACCTGCCGCAAGAGGAACAGGAAAGCAAGTCGTGAGCATCGCCGCCGAGATCGAGGCGCGGCTGCGCGCCGAACTGGCGCCGACGGCGCTGACCCTGCGCGACGACAGTGCCGACCACGCCGGCCACGCCGGCGCCCGCGAGGGCGGTCACTTTCACGTCACCCTCGTGTCGGCCCGCTTTACCGGCCTGCAAAGAGTGGCCCGCCATCGCCTCGTTTATCATTGTTTGTCCGACCTGATGCAGCGCGGCATCCACGCGCTGGCGATCGATGCCCGAGCACCGGGTGACGCCTGAAGGTCGTTCTTGACAGCACCGCGCGCCCGCAGTCGGGCGCTATTTTTTTAGCCTGAGACATCCCCCACCCATGAAGAAGTTTGCGCTCGCCGCCGTCGTCGCGGCCACCATCACGGCCCTGCTGCCGGCTGCCGCAACTGCGCAGAACGTCACCACCGTCAACGGCAAGCCCGTGCCCAAGGCGCGCGTGGAAGCGCTGATCCAGCAGGTCACCAAGAGCGGTCAGCAACAGCGCTCGCCGGAGCTGGAAGCCCAGGTCCGCGACGAGATCGTCCGCCGCGAAATCGTCACGCAGGCCGCCGAAGCCCGTGGCCTGCCGCAGACCGCCGAGTTCAAGTCGCAGATGGAACAGGCCCGCCAGATGCTGCTGGAGCGCGGCCTGATGGAAGACTTCCGCGCCAAGAACCCCGTCAGCGACGCCGACGCTCAGGCCGAGTACGACAAGTTCAAGGCCGCCAACAGCGGCAGCGAATACCGCGCCCGCCACATCCTGGTCGAGAAGGAAGAAGACGCCAAGGCGCTGATCGCCCAGATCAAGGCCGGCGGCAACTTCGAGGAACTGGCCAAGAAGAATTCCAAGGACACCGGATCTGCGGAAAAGGGTGGCGACCTCGACTTCGCCAACCCGAACAACTTCGTGCCCGAGTTCAGCAAGGCCATGACGGCACTGCAAAAGGGTGAGATGACGCAGGAGCCGGTCAAGAGCCAGTTCGGCTTCCACATCATCAAGCTGGAAGACACCCGCGCCGCCACCTTCCCCGCCTTCGACGACGTCAAGGCGCAGATCAAGCAGCGCATCGAGCAGCAGAAGGGTGCCGAGTTCCAGCGCAGCCTGATCGAGAAGGCCAAGACGGACTACAAGTTCAGCCGCTGATCGCTCGCTGACGAATCGAAAGAACCCGCCAACCGGCGGGTTTTTTTATGCCGCCAACCGGCCCGCCTCGATGCGCAGTTGCCGCTCGCAGCGCGCGGCGATTTCGCGGTCGTGGGTGACCAGCACCAGCGTCGTGCCGGCCTCGCGGTTCAGCTCGAACATCAACTCCATCACGGCCGCGCCGGTGGCGAAGTCCAGGCTGCCGGTGGGCTCGTCGGCCAGCAGCAGCGCCGGCCGCTGCACGAAGGCCCGGGCCAGTGCGACGCGCTGCTGCTCGCCGCCGGACAGCACGCGCGGGTAGTGGCCCAGGCGTTCGGCCAGGCCCACGCGGCCCAGCATGGCCGCGGCCTGCTCGCGCGCCTCGCCCACGCCCTGTAGCTCCAGCGGCAGCATGACGTTCTCCAGCGCGGTGAGATTGGGCAACAGTTGAAAGCTCTGGAACACGAAGCCCAGCTCGCGGGCGCGCACGGCGGCGCGTTGGTCCTCGTTCAGCGTGAAGAGGTCCTGACCCCGCAACTTGACGGTGCCGCTGCTGGGCACGTCCAGCCCGGCGAGGATGGCCAGCAGCGTGCTCTTGCCCGAGCCCGAGGCGCCGACGATGGCCACGGATTCCCTGGCGGTCAGCTCGAAGCTGATGTCATGCAGAATCGTCAGCTCCCCGGTCGCGTCGCGGACGCGCTTGGTGATCTGATCAACTTGGACAAGGGCTTCTGGCATGTGGGGACTGCGGCGTCGTGGGGTGTTGGCGCACTTTAGCCTGGGGGTGATGGCCAGCTGGACGTCAGGGGTTGCTGCGGCGACGAAGGCGGCCGAGGCACCGGTCATCCTGGTCGTCGGCGACAGCCTGTCGGCCGAGTACGGTCTGAAGGCCGGCGCCGGCTGGGTGGCGCTGCTGCAGGCGCGGCTGGCGCAACAGAAGAAGCCGCACCGCGTCGTCAACGCCAGCATCAGCGGCGACACGACGGCCGGCGGCCGCAGCCGGCTGCCCGCCGCGCTGCGCACGCACAAGCCGGCCATCGTCATCCTGGAGCTGGGCGGCAACGACGCGCTGCGCGGCCTGCCACTGAGCGGCACGCGCGACAACCTGCTGGCGATGGCACGCGCGGCCCAGGCGGCCGGCGCCAAGGTCATCGTCGTGGGCATGCAGGTGCCGCCCAACTACGGGGGCACCTACGGGCGCGAGTTCGAAGGCCTGTTCGCCGAGGTGGCCAAGGCGACGCGCGCCGGCCTCGTGCCCTTCCTGCTCAAGGGCGTCGCGGACCGGGCGGATTCGCTGGAGTGGTTCCAGCCCGACCGCATCCACCCGCTGGCCAAGGCGCATCCGGCGATGCTGGACAACGTCTGGCCGGCGCTGCAGCCGCTGCTGTAGCGCTCTTAACGCTCCGCCACCGGGGCTCGGCTGCCGCGCTGCGGACCTTCCGCACGAGCGGCCGGCTGGGGCTGGGGCTGCGGCTGGGGTTGCGCCTGTGGCTGGGGTCTCGGTTGCGGCGCAGGCATCTGCATGCGCGGTGGCTCCTGCGGCGCCTGGCGGATCGGCATCTCGACGCGGCGCGGCTGCTCCATCATCGGCGGGCGCTCGGGCATCTGCACGCTGCGCTGCGGCTCGGCCTGCGGCATCGGCATCGGCTGGACACGGCGCGGCTCCTCACGACGTTCCTCCCGGCGCTCTTCACGACGCTCCTCCCGCTGCGGCTGCTGCATGCGCCATGACGGGCCGTCGCCGCCGCGTGACGGCTGCTCAAACGCCGGCCGCTGCGGTTGCACCACCGTCTGCTGGCTCAGCGGGGGCTGCTGCGGCTGAATCTGCACGGGGGCAGGCTGGGACCGGCCGGCCTCGGGTTCGCGCCTGGTCTCGCGCCGCAGCGGCAGGCCGTTGTTGTTGTCGCTGCGCCAGCCCATGCCGGGCTCGCGGTCGCGTTCACGCTGACGGGGTTGATCGGCCTGAGGCGGGCGCACCGGCGCTGCAGGCAGTATGGCCGCGAGGTCGCCGCGACCAGGCGCTGTCGGCAGCGGGCGGTTCCACCCCGGCTCGGGCCGGCGGTCGGGGCCGCGCACGGGCATGGGCCCGATGGCGCCGCCCGCCACGGGTAGCGTGCTGACGGCGTTGGGCGCGTCGCGGTAGCGGTGCGGGCGCTTGACGGTCACCGGGTCGCGCACGTCGCGCGGGTCGTTGACGCGGTGGACGTAGCGCGGGCTGTGGCGGTAGCCCGGCACATAGACCTCGCGCGGCGCCAGCGGATACCAGCCGTAGCGCGGCGGCGGCGTGCGGCCACCGATGCTGATGCCGATGCTGACATGCGAGCCGCCGATCCAGCCGACCAGCGCCGGCGCATAGACGGGCCGGTGCACATACGGCCCCGGCGCCCAGCACCAGCGCCCGCCCCAGCTCACCCAGCGCCCGTAGTGGAAGGGTGCGAAACCCCAGGGTGCGTCGTCCACCCAGGTCCAGCCCCAGTGGCGCGACCAGGCCCAGCGACCGTTGCGGTAGGGCGCCCAGTCGGCCGTGACGTGGGTGGTGGGAATCCACACGGTGCCGTACTCCGGCGCGGTCTCCCAGCGGCCATAACGGTCAAGGTCCTCGGCGCCGGTCATCTCGGCGGAGACGTAGCGGGCCACGGGCCGGTCGCCCTCCTCGCGGCTCTCGGCCAGCACCCAGTCGCCAAAGCCATCGCTGTACAGCGCCGAGCGCTCGGCGCGCGGGCCGTCGGGCCACCACAGCTCGGCCTGCTCGCCGCTGCCCAGAGACACCGGTGCGGCGCTGCGGGCCCAATCGAAGCGCATGCGGCCCTGGACCACGTAGACCTTGGTGCCGCGGTCGAGCTGCTCGACGCGGTACAGGCCTTCGCGCTCGGGCTGGGCCGTGCCCTCGCGGGTGCGCAGCCGCGTCTCGGCCACGTTCTCGGCCGTGCGCAGCCGCAGCGCGACATCGCCGCGGTCCAGCTGCAGCAGCGTATGGCCGTCGTCGAGCTGGCTCAGCTCCAGGTCGCTGCGCTCATCGACCCACACGCTGGTGGAGCCGACGCGCAGCGACACGCGGCTGCGCTCGTCGGTGCGCAGGCGGTCGCCCTCGGCGACGGTCTGGTTGCGCGTCAGGCGCGTCCATTCGCGGGTGTCGGGGTCGAACAGCCAGGCGTCGCCAACGACCTCGACGACACGGGCGGCGCGCGACGGCGGATCGCGGTCGGCGTCCTGCGCCTTGGCAGCGGGCGCGATGGTCACCAGCAGCGCCAGCGCCAGCATGCGCCAGCTGCGGCGCGAAATGACGAGCTTGGATTCAGGGGACGTGGTCATGAGCCGATGCTCCTTTGCGCCTGCGCAACGCGGCCGAGGCTGCAGCGGTGCACCGCGCTTACAAGTGTTTCAAGACGGCGTTCAGTCGTCGGCGTTCGGGTCCAGTTCGGGGAACAGCACGGACGCGAAGCCGAAGCGCGTGAAGTCGGTGACGCGCATGGGGTAGAGGATGCCGTCCAGGTGGTCGCACTCATGCTGCACGACGCGGGCGTGGAAGCCGTCGGCGATGCGGGCTATGGCGGCGCCATCGGCATCGAAGCCGGTGTAGCGGATGCGCTCGTCGCGCGCCACGACGCCGCGCAGCCCCGGCACGGACAGGCAACCCTCCCAGCCCTCGCTGCGGCCGCCGTCCAGCACCTCGATGACGGGGTTGATGAGCACGGTGGGCGGCACCGGCGGCGCGTCCGGGTAGCGCACGTTGGTCGCATAGCCAAAGATGACCAGGCGCAGGTCGACGCCGATCTGCGGCGCGGCCAAGCCGGCGCCGTTGACGGCGGCCATGGTCTCGAACATGTCGGCGATCAGCGCCTTCAACTCGGGCGTGCCGAACTCGGTGACGGGCTGGGCCACGCGCAGCAGGCGCGGGTCGCCCATCTTCAGAATCTCGTGAACGGCCACTGGGCCTCCTTGGGCTATCGTGCCGGCCATTCTAGAAACCCGACCATGCTCGACTTCCTCGAAGACCTCGGCCACGGCATCTACGCCATCGACACTGGTTTCCAGCGCCCGCGTTTCGACGCCGCCTACTTGATGGTGGAGGACGGCCACGCCGCCTTCATTGACACCGGCACCAACCACGCCGTGCCCCGCCTGCTGGCGGCCTTGACCGCACTGGGTCTCGGCACCGACGCGGTGGATTGGGTGATCCCGACGCATGTTCACCTGGACCATGCCGGTGGCGTGGGCCTATTGACCCAGGCGCTGCCGCAAGCCCGCGTGCTGGTGCACCCGCGGGGCCTGCGCCACATGGTGGACCCGAAAGCGCTCTGGCTGAGCGCGCTGACCGTCTACGGCGAAGAGGAAATGCAGCGTAGCTACGGCAAGCTGGTGCCGGTGCCGGCCGAGCGCGCCGAAGCCTCGCACGACGGGCAGGTCATCCAGCTGGCCGGCCGGCCGCTGCGCCTCATCGACACGCCGGGCCATGCCAGGCACCACCACGCGATCTGGGACGCGCGCAGCCGCAGCTGGTTCACGGGCGACACCTTCGGCCTGTCCTACCGCGGCTTCGACGTGGACGGCCGCGCCTGGATATTGCCGACCAGCACGCCGGTGCAGTTCGAGCCCGAGGCCTTGAAGGCGACCGTGGCCCGCCTGCTGGCCGCCGAGCCGCTGGCCATGCTGGTGACGCACTACGGCCGCATCGGCGGCAGCGTGGCCGAAGTGCAGCGCCTGGCGGCGGAGATGCTGGTGCAGGTGGACGAGATGGTGGCGCTGGCCGAGTCGGTTCGGTCGGCACCCGACCGGCACGAGCAGCTCAAGGCCGCCCTGCTGGGAGGCTATCTGGCGCGTTTGCGTGCACACGGGCACCCGGCCGGTGCCGACGCGGCCGACTGGCTGGCGATGGATGCCGAGCTGAACGCGCAAGGTCTGGAGGTCATGCTGGACCACCCGGCCCGCTGACGGGGCAAACCGCCCATTCGAGGTGCAATTCACTGCACCTCGCCAGTGCCAAGCCCCGGGATGGGGCCAGCCAAGCCCTTGAACGGGCCCCGTCCGGCCGCAGGCATGCGTCTTGCAAAGAAGAGCCTGAGAGGTCGAGCACGCGCCGGCCCCTTGGGAACCTTCGCCAACGGTGGCGACTCCCATACGACCGGCCCCGACCGAGCAGCCAACTGCTTGCGGGGCCTTTTTTATTGGCGTCTCCGATGGGCCGACCGCAGCCTGCCGGCGATGCCCGCTTCGCAAGAACAGACCATGCACATCGTCCTCATCGGCCACGGAATGGTGGGCCAGAAATTCCTCGAATGCCTCGCGGAGAGCCACGCCGGCGCCGACGTGCAGGTGACGGTGCTGTGCGAGGAGCCGCGCCCGGCCTATGACCGCGTGCATCTGTCCGAGTTCTTCTCGGGCAAATCGGCCGAGGACCTGTCCCTGGTGCCCGCTGGCTTCTTCGAGAACAACCCTGGCTTCCAACTGCGCCTGGCCGCCAAGGCGGTCGCCATTGAGCGGCGCGACCAGACCATCACGCTGGCCGACGGCTCGGTCATCAGCTACGACAAGCTGGTGCTGGCCACCGGCTCCTACCCCTTCGTGCCGTCGGTGCCCGGGCGCGACCGTTCGCACTGCCATGTCTATCGCACCATCGAGGACCTGGAGGCCATGCAGGCCAGCGGCAAGGTGTCCAAGACCGGCGTCGTCGTCGGCGGCGGCCTGCTGGGGCTGGAATGCGCCAAGGCGCTGCGCGACATGGGGCTGGAGACACACGTCGTCGAGTTCGCGCCGCGCCTGATGGCCGTGCAGATCGACGAAGGCGGCGGCCGCGTGCTGCGCAAGAAGATCGAGGATCTCGGCGTGCAGGTGCACACCGGCCGCAACACGCTGGAGATCACCGACGGCGCGATGGCCCGCCACCGCATGGTGTTCGCCGACGGCACCTGGCTGGAGACCGACATGATCGTCTTCTCCGCCGGCATCCGCCCGCGTGACGAACTGCCCCGCCAGTGCGTGCTGGCCATCGGCCCGCGCGGCGGCGTCGTCATCGACGACCACTGCCGCACCAGCGACCGCAACGTCTACGCCGTCGGCGAGGTCGCGGCCTGGAACGAGATGACCTATGGCCTGGTGGCCCCCGGCTACGAAATGGCCCGCGTCGCTGCCCGCCACATCACCGGCGATGACCAAGCCGCCTTCCCCGGCGCGGACCTGTCCACCAAGCTCAAGCTGATGGGTGTGGACGTGGCCAGCATCGGCGACGCCCACGGCAAGACGGCCAACTGCCGCAGCTACCAGTACGTGGACGAGCGCAAGCAGGTCTACAAGAAGATCGTCGTCAGCGAGGACGGCCAGTTCCTGCTGGGCGCCGTGCTGGTGGGCGACGCGGCCGAGTACGGCACGCTGCAGCAGATGGCGCTGAACGGCATCAAGCTGCCGACCGACCCCGAGTTCCTGATCCTGCCGAGCAGCGACGGCAAGGCCAAGGTGGGCATTGGCCCGGACGCCCTGCCCGACAGCGCCCAGCTCTGCTCCTGCAACAACGTCACCAAGGGCCAGATCTGCGCGGCCGTGGGCGAGGGTTGCACGACCATCGGCGAGATCAAGGCCTGCACCAAGGCCGGCGCCACCTGCGGCGGCTGCGTGCCGCTGGTCACGCAGGTCATGAAGTTCCAGATGGCCAAGCTGGGCATGGCCGTGAACAACCACATCTGCGAGCACTTCCCGCATTCGCGCCAGGAGCTGTATCACCTGATCCGCGTGGGTGGCCTCAAGACCTTCAGCGAGCTGCTGGCCAAGCATGGCAAGGGCCTGGGCTGCGACATCTGCAAGCCCGCCGCCGCGAGCATCTTCGCGTCGTGCTGGAACGACTTCGTGCTCAAGCCCGAACTGGCCGCGCTGCAAGACAGCAATGACTACTACCTCGGCAACATCCAGAAGGATGGCAGCTACTCCGTCGTGCCGCGCATGCCGGGCGGCGAGGTCACGCCCGATGGCCTGATCGCCGTCGGCCAGGTCGCCAAGAAATACGGCCTGTACACCAAGATCACCGGCGGTGCGCGCGTCGACATGTTCGGCGCCCGCGTCGAGCAGCTGCCCTTCATCTGGGAAGAGCTGATCGCCGCCGGCTTCGAGAGCGGCCATGCCTATGGCAAGTCGCTGCGCACCGTGAAGAGCTGCGTGGGCAGCACCTGGTGCCGTTATGGCGTGGACGACTCGGTCGGCCTGGCCGTCGAGATCGAGAACCGCTACAAGGGCCTGCGCGCGCCGCACAAGATCAAGTTCGGCGTCTCCGGCTGCACCCGCGAATGCGCCGAGGCCCAGGGCAAGGACGTGGGCATCATCGCGACAGAAAAGGGCTGGAACCTCTATGTCGCCGGCAACGGCGGCATGAAGCCGCGCCACGCCGAGCTGATCGCCAGCGACCTCAGCAAGGCCGACCTGATCAAGTTCATCGACCGCTTCCTGATGTTCTACGTGCGCACGGCCGACCGCCTGCAGCGCACCAGCACCTGGCGCGACAACCTCGAAGGTGGCCTGGACTACCTGAAGGACGTCGTCATCAACGACAGCCTGGGCCTGGGTGCCGAGCTGGAAGCGCAGATGCAGGCTGTCGTCGACACCTACCAATGCGAATGGAAGACGGCCGTCAACACGCCCGAGGTGCGCCAGCGCTTCCGCTCCTTCGTCAACAGCGACAAGGCGGACGAGCACATCATCTTCGTGGAGGAGCGCGGGCAGATCCGCCCAGCACGCCCCGATGAGCGCGCCGATGAGCGTGAAGAAGCAGCCACCGCCTGATCAAGGAGCCGACATGAACTTCACCCCCATCTGCAACGTCGACCAGATCCTGCCCAACACCGGCGTCGCCGCGCTGGTGGACGGCCGCCATGTGGCCGTCTTCCGCGTCGGCACCGATGCCTTCCATGCCATCGACAACATCGACCCGCGCTCCGGCGCCAGCGTGCTGTCGCGCGGCCTGGTGGGCAACCTGGGCGAGCGTGTCGTCGTCGCCTCGCCGCTCTACAAGAACCACTTCGACCTGAACACCGGCGAATGCCTGGAGGCGCCCGAGCAATCGGTGCGCGCCCATGCCGTGCAGGTGCAGGACGGCCGCGTGCTTGTTGCACTGAACTGATCCTCCACCGCCTCAGGCGCGCCTGAGGCTGATCCCACGTGGCAACGAGGCCACGAGCACCATCGAAAACTGCAGACGCCCCAGCCGCAACGGCTGGGGCGTCTGTGCTTTGCGCGCGCGTTATTCCGAACACCCTCAACGAAAGAGAAGCCCATGGCCTACGTCGTCCCTACCGAGTTCGTCACCAAGATGGTGGACGCCGGTGAATCCAAGCTGCTGATGTCCACCCGCGACACGCTGATCCGCGCCTTCATGGCCGGCGCCATCCTGTCGCTGGCCGCCGCCTTCGCGGTCACGGTGACCGTCAACACCGGCAACCCGCTGGTCGGCGCCATGCTGTTCCCGGTCGGTTTCATCCTGCTCTACCTGATGGGCTTCGACCTGCTGACCGGCGTGTTCACGCTGGTGCCGCTGGCTGTGCTGGACAAGCGCCCCGGCGCCACCTGGGGCGGGTGCTTTCGCAACTGGACGCTGGTGTTCTTCGGCAACTTCGCCGGCGCGCTGACGGTGGCCGTGCTGATGGCCATCATCTTCACGTTCGGCTTCAGCGAGGGGCCCAACGCGGTAGGCCAGAAGATCGGCCACATCGGCGAAGGCCGCACGGTCGGCTACTCGGCGCACGGCGCGGCGGGCATGCTGACCTTGTTCGTGCGCGGCGTGCTGTGCAACTGGATGGTGTCCACCGGCGTCGTCGCCGCCATGATGTCCACGTCCGTCTCCGGCAAGGCCATCGGCATGTGGATGCCCATCATGGTGTTCTTCTACATGGGCTTCGAGCACAGCATCGTCAACATGTTCCTGTTCCCCTCGGGCCTGATGCTGGGCGGCAACTTCACGATCATGGATTACCTGATCTGGAACGAGATCCCCACCGTCATCGGCAACCTCGTCGGCGGCCTCACCTTCGTGGGACTGACGCTGTACGCGACGCACTACAAGACGGCCCCTAAGCGAGTCCTTTCCTGATGCTGCGGCTGTCCGTCGGCCAGCACTCCGAGGCCGGCGTCAAGCCGCTGAACCAAGACTTCCACGGCGTCGCCCAGCCAACCGATGCGCAGCGCCGCTCGCGCGGCATTGCGCTGGCGATTGCCGACGGCATCAGCAGCAGCCCGGTCAGCCAGGTCGCCAGCGCCGCCGCCGTGCGCGGCTTCCTGGAGGACTACTACGGCACCTCCGAGGCCTGGACGGTGCGCCGCGCCGCGCACTGCGTGCTGGCCGCCACCAACGCCTGGCTGCATGCCGAAAGCCAGCGCGGCGAAGGCCGCTTCGACAAGGACCGCGGCCATGTCTGCACCTTCAGCGCCTTGGTGTTCAAGGGCCGCGAGGTGCACTTGCTGCACGTCGGCGACACGCGCGTCTACCGCGTGCATGCCGGCGCGCTGGAGCAGCTGAGCCAGGACCACCGCGTGCGCCTGTACGGCGGCCAGACCTACCTGGGCCGCGCGATGGGCGTGACCGCGCATCTCGACATCGACCACGCCTGCTGGGCCACCGAGGTGGGCGAGACCTTCCTGCTGGCCAGCGACGGTGCCTACGAATTCCTGGACGCCGCCGTCGTGCAGCAGACGCTGGTCCAGCATGGTGAGGACATGCAGGCCGCCGCCGAGGCGCTGGTGGCGGCAGCGCTGGCGCGCGGCAGCCAGGACAACGTGACTGTCATGCTGGCACGCGTCGAGTCCCTGCCCCGCCAGCTCGCCGCGCCCGTCAACCGGGACGGCTTGCGCCTGCCGCCCCACCTCGCGCCACGCCAGGACTTCGAGGGCTACCGTGTCGTGCGCGAACTGCAGCAGACGGCGCGCAGCCAGGTCGTGCTGGCCGTCGACGCGGACGGACGGGAATGGGCGCTCAAGCTGCCCACGGCCGACCTCGCCGGCAACGCCCGTGAGCTGGACCGCTTTGCCACCGAGGAATGGGTGGCCCGGCGCGTCGACAGCCCGCACGTCATCAAGGCCGCGCCGCCCGAGCGCAAGCGCGAGCACCTGTTCACCGCCGTCGAGTTCATCCACGGCCAGACGCTGGCGCAGTGGATGACCGACCACCCGCGCCCGGGGCTGGACGAGGTGCGCGGCATCGCCGACCAGATCGCCCGCAGCCTGCAGGCCCTGCACCGCAAGGAGATGCTGCACCAGGACCTGCGGCCCGAGAACCTGATGATCGACCGCCAGGGCACGGTCATCCTCATCGACCTGGCCTCGGCCCATGTGGCGGGCCTCAGCGAAGGCCTCGGCGACGCGCGCGCGCTGGAGCTGGCCGGCACGCTGCAGTACACGGCGCCGGAATACTTCACCGGCGAGGGCGGCTCACCGGTGGCCGAGCTTTTCTCGCTGGCCGTGCTGATCTACCAGATGCTGACCGGCGCCCTGCCCTACGGCCTGCAAGTGCCCCAGATGCGCGGCGCGCGCGACCTGCACAAGTTGCAATACGTGCCCCTGCGCACGCGCCGACCGGACTTGCCGGAGTGGCTGGATCGCGTCCTGAAGAAGGCGCTGCAACCGCAGGCGGCGCGGCGGCAGCAGGCGTTGTCGGAGTTCCTGCATGACCTGCACGCGCCGGGGCCGGAGTTCATGAAGCGGGACCGGACTCCGCTGCAGCAAAGGCATCCGCTTTTGTTCTGGCGGGGGCTGACGGTGGTGTTTGGGTTGGCGACGATCGTATTGATCGGATTGCGCGTATCAGGCCATTAGCATCATGACGCGATGACGTCCAGCACCCCTACCGACAAGAAGGCGCGCCTCAAAGAATGGCGACTGCAGCAGCGCGCGTTGGCCCGCTCCAATTTCCCACTTGCCGATGACCGCCTCCAGCACTTCTTCCATCGGCTTGACCAGATCCTGGAAACAGCGTCCTGTACGCACTCGCTCACCCATGCTGCCGCAGCAACGGCGGACATGGGTCTGACGGAAGACGAGTCAGAGGCGCTGTTTGACTGGTGTGAGGAGAACGGCGGCTACTGCGACTGCGAGATCGCCGCAAATACTCGTCAGCACTGGGAGCAGGTGCGGTCCTCCACTTGACAGCCCGTAGGTTGGGGTGAACGCAGTGAACCCCAACGCCTATCTGCAGTTCGCCGCGCCACCTGGTCCAACGCGCCGCTGCTGATGTTGGGGTTCGCGATGCTCACCCCAACCTACGGATTGCGGGCCGGCTCGGACCTCAAACGTCCAGCCCGAGCTCCTGAATCTTCCTCGTGATCGTGTTCCGCCCAATGCCCAGCTTCTGCGCGGCCTCGATGCGGCGGCCGCGGGTGATGTCGAGGGCGGTCAGGATCAATTGGGCTTCGAAGCGCTTGGTCAGCGCATCCCACACGTCGGTCTCGCCGGCCGCCAGGCGGGCGCGGGCGTCGGCGGCCATGTCGGCCAGCCAGCCTTCGCCACTGCTGGTGCTGGCCGGCGCGGCGGCGACCGGCGCTGCGGTCACCGCTGCAGCAGGCTGCGCATGCGTTGACTGGCTCAGCGACGGCGCGGCGACATAGCCGGGCTGGATTTCGTCCGGCAAGTCCTTGGGCTCGACGGTCTGGCTGGGCGCCATGACGCTGAGCCAGTGGCAGATGTTCTCCAGCTGGCGCACGTTGCCGGGGAACTCGAAGTTAGTGAGAACCGCCAGCGCCGCATCGGACAGGCGCTTGGGCTCGACGCCCAGCTCCGTCGCGCTGCGCTGCAGGAAGTGGCGGGCCAGCGAGGCGATGTCTTCCTTGCGCTCGCGCAGAGGCGGCAGGCGCAGGCGGATGACGTTGAGGCGGTGGAACAAGTCCTCGCGGAACACGCCTTGGCGCACGCGCTCTTCCAGGTTCTGGTGGGTGGCGGCGATGACGCGCACGTTGCTGCGCATCGGGCTGTGGCCGCCGACGCGGTAGAACTGGCCGTCGGACAGCACACGCAACAACCGCGTCTGCAGCTCGAAGGGCATGTCGCCGATTTCGTCGAGGAAGAGCGTGCCGCCATCGGCCTGCTCGAAGCGGCCGCGCCGCGAGGCCTGCGCGCCGGTGAAGGCGCCGCGCTCGTGGCCGAAGAGTTCGCTCTCCAGCAAGTCCTTCGGGATGGCCGCCGTGTTGATGGCCACGAACGGGCCTTCGCCGCGCGGGCTGTGCTTGTGCAGCGCGCGCGCCACCAGTTCCTTGCCCGAGCCGCTCTCGCCCGTGATCATCACGGTGACGTTGCTCTGCGATAACCGACCAATCGCACGGAACACATCCTGCATCGCCGGCGCCTGGCCCAGCATCTCGGGCACTTGCGCGGCAGCCTCCTGCTCGCCGGCCTCGCGCTGGCTTTCTTCCTGCGCGCGGCGGATCAGCTCCACGGCGCGGGGCAGGTCGAAGGGCTTGGGCAGGTACTCGAAGGCGCCTCCCTGGAAGGCCGACACGGCGCTGTCCAGGTCGGAGTAGGCGGTCATGATGATGACCGGCAGCGCCGGCAGGCGCGCCTTGACCTTGGCCAGCAGCTCCAGCCCCGAGCCGCCCGGCATGCGGATGTCGGAGACGAGCACCTGCGGTGAATCGTCTTCCAGCGCGGCGAGCATGTCGCGCGCATTGCTAAAAGACCGCACCGGCAGGCCTTCGCGGGCCAGGGCCTTCTCGAGCACGAAGCGGATCGAGTGGTCGTCGTCAACAACCCAGATGGATTTCATGCGTGTCCTCAGCCGCGCCGCTCACCTTGTGAGTTAGGGCAACGGCAGCGTGATTCGGAAATTCGTCAGGCCTGGCTCGCTTTCGCAATCGATCATGCCCTGGTGTTGCTGGGCGATCGTCTGCGCAAGCGTGAGTCCGAGGCCCGAGCCGCCGTCCCGCCCCGAGACCAGGGGGAAGAAGATGCGATCCCGGATCTCGGCGGGGACGCCGGGACCGTTGTCCTCGATATGCAATTCCAGTGCCAAGCGCCAGCGCTGCTTGCCGACGGTGACCTGTCGGGCGACGCGTGTGCGCAGCACGATCTGCGCGTCGCCGGCGGCGATGCGCGAATGCAGCACCTGGGCGGCGTTCTGCACGATGTTCAGCGTCATCTGGATCAGCTGCTCGCGGTCGCCGCGGAAGTCGGGCAGCGAGGTGTCGTAGTCGCGCGCGATGTCCAGGCCCTTGGGGTACTCGATGAGCACCAGCGCCCGGACCCGCTCGCAGATCTCGTGGATGTTCACGTCGCCGACGACTTGCGCCTTGCGGTGCGGCGCCAGCAGGCGGTCGACGAGGCTCTGCAGCCGGTCCACCTCGTGGACGATGACCTGCGTGTATTCGGTCAGCTCGGGGTCGCCGTCCTGCAGCTCCAGCGCCAGCAATTGCGCCGCGCCACGGATGCCGCCCAGCGGGTTCTTGATCTCGTGGGCGAGGTTGCGTGTCAGCTCCTTGGTGGCCTGCACCTGGTCGAGGTTGCGCTCGTCGCGGTCCTGGCGGGCCAGCTGGGCAATCTCGATGAGCTCGACGAGCACGCGCGGCTCGCCATCGTCGGCCGGGTCCATCTGCGACACGATGACATGCACGGGCAGGCCGTCTTCGTGGGCCCAGGCGCCCCGGCGCAGCACGGCATCGAAGCGGCTGCTGGAGTACTGGTTGGCGGCCACGCCGGCGAGGGTCTCGACCAGGCGCTGGGAGTCGTCGAACCAGTCGGGCAGCTGGGATTTCTGCACCGCGCGGCGCGACAGCCGCATGGCGTTCTCGAAGGCGGCATTGGCGAACAGGCATTCGCCGTCGGCGCTGACGACGACCACCATGGTCGCGAGCAGGTCAAGGCCGGCGAATTCGTCCGGCAACAGGGTCGTGTCCATCAGGAGGCGCCGAGGCGCCGGGGCGCCTCAGGGAAGTTTGTTGATCTCGCGCTTGAGGGCCTGCACATCGGCCTCGTAACGGGAGATGTTGTCCTTGAGCTCGGCCATGCGGTCGAGGTACTTCTGGTAGTTGCGCTCGTCGCCGCGGCGTTCGCCCTGGCCGTTGTTGAAGTCCTTCTGCGCGGCAGCGAGGCGGTCCTCGGCCTGGCGCAGTTCGGCCTGCAGCACGCGGCGGCGCTCGTCGTCGCGCGTGCGCTGCTGCTGGGCGTCGACGCGGCCTTCACCACTGCGCGCCCCTTCGGCGGCCGGCGCCGGCGCCGACCCGCCTGCACGCGGCCGGGGCGACTGCACGACGGTGATGGGCGTGCCCTCGATCGTGCGGCAACCCTTCTCGATCGCTTCCTTGGCGGACAGCGCGTCGGTGTAGAGCACCGGCGGCCCGGGGCAGCGGTAAACGGTGCCCTGCGCCTGCGCGCCCACAGCCACGGCGAAGAGCAGCGAAGCCAACGGTCGATTCATCAGGACATTGTGGCTCAGGGCTCAAGGCTCGCTTGAGCATGAAAAAGGGGCCGCGCGGGCGGCCCCTCTCGGTCGATGACCCGGCAGCGCAGATGCTGCCGTTGGACATCACAGCGCGTAGTACATGTCGAACTCGACCGGGTGGGTCGCCATGCGGAAGCGGGTCACTTCCTGCATCTTCAGGTCGATGTAGGCATCGATGTAGCTGTCGGTGAACACGCCGCCCTTGGTCAGGAACGCGCGGTCCTTGTCCAGATACTCCAGCGCCTGGTCGAGGCTGTGGCAGACGGTCGGGATCTTCGCGTCTTCTTCCGGCGGCAGGTGGTACAGGTCCTTCGTGGCGGCTTCGCCCGGGTGGATCTTGTTTTCCACGCCGTCCAGGCCAGCCATCAGCAGTGCTGCGAAGCACAGATAGGGGTTGGCGGACGGGTCCGGGAAGCGCGCCTCGACGCGGCGGCCCTTGGGGTTGGCCACGTAGGGGATGCGGATCGAGGCCGAGCGGTTCTTGGCCGAGTAGGCCAGCTTCACCGGGGCCTCGAAGCCGGGCACCAGACGCTTGTACGAGTTCGTACCCGGGTTGGTGATGGCGTTCAGCGCGCGGGCGTGCTTGATGATGCCGCCGATGTAGTACAGCGCGAAGTCCGACAGGCCGGCATAGCCGTCACCGGCGAACAGGTTCTTGCCGTCCTTCCAGACGGACTGGTGAACGTGCATGCCGCTGCCGTTGTCGCCGACCAGGGGCTTGGGCATGAAGGTCGCGGTCTTGCCGTAGGCATGGGCGACGTTGGCGACGATGTACTTCTGCAGCTGCGTCCAGTCGGCGCGCTCGACCAGCGAGCTGAAGCGCGTGCCGATTTCCATCTGGCCGGCGTTCGCCACTTCATGGTGGTGAACTTCGACGGGGATGCCGCACTGCTCGAGGATCAGGCACATCTCCGAGCGCATGTCCTGGCCGCTGTCGACCGGGGGCACGGGGAAGTAGCCGCCCTTGACTGTGGGGCGATAGCCGGAGTTACCGTGCTCGTATTCCTTGGAGGAATTCCAGGCGCCTTCTTCCGATTCGATCTTGAAGAACGAGCCGGACATCTCGTTGCCCCAGCGCACGCTGTCGAACACGAAGAATTCGGGTTCCGGGCCGAAGTAGGCGGTGTCGCCCAGGCCGGAGGACTTGAGATAAGCCTCGGCGCGCTTGGCCAGCGAACGCGGGTCGCGCTCATAGGCCTTGCCGTCGGTCGGGTCGATGACGTCGCAGGTCAGGATCAGCGTCGGCTCTTCGAAGAAGGGGTCGATGTTGGCGGTGTTCGGATCGGGCATGAGCAGCATGTCCGAGGCTTCGATGCCCTTCCAGCCGGCGATCGAGGAGCCGTCGAAGGCATGGCCCGACGTGAACTTGTCTTCGTCGAAATGGGAAACCGGCACGGTGACGTGCTGCTCCTTGCCACGGGTGTCGGTGAAGCGGAAGTCGACGAACTTGACTTCGTTCTCCTTCACGAGGTTCATCACATCGGCGACGGTCTTGGCCATCAAAAGCTCCTAGCGGGATCGGGTGGGTGGGTTGCCGCCGCGTGCGCACAGGCGCCCGCAGCCACAAGAGAAAGCAAAGCAGTTTGCATGCCAGAGTGCACCGACATGGGTACTCGCTTTTTGGCACAAGGCATTATCTGCGGACTGCCGTCGACAACGGCCGAACTAGCGCACCAGCTCGGTGCTTATGCTTGCACCAAATTGGACAACGCCCTGTTTTAGCGCATCGTAGGCGGGAGAGAGCTGGCCGGCCTCGCCCTTGACGCCGAGCTCGATGCACTTGCCCCATTGCGGATGGTCGACGCTCGGCAGGCTGAAGACCTTGATGCCGGGGAACTCGGCCTCGACGGCTTCCATCAGCGGCGTCAGGCTGGCTTCCATCGCGCCCTGCACGATCAGCGAGCGCTCGGTCAGGCCGGGCTGGCGGTGCAGCTGGGGGAAGCGGTCCAGCACCCAGGCCATCATCGGATGGGCCATGACCGGGAAGCCCGGCACGAAGTGCACGTTGCCGACGAAGAAGCCCGGGATCTTGTTGTAAGGGTTGGGGATGATGCCGGCGCCTTCGGGAAAGACGCCCATCTCGAAGCGGCGCAGCGTATCCGGCTCGTCGGCGGCGACCGTCTTGCCCTGCTCGGCGGCCATCTGCTGCACGCGCTGCCAGATCAGCTCGCGCGCCTCGGGGTGCAGGGCCAGCGACCGGCCGAGCGCGGCGGCGGCGGACTGGCGGGTGTGGTCGTCCGGCGTGGCGCCGATGCCGCCGCAGCTGACCACCAGGTCGCCGCTGGCGAAGGCTTCGCTCAATCGGGCCGTCAGCAGCTCGCGGTCGTCGCCCAGGTATTGCGCCCATGCGAGCTGCATGCCGCGTTCGGACAGCAGTTCGATGAACTTGGCGAGGTGCGAGTCCCGGCGCTTGCCGGACAGGATCTCGTCGCCAATGATGATGAGGCCGACTTGCATGGGGCTCAGGCTCCCGGGAGGACTTCGGAGACAAAGACGGGCTCCGCCGCACGGCGCGCCTGCAGGGCGGCCAGTGCGTAATGCGTGAACCAGGCGGTGGAGAAGGCGAACACCAGCGTGTAGAGCCAGATGGCCAGCAGCACGACGAAGGGCGCAAAGATGACGGCGCTCACGCCGGCAACGGCCCAGATCAGCGACGGCAGCGCGCCCAGGTAGCCGCAGACCACGCCCATGACTAGCATCGGCGCGCGATGCGCCTTCAGCAGCGCACGGCGCTCGTCGGCCGAGGCGTGCTCGGCCAGCACGTCGAAGCCGAACACGCGGTAGGTCAGCCAGCCCCAGATCAGCGGCGGCAGCACCAGCACCAGCGGCGGGATCAGCCACAGCGGCATGGACAACACGATGAGCACCAGCGCCAGCAGCGTCGCGCCCAGCGAGGCCGCCACACTCTGCGCCAGCGTGCCGCCGCGCTTCTTCTCCAGCAGCGGGAAGCGACGCTCGGCCACCAGTTGCACGATGGCCGGCGTCATGCACAGCGCCACCAGCAGCAGGCTCAGCACGATGACCACCGGCAGCACGCCGGCCAGCACGACGACGGCGGCCAAAGCACTGCGGAAGGACTGCAGGCCGAAGGAGTCCAGCCAGTGCAGCAGGCTCTCGATGAGCCGCCAGCTCTCCAGCGTGGCGCGCACGCCGGCAACGGCGTCCTCCCAGAAGAAGAACATGAAGCCGAACACCAGCACGCCGCAGATGAGCAGCGGCAACAGCGACAGCGCGATGACGCGCGGATGCAGGCAGTAGGCGGCGGCGCGCCAGAAGGAGTCGACGAGGCTTTGCACGCCTTGCATCAGGAGGCCTTTCCAAACGAAGCAAAGAGGCGCCGCAAGCCCAGCCACTGCTGTTGCCAGAAGCCGCTGCCATAGTCGCGGCCGCCCTCCTCGGGCAGCTGGTCGCGCACGCCCGTGGGGTCGAAGCGATGGTCGAAATTGCTGGTGCCGAACAGCATGTCCCAGACCGGCAGCAGCACGCCGAAGTTGTGGCCGCCCAGCGTGCCCTTGCCGCCCGATTCATGGCCGATGCCGATGCTGTGGTGCAGCCGGTGAAAGCGCGGGCTGACCAGCAGCCGCTCGCCGACAGCGCCGAAGCCGACGCGCGCGTTGGCGTGCTGCAGGCTCTCGTGCAGCTGCGTGATGACGGTGATGGCGACGAACTGCCCCGGCTCCACGCCGATCAGCCGGGCCAGCAGCGCGAAGGCGGTGCCGACCAGCACGTCGTCCAGCAGGTGGGTACGGTTGTCGCTCCACATCGTCATCTGGCGCTGGCTGTGGTGCAGGCTGTGCAGCGCCCACCAGGCTTTGAAATGATGCTGGCCGCGGTGCAGCCAGTAGCCGACGAAGTCGAAAACAACGAGGTAGAGCAGCAGGCTGACCCAGGCGATGTCCGTCACGCCAGGCCAGATGGCGTCGAGCTGCCAGGTCGACAGGCCGGCCAGGCGCAGCTCGCCGGCCATGCCGTCCCACAGCGGCTCGATGCTGAAGAACATCGCCAGCCGCACCAGGCCCAGGCGGTGGAGCAGCGTGTAGACCACGTCGTCGCGCACGGCGGCGCGGTCGGTGACGGGCTCCACCGGCCAGCGCCCTTCCAGCAGGCGGGCGCCGGCCAGGATGAAGGCTATCTGCAACAGGCCCAGCAGCAGCCAGCCGGTCGCATCGAAGGCGTCCTCCAGCAGGTTGCCGAAACCCAGGCCGAACACGACGGGCTGCACGACGTTCTCGTACAGCGCCAGTTGCATTGCGTCGAAGGTGTTGGAGAGCCAGTCGATCACGGCTTCTTGAAGAGCGACGAATAGCGCGGATGTTCCCGCAGCGGCGCAAAGCATAGGCCGCGCTGCTGCAGGCCGGTCATCAGCGGCTCCAGCACGGCGGGCGCCCAGGGGTCCTGGCGTTCCCAGATGCCCAGGTGGGCGACGAGGATGTCGCCGGCCTTGATGTCGCGCAGCGCCTTCGCCAGCAACTGCGCATTCGGATGCGCACCGCTGGGCAGTTCGTCGCCGAGGAAGCCGGCGGCACTCCAGCCGACATGGGCGAAGCCGCAGGCCTTGGCCACGCTGAGCAAGGCCGGCGACGTGCGCCCGGCCGGCGCGCGGAAGAGGGGCGCCAACGGCTGGCCCGTCATGGCCTTGAAGCGCTCGCCGACCTGGTTCAGGCTGGCGCAGTACTGCTCGGCCGTCAGCTCGCGCACGACCGGCTTCTGCACGCCGGCCTGGGTGCGGAAGCGGAAGCGCGAGACCTTGCCGTCCGCACCCGGCAGGTCCGCCATCCAGATGTCGTGCGCCCAGGTGTGCGAGCCGAAGTCATGGCCCTCGGCCACGCGCTCGCGCCACCAGGGTGCCCAGGTCTCGTCCAGCGTCGTGCCGCCGGTCTTGGTCGGCTCGCTGGCGAGGAAGAAGGTCGCGCGGGCGTTGTGCTTCTTCAGCGTCTGCGCGATCAGCGGCGCGACGCCCATGTGGCCGGTGTCGAAGGTCAGGTAGACCGGCTTGTCGCAGGCTGCCGAAACATGAGCACAGGCCGTCGCCGTCGAGACCGCCAGCGCCAGGAGCCAGGCTTTCATAGGCGAGGGGTGTGGTCCAGCGTCCAGATGCCGTGTGGCGACTTGCCGACCCTGACTTGGCGCACGACCTTGCGCGTGACGGTGTCGATCTGCGTGACCTTGCCGGCCCAGCGCGACGTGACCAGCAGCGTCTTGCCATCGCTCAGCAGCTCCATGTCGTCCGGCCCGGCAGGTGCGGGGTATTGGTCAACGACGGTCAGTGTGGCGAGGTCGATCTTGCTGATCGTGTTGCCGGCGCGGTTGGACACCAGCACGTGGCGCTTGTCGCCCCAGGCGCGGAAGGAATGCGCACCCTTGCCGGTCGCGATGCGCCGCGCCAGCTTGGGAGCGGCGCCGCTGACGTCCCAGACCTCGACGAACCTGTCGCCCGTCAGGCCCACGAGCAGCAGCTTGTCGTCCGGCGTCAGGTAGAGATCGGCCGGCATCTTGCCAACCGGCGTCTTCCACTTGATGGCTTGCGTCGCCAGGTCGATGGCCAGCAACTCGTCGCTGTCCTGCAGGCTGACGTAGAGCGTCGTGCTCCGGGTGTCGATGTTCAGGTGGCTGGGCGTCCTGGGCGCCGAGATGCGCTTGACGAGCAGCAGCGGCTCGGCTGCCCCGCTGCCCTGCCAGCGGTAGAGGTCCACGCGGTCCAGGCGGTTGGAGGCCGTCACGAACCACTTCATGTCCGGCGAGAAGCGCAGGTGGTAGGGGTCGGAGATGTCGCGCACGACGCGCTGGACCTCGGCCGTGCGCGGGTCCACGAAGGTCAGCGAGTCGCCCAGCGCGTTGGCGACGATGAGGGACTTCTCGTCGGGCGACAAGTAGAGGTGGTGCGGCTCCTTGCCGGTCGGGATGCGCTTGACGACCGTGAAGCTCTCCGGCTCGACGACGGCGATGTCCGCGCTCAGCGAGTTCAGCACGAACACCGGCGGGCGCGCCTGCTGGGCATGGGCTTGAACGAGCGGCAGCAGGAGGACGAACAGGCAAGCGACAGCGCCGCGACGAGACATTCAGGAAGTCCTCAGAAAGCAGAAAGGGCGGCAGCTGCCGCCCTCACGGGATCAGTTTAGCGGCGGGCTCAGTCGTCGTTGTCGCCACCCAACAGGCCGCCCAGCACACCCGCACCGGCAAAGCCCCCGAGCACCGAGCCCTCCTCACGGCCACCGCGACCGTTCTGCGGCGCCGCCGCGAAGATGCGCGAGGCCAGGCGCGAGAACGGCAGGCTCTGCAGCCAGACCTCGCCCGGGCCGGTCAGCTGCGCCAGGAACAGGCCTTCGCCGCCGAACAGCGCCGTCTTGATCTTGCCGACGTACTGGATCTCGAAGTTGACGTTGGGCGTGTAGGCCACAACGCAGCCGGTGTCCACCAGCAGCCGCTGGCCCGGCTGCAGCGTGCGGCGCACGACGGTGCCGCCGGCATGCACGAAGGCCAGGCCGTCGCCTTCGAGCTTCTGCATGATGAAGCCCTCGCCGCCAAAGAAGCCGACGCCCAGCTTCTGCTGCAGCGCGATGCCCAGCGACACGCCACGGGCCGCGCACAGGAAGGAGTCCTTCTGGCAGATCAGCATGCCGCCCAGCTGGCGCAGATCCATCGGCAGGATCTTGCCCGGGTAGGGAGCCGCGAAGGCCACGCGCTGCTTGCCGGCGCCGTTGTTCGTGTAGACCGTGGTGAACAGCGACTCACCCGTGATGAGCCGCTTGCCTGCGCCCAGCAGCTTGCCGAAGAAGCCACCGCCCTGGTTGGCGGAGCCGTCGCCGAACACGGTGTCCATCGTGATGGCCGCGTCCATGAACATCATCGAGCCGGCCTCGCCGATGGCCGCCTCGCCGGGGTCCAGCTCGACCTCGACGAACTGCATCTCGGCGCCCTTGATCTCGTAATCGACTACATCCATCGCCATGTCGGCTCTCCTGAAAAAAATCGCGCGCATGATGCCACGGGTCACCAAAAGAACATCAATTTCTGTGTTGACAGAAATTTCAGGCAGGGTACGCTAGGCGCCATGGAACTCACCGACATCAGCCGCCGCTTCATCGTCCACTGGGGCGAGATGGGCACGAACTGGGGCGTCAACCGCAGCGTCGCGCAGATCCACGCGCTGCTGTTCGTGCAAGGCCGCCCGCTGCACGCCGAGGACATCGCCGACACGCTGGTGTTGGCCCGCTCCAACGTCAGCAACAGCCTGAAGGAATTGCTGAACTGGCGGCTGATCCGCGTCACGCAGATGCTGGGCGACCGCCGCGACTACTACGAGACGTCCAGCGACGTGTGGGAGCTGTTCCGCACCATCGTGCGCCAGCGCAAGGAGCGCGAGTTCGACCCGACCGTCGCGCTGCTGCGCGAGCTCTCCCGCGACCCGGCGCTGGAGAAGGAATCGCCCGACATGCAGGACCGGCTGCGCAGCACGCTGGACTTCATGCAGACCCTGGGCAGCTGGAGCGACGAGATGCTGCGGCTGTCGCCCGCCACGCTGGAGAAGATCCTGCGGCTGGGCGCCCAGGTGCAGCGCTTCGTGCGCCCAGCCGATGCTGCAGAGGCGCCCAGCGTCTTCCCCGTCACGCCACCGATGCCACCCATGGGATGACGCGCCAACCCTGAGGCTCCGCCGGGCCTCTTTTTTTGCCCTGAAATTTCTCTTTTGACAGAAATAACAGCCATGACAGCCAACCACACCCTCCACACCGTCTACTACGACGGCGCCTGCCCGCTGTGCCGCAGCGAGATGGGCGTGCTGATGCGCGACAACCGGGCCGGGTTGCTGCGCTTCGTGGACATCTCCGTGCCCGGCTTCGACGCTGCGGCGCTGGGCGTGACCCAGGCGGCGCTGATGGCGCGGCTGCATGTGCAGCGGCCCGACGGCAGCTGGCTCATCGGCGTGCCGGCCGTGCAGGCGGCCTATGCCGCGACCGGCCATCACCGCATCGCCGCTGCGCTGGGGCTTCCGGCCGTGGCCCGTCTGGCGCGCCCCGCCTACGACTGGCTGGCCACCCATCGCTACCGGCTGCCCCGCTGGCTGCTGAAGTTCGTGCACCTGCACGCCGGCAGCTGCGCGCCAGACGGCGCCTGCCGAACACATTGAATTCAACCCAAGGAGAGCACCATGTCTGAACTGAACTTCGCCCTCACCCTGCTCATCGCCATCGCCGGCCCCATCCTCGCGATCAGCTATCTGCGACCCATCCTCGTGCCGGTGCTGAACGCGCTGTGCGTCGAGCCCATGCCGGGCGCCATCGGCGCGCACTTCTGGGTGCGCAGCGCCTATGTGCTGGCCGTGGCCGGCACGCTGGTGCTGTCGCTGCTGTTCGGCGACTTCCAGGGCGAGCCGCTGGCCGCCGTGCACCGCGCACTGCTGTTGGCGGCGGGCGGCTGCTTCATCAGCATCGCCCTTATCACCCACCGCGTCTGGACACCCGTGCAAGCGCGGCTGGCCAAGCCCGCGGTGGCGGCGCCTCGCAGCCCCATCGCTGCAACCGCCGCCTCTGACAGGTGGGTCTGAGCCATGAAGATCCTCGTCATCGGCGCCGGTGGTTTCATCGGCAGCCATCTGTGCCGCGCGCTGGCCGAGGCCGGGCATGAGGCCGTGCGAGCCAACTTGCGTCCCATCACCGACTGGGAGCAGCCCGCAGCCTGGCAGCCGCTGCTGGCCGGCGTGCAAGGCGTTGTCTATACAGCCGGCTGCCTGCGCGATCAGGCCGGCGGCGTGGCCGACCTGCTCGACCTGCTGCACCACCGCGCACCCGTCGCGCTGGCCCAGGCCTGCGAGGGCACCGGCATCACGCGCTTCGTGCACGTGTCGGCGCTGTGCGGCGGCGTCAGCGCCTATGCGCGCAGCAAGCATGCCGGCGAGGTGGCACTGGCCGGCCGCGCCTGCATCGTGCGGCCCAGCCTCGTCGTCGGCGTCGGCGGCATCAGCAGCCGCATGCTGGACCTGCTCGCCCGCCTGCCCTGGCTGCCGCTGCCGGCCGAGGTGGCGCGCTGCCGCGTGCAGCCCATCCGCGTGGAAGACCTGGCCGCCGGCATCGTCGCGGCGCTGTTGTCGCCGCAGCCCTTGGCTTCATGGACGGCCGTCGGCCCCGAGGCCGCAACGGTCGCTGAATGGATAGACCGCCGCCGATTGGCGCGCGGCAGCGGCCCGGCCCGCCACATCGAGCTGCCGCAGGCGCTGACACGCGCGTCGGCCCGGCTGGGCGACCTCGTCGCGGTGGGCCCCTGGTGCAGCACCGCGCTGGAGCTGCTCGCCCACGACAGTTCCGAGCCGCAAGCACAGTCGCCCCTGAGCCGGCCGCTGCGCGACGCGATGGAAGGGGCCTGGGCATGAAGCCGATGAACATCGCTCGCGCGTCCCTTGTGCTGCTGTGGTGGGGCACCCTGGTGGCCAGCCTGCACGACGGCGGCGCGGCCGGCATCGCGCTGCTGCAGAACGCCACCGGCATCTCCGCTGGCGCCGCGCTGGCCCTGGTGCTGCTCGGCTGCGCCTGGGACGCCGCCATCGGCCTGCTGCTCCTGCTGCGGCCGGGCGCCCTCACCTACCGGCTCGCGGCCGCCGGCGTCATCGGCATGACGCTACTCGCCACCGTCCTTGTGCCCACGCTGTGGCTGGACCCGCTCGGCGCGCTGCTGAAGAACCTCCCGGTGCTGGCGCTGCTGGCACTGATGGGCGAGAAGGGAGCCCAGGCATGAACACCTACCTGCTTATCAAATGGCTGCACATCGTCTCCAGCGTCGTGCTCGTCGGCACTGGCTTCGGCTCGGCTTTCTACCTGTTCTTCGCCAACCGCAGCGAGAGCCTCGAAGCCCGCGCCATCGTCGCCCGCCTCGTCGTGCGCGCCGACCTGTGGTTCACGACACCCGCGGTCTTAGTGCAGCCCCTCACCGGCATCTGGCTCGCCCACAGCGCCGGCTGGCCGCTGGGCACGCCATGGCTGCTGGCATCGCTGCTGCTCTACGCGCTGGCCGGCGCCTGCTGGCTGCCGGTGCTGTGGCTGCAGCTGAAGATGGCCCGCGAGGTTGAAGCCGCGCTGGCCAGGCGCCGCCCGCTGTCCGTGCAATACCGGCGTTGGCAACGAGCCTGGGAGTGGCTGGGCTACCCGGCCTTCGCGGCCATGCTGGCGGTGTTCTTCCTGATGGTGAACAAGCCGGCGCTGTGGGCACCTCACTGACGCAGCGACTCAAGGACAGCCCGAATCGGGTTAGCGTGCAGGCACTTCAGGAACGCACCATGACCACCCACGCCTCGCCGCCACCCGCCATCCTCTCCATCGCGCCCTTGGCCATGCCCTGGGACACGCTCGACCCCTTCCTGTTCTGCGTCCACCACGACGACGCCTACCCGCCCGGCAACGGCCGCTACGGGCCGGACGCCGCGCTGCTGAAGGGCCGCCAGATGGGCTCGGACTTCTCCGGCCAAGGCGGCTGGAGCATGTACCACGGCCAGCAGGTGCCGGGCTTCCCGGCCCACCCGCATCGCGGCTTCGAGACGGTGACCATCGTGCGCCAAGGCCGCATCGATCATTCCGATTCCCTCGGCGCCGGTGCGCGCTTCGGCGGTGGCGACGTGCAGTGGCTCACCGCCGGCAAGGGCATCGTGCACGCGGAGATGTTCCCGCTGTTGCAGACGACCCAGCCCAACCCGCTGGAGCTGTTCCAGATCTGGCTCAACCTGCCGGCCGCCAGCAAGATGGTGGACCCGCATTTCACGATGTTCTGGTCGCAGGACATCCCGCGCCACAGCTTCACCGACGATGCCGGTCGGGCCACCGAGGTCGTCTGCATCGCCGGCGCCCTGCCCGTCCCCGGCGGGGTGACCGAGCCGCTGAGCCCGCCGCCGGACTCGTGGGCCTCGCGCCCGCACGCGGACCTGGCCATCTGGACGCTGCGCCTGGCCCCGGGCGCGCATTGGACGCTGCCAGCGTCGACGGGCGACGGCACGCGCCGCAAGCTCTACTTCTTCGCCGGCAGCCGCCTGGCCATCGACGGCCAGGCCGTGGCCGTGCGCCACTCGCTGGAGCTGCGCGCGGGCGCCGCCGTCACGCTGGTCAACGAAGGCGCCGAAGCGGCCGAGCTGCTGATGCTGCAGGGCCGCCCCATCGGCGAGCCGGTCGCGCAGTACGGGCCCTTCGTCATGAACACCGAGCAGCAGCTGCGCCAGGCCTTCGAGGACTACCGTCGCACCCAGTTCGGTGGCTGGCCCTGGCCCGACCCGGCGCCCGTGCATGGCGACGAGGCCGACCGCTTCGCCCGGCATGCCGACGGCAGGACGGAGCGGTTCCCTTCGCAGGAACGCTGAGCCCACAAAAAGCCGGCTGCGCATGACAGCCGGCTTGTCGAGCGTGCGCAGAACCGGGCCGTCATGCCGCGCCCCTTGCATGGGGCGGGCGTTCGCCGGGCGTCGCACAGCCCTCAGGGCTGTGCTCGGTCCTGTCTCACCCCATGTGCATGCCGCCGTTGCAGGAGAAGTCGGCGCCGGTCGAGAAGCCCGAATCCTCGCTGGCCAGCCACACGACGATGGAGCCGATCTCCTCGGGCTTGCCCAGGCGCTTGACCGGGATGGTGGCGACGATCTTCTCCAGGATCTCCGGCTTGATGGCCTTGACCATGTCGGTGCCGATGTAGCCCGGGCTGACGGTGTTGACCGTCACGCCCTTGGAGGCCAGCTCCTGCGCCAGCGCCATCGTGAAGCCGTGCATGCCGGCCTTGGCGGCCGAGTAGTTGGTCTGGCCGGCCTGGCCCTTCTCGCCGTTGACCGACGAGATCTGGATGATGCGGCCCCAGCCCTTTTCCACCATGCCCGGCACGACCTGCTTGGTCACGTTGAACATGGAGTTCAGGTTGGTGTCGATGACGGCCTTCCAGTCCTCGGGGCTCATCTTCAGGAACATGCGGTCACGCGTGATGCCGGCGTTGTTGACCAGCACGTCGATGGGGCCGTGCTCGGCGATGGCCTTCTGGAAGGCCTCGACCGTGGAGTCCCAGTCGGCGACGTTGCCGACCGAGGCGTAGAAGGTAAAGCCCTGGGCCTTCTGCTCATCCAGCCACTTCTGCGCGTCACGGCTGGGGCCGCAACCGGCGATGACCTTGAAACCCGCGTTGGCGAGCTTCTGGCAGATGGCGGTCCCAATGCCACCCATGCCGCCCGTGACGTAGGCTACTTTTTGGCTCATGTTCAGTCTCCTTCAGTGGTGATTTGTCTTAGCGCTCGACAGTCAGGGCGACACCCATGCCGCCGCCAATGCACAGCGACGCGATGCCCTTCTTGGCGTCGCGCTTGACCATCTCGTGCAGCAGCGTGACGAGCACGCGGCAGCCGCTGGCGCCGATGGGGTGGCCCAGCGCGATGGCGCCGCCGTTGACGTTGACCTTGCTCGTGTCCCAGCCCATCTCGTTGTGCACGGCGCAGGCCTGGGCGGCGAAGGCTTCGTTGATCTCCAGCAGGTCCAGGTCGGCGGCCTTCCAGCCGGCGCGCTCCAGCGCCCGCTTGGCGGCGGGCACGGGGCCCATGCCCATGTAGGCGGGGTCCAGGCCGGCGGACGCGTAGGAGGCGATGCGCGCCAGCGGCGTCAGGCCCAGCGACGCGGCCTTGGCGGCGGTCATGACGACCACGCCGGCGGCACCGTCGTTCAGGCCCGAGGCATTGCCGGCGGTCACGCTGCCGGCCTTGTCGAACGCAGGGCGCAGGCCGGCCAGGGCCTCGGCGGTGGACTTGCGGTTGATGAACTCGTCGGCCGCGAACACGATGGGGTCGCCCTTCTTCTGCGCAATGCTGAAGGGGACGATCTCGTCCTTGAACTTGCCAGCGTCCTGCGCGGCGGCGGCCTTCTGCTGCGAGCCGAAGGCCAGCGCGTCCTGCTGCTCGCGGGTGATGCCGTACTTCTTGGCGATGTTCTCGGCGGTGATGCCCATGTGGTACTGGTTGTACACGTCCCACAGGCCGTCGGTGATCATCGTGTCGACCAGTTTCCAGTCGCCCATGCGCTGGCCGTCGCGCGAATTCGGCAGCACGTGGGCGCTCAGGCTCATGCTCTCCTGGCCACCGGCGATGACGATGTCGCTGTCGCCGTCACGGATGGCCTGCGCGGCCAGCATCACGGCCTTCAGGCCCGAGCCGCAGACCTTGTTGATGGTGAACGCGGGCACGCCGTGGGGCAGGCCGCCCTTGATGACCGCCTGGCGGGCGGGGTTCTGGCCCACGCCGGCCGTCAGCACCTGGCCGAGGATGACCTCGTTGATCTGGTCGGCAGCCAGGCCGCTGCGGCGCAGCAGGTCCTGGATGACGGCGGCGCCCAGCTCGCTGGCGGGCGTCTTGGCGAGCGTGCCGCCGAACTTGCCGATGGCGGTGCGCGCGGCGGCGACGATGACGATGTCTTGTTGGCTCATGGGAGTCTCCTTACTGAAATCAGGCCTTGACCTTCACATAGCGACCGGGCGCGGGCTCGATCACCTTGAACTTGCGGTTGCCCGGCGTCTTGGGCGCGGGCTTGGGCTCGCCAGCATGGCTGGCCAGCCACGCGGACCAGTCCGGCCACCAGCTGCCCGGGTGTTCCGTGGCGCTGGCGAACCAGGCATCGGCATCGGCCGGCAGGCTGGCGCCCTTGGCGATCCAGTGGCTGCGCTTGGGCGGCTTGCCCGGCTTGGGCGGCGGGTTGATGACGCCCGCGATATGCCCCGAGGCGCCCAGCACGAAGCGCTTCTTGCCCTTCAGCACCTGCGTGCTGGCGTAGGCGCTGGTCCAGGGCACGATGTGGTCCTCACGCGAGCCGTAGATGTAGACCGGCGCTTCGATGGCGCCCAGGTCCAGCTTCTCGCCGCAGACGGTCAGCTTGCCCGGCTGCTTCAACTCGTTCTGCAGGTAGGTGTGGCGCAGGTACCAGCAGTACATGGGCCCGGGCAGGTTGGTGGAGTCGCCGTTCCAGTACAGCAGGTCGAAGGGCGGCGGCGCCTCGCCCTTGAGGTAGTTGCCGACGACGTAGTTCCACACCAGGTCGTTGGGGCGCAGGAAGCTGAAGGTGGTGGCTAGCTCCTGGCCGTGCAGCAGCTGCGGCCCCTTGGGCGACTGGGCGCTCAGCGTGGTCTCGCGCAGGCGCACGCTGGCTTCGTCGACAAAGATGTCCAGGATGCCGTTGTCGGCGAAGTCCAGCAGCGTGGTCAGCAGCGTGACGCTGGCGGCCGGCTGCTGGCCGCGCGCGGCCAGCACGGCCAGCGCGGTCGCGAGGATGGTGCCGCCGACGCAGAAGCCCAGCGTGTTGATCTGCTTCTGGCCGGAGATCTCCTGCGCGACCCGGATGGCCTCGATCGCGCCGGTGCCGATGTAGTCGTCCCAACCGAAGTGCTTGATCGACTCGTCCGGATTGCGCCAGCTGACGACGAAGACGCGGTTGCCCTCGGCCACCGCATAACGGATCAGTGAGTTGTCGGGCTGCAGGTCGAGGATGTAGAACTTGTTGATGCAGGGCGGCACCATCAGCAGCGGCCTGGCCTTCACTTGCGCCGTCAGCGGCGTGTATTCGATGAGCTGGAACAGCTCGTTCTCGAACACGACGTTGCCCGCCGTGGTGGCGACGTTCTTGCCGACCTCGAAGGCGCTCTCGTCGGTCTGCGAGACATGGCCGCGCTGCACATCGCCCCACAGCTGCTGCATGCCCCGGGCCAGCGTCTCACCCTTGCTGTCGAGCGCGAGCTTCTGCGCCTCGGGGTTCAACGCCAGGAAGTTGCTGGGCGAAGCGGCATCGACGAACTGCTGCACGGCGAAGCGGATGCGCGCCTTGGTCTTGTCGTCGGCCTCCACGGCGGCGGCCATCTGCTGCAGCGCGCGGCCGTTGAGCAGGTACAGCTGGGTCACGAAGCTGGCCATCGGGCTGGCCCGCCATTCCGGCGCCGCGAAGCGCCGGTCGCCGACGGCGGGCGCCTCGCCCTGGCCCAGCGAGGCGTTCCACAGCAGGCTGGCCTGCTTCAGATAGTCGGCTTGCAGTTCGGCCAGCACGGTGGGGGAAATCTGCGGCAGGTGGGTCATCTGCTGCATCAGGTCTGCGAACGGCTGCTGCGCCTGCGGGGCGGCGGCAGCGTCGTTCTTCTTGCGGGTGGCCATGTATCTCCTAGGAACTCTGACGCCTCTGCGTTGCTCGGCCGGTCCGTTGCAATAAGCTTGCCACATCCCGACGACGCGGGGCCAACTTGTAAACCCGGGCTCTGACGTGCCCATGACACATGTATCTCGTAGCCATTGCCTGGGTCTATGTTGTGCTGATGATGGCCGCAGCGGAAGCCATGAGCCCTCAGGGCAGCCTCTTCGGCGCCCTGGTCACGCTCCTCCTGTATGGCGTGCTGCCGCTGGGCCTGCTGCTGTACATCCTCGGCACGCCGGGCCGCAAGCGCAGGCGGCGTGCAGCGGAACAAGCGGAACTAGCGGCCGAGGCTGATGCAGGCGGCCATGCGCCCGCGAGGCCGGCCGCGGGACTCGCCGCGGAACGAGAAGAAGCGTGAATCATCGGTCAGCGTGCACCAGCCGCCGCCGCTGATTTGGGTGACATTGACCGACATCAAGCGTTCGCGAGCCAGCAAGGGCAGGTCGGCGAGCCAGCGAGGCTGGTCGCCGGGGCGGTAGACGAAGCCGGGCTGGTCCCGCGCGACGGGCTCGCGGCCGAAGGCGGTGACGACCTCCGGGCCGACCTCGAAGGCCTGCGGGCCAATGCAGGCGCCCAGCCAGGCCTTCACCTCACGCGGCTCGCAGCCGGCGGCGGCACACAGCTCGGCCACGGTGTTCTCCAGCACGCCGGCCGCCAGCCCGCGCCAGCCGGCATGCGCGCCCGCCACGCCGCCAGGCGCTGTGAAAAGCACTGGCAGGCAGTCGGCCACGAGGATGGCGACGGCCAGGTCGGGGTCGGTGGACACGGCGGCATCGGCCTGCGGCGCGTTGTCGTCATGCCAGTCGGCGCGCAGACGCACGACGTCGGCGCCATGGACCTGGTCGAGAAAAATGGGCCGCGCGCCGAGCAGCTCGACCAGCCCGGCACGGTTCGCCCTCGCCTGCTCCGGGTCGCCCGCCTTGCGGCCGAAGTTGGGGCCCAGTGTGGTCATGAAGGCGGTCACGCCGGGCCACTCGGGCCGGAGCCATCGGGGGTCAGGCTGCATCGGGGCAGGCATCCGGGTGCGTGCCGGCAAAGGCCGGCAGTTGCAGGCAGGCGGCGTTCACGCGCAGCACGGTGGGGTAGTCGTCCAGCGGGCAATCGAAGCGCTGGGCGTTGTAGACCTGCGGCACCAGCAGGCAGTCCGCCAGCCCGGGCGTGTCACCGAAGCTGAAGCGCCCGGCCGTGCCGGCCAGCCGCTGCTCGACGATGGCCAGGCCCGTCGCGATCCAGTGTCGGTACCAGCGGTCCACCGTGTCCTGCGCCTGGCCGAGGTCGTTCTTCAGGTAGCGCAGCACGCGCAGGTTGTTGAGCGGATGGATGTCGCAGCCGATGTCCTGCGCCAGCGCCCTCACCCGCGCGCGGCCGAGCGCATCGCGAGGCAGCAGCGGCGGCTCGGGGTGGGTCTCGTCCAGGTATTCGAGGATGGCCATGGACTGGCTCAGCCAGTGGCCGTCGTCCAGCACCAGGGCCGGCACGAGGTGGGAGACCTGCTGGTTGGCGAAGGCCCCGGCGAACTGCTCGTTCTTCGCCAGATGGATGGATGCGTAGTCGTAGTCCAGCCCCTTGAGCGCCAGACCGATGCGCACGCGCCAGGAGGCGGACGAGCGGAAGTAGTTGTAGAGCTTCATGGCCGGTCATTCTGAGGCTTCTAAACTGGCCCGCATGCCCTTCCCTAGCCGCTTCAAGCACTGCCCCAACTGCGGCACCGCCGTGGACTACCGTATCCCGGCGGACGACAACCGCGAGCGCGCGGTCTGCCCGGCCTGTGAGGCCATCCACTACCAGAACCCGCTGAACGTCGTCGGCACGCTGCCGGTGTGGGAAGAAGACGGTCGCGTGCTGCTGTGCCGCCGCGCCATCGAGCCGCGCCATGGCTTGTGGACGCTGCCGGGCGGTTTCATGGAGCTGGGCGAGACTCTCGCAGAAGGCGCGCTGCGCGAGACGCAGGAGGAGGCCGGCGCCGACGTGGAAATGGGCCCGCTCTACACCGTGCTCAACGTCGTGCGGGTGGGCCAGATCCACCTTTTCTACTACGCCCGCCTGCGCTCGCTGGACTTCAACCCCGGCCCCGAGTCGCTGGAGGCGCAGCTGTTTGCCGAAGCCGAGATTCCCTGGGACGAGATCGCCTTCAAGACGACGCGTGAGACGCTGCGCTGCTTCTTCGAGGACCGCCGCGCGGGCCGCAGCCTCAGTCTGCATTCCATCGACATTCCCTGAGCGCACGGGCATCATCGACAGCATGCCGACACGACGTCAGTGGTGCCAAGCGGGGCTGGGTTGCATGGGCGGGTTGGGCCTGGCCGGGCCCGCGCGGGCCGCGCCGGTGCGGGCCGTGGGTTCGCAGTTCGCGCGCATCTTCGAGGGCGCCGAGGGCCAGCCGCCCAAGGGACTGGCGGTGGAGCTGCTGAGCCAGATCTTCGGCGACAACCTGCGCATGGAATGGATGCCCTGGACCCGTGCCCAGCTGATGGTGGAGCAGGGCGAGGCCGACATCCTCATCGGCCCCTACCGCACGCCGGAGCGCGAGGCCCGCATGCTGTTCAGCGTGCGCGCCTTCTATGCCGACGCGATGAGCTGGTATGCGCGCCAGGGCGACGAGAAGCGCTGGGCGGGCGACTACGGCGGCCTGGTGCAGATGCCGGTGGCCGCCGTGCGCGGCTGGGCCTATGGCAGCCGCTTCGAGCGCATGAAGCCGCTGATGGCGCAGCTGACCTGGGTGCAAAACGTGGACGCCGGCCTGCAGATGCTGACCCGCAAGCGGGTCGAGCTGTTCGCGGCCAACGACCGCAACTGCCAGCCCGTGCTGCAGCGGCTGGGCCTGGGCGAAGGCATCGTGCGCTGCTCGCCGCCGCTGGACGTGCTGCATGGCCACATGGCGTTTGCTCGCAGCGCGAGCGGCGAAGCGCTGTCCCGGCGCTACGACCTCGCCTACGAGCAGTGGCTGCGTGGCGGCAGCGCCGCCGAGCTCTACCGGCGCTGGGGCGTGGAAAGGCCGTTCGCGGCCTTGTAGCAGCGCTTCAGCGCCCGCCCAACACGCGCGCCGGCAGCATGACGACGGCACGCAACAGGCCGAACACGCCGTCGACGGCGATGCCCAGCAATCGGAACGGCAGAGTGATCAGCCACACCAGTGGCCACAGCAGCAGCGCCAGGATGGCCAGCGGCCAGCAGACGACAAACAGGATGCACCAGAGCAGGAAGCCGAGCATCGCGGAACTCCTTGTGAACGAACTGGCCGCACGGTAGCCTGTGCAGGCACCCGCTTCACCCGGCTCGCGACGAAGCGGCGATCACTCGGGATGGGCCGTCAGACGCGCTGACGGCCGGCCACGTAACAGGCCGCCAGGTTGCGCTCGTCGGCCAGCGTCATCCACGCGAACACGCGCTCGTGCAGCTCGCGTGCGGCTGCGTCGCGAGCCTCGGCAACGGGGCCTTTCGCCCAGTCCCACACGCAGATGTCGGCCGTCTGGCCGACCGACAGACCACCGATCTCACCGCTCAAGCGCAGCGCCTCGGCCGCGCCGCGCGTGCTGGCGTGCAGCGCTGTCCAGGCGGTCAAGCGCTCGCCGCGCAGCGCTTGGATCTTGTAAGCGTCCAGCATGTTGCGCGGCAGGCTCAGGCTGGTGCCGCCGCCCACGTCGGAGGCCAGGCTGACGTTGAAGGGCGCGCCCGGCCAGTCGAACAGGCCACTGCCGAGGAAGAGATTGCTCGACGGGCTGTGCGCGACCTGCGCGCCGCGCTCGGCAATGAGGCGCTTGTCGGCATCGTCCAGCCAGATGCCGTGAGCCAGCACCGCGCGCTCGTGCACCAGGCCCACGCGCTCGTAGACGTCCAGGTAGCTGCGTGCCTCGGGGAAGAGCTCGGCCACCCATTCGACCTCGGCGCGGTTCTCGGCCACATGGGTCTGCATGTAGAGGCTGGCGTCGGCCCGGCACAGCGCGCCGGCCATGGCGAGCTGCTCGGGCGTGCTGGTGGGCGCAAAGCGCACGGTGACGGCGTAGGCCAGGCGGTCCCGGCCGTGGAAGCGCTGGATCAGATCGGTGCATTCCCGCTCGGCATGCACCACGTCGTCGCGCAGGCCGTCGGGCGCATGGCGGTCCATCAACACCTTGCCGGTGATGAGGCGCATGCCGCGTGCGGCTGCGCCTTCGAACAAGGCCTCGGCCGAGACCTTGTGCACCGTGGCGAAAACGACGGCCGAGGTGGTGCCGCTGGCCAGCAGCGCGTCGAGAAAAACCTCCGCGCCCGCCCGGCTGCGCGCCGGGTCGGCGAAGGCGCATTCGCTGGGGAAGGTGTAGCGCTCCAGCCAGTCCAGCAGCTCGGTGCCGTAGGAGCCGATGACCTCCAGCTGCGGACAGTGGACATGGGTGTCGATGAAGCCCGGCAGCACCAGCTGGCCGGCATGGTCCTTGCGCGCCCAGCTGGCGTCGGGCTCGGCAGCCTGGCGCCCGACGATGCGGCCGTCCTCGATCAGCAGCCAGTGGTCGCGGTCGAAACGCACCGCCGTGGACTCGGTCTCGCCCCAGCAGGGTGCGGCCGTGAAGTCGAGCAGGTCGCCCCGCAAGGCCCAGCGGCGGGGCGCGTCGGGAAAGTTTTTCTGGTTAGTAAAACTCATATGGCAATTCTGGATCAAGCCTCGACAATCGAGGCCAGCATGAACACCCGCTCCATCCGTTTTTTCCATCGCGGCCAGGTCACCGAAGTGGCCGGCCTGCCCACGACGACGACGGTGCTGCAGTACCTGCGTGAACACGCTCACTGCACCGGCACCAAGGAAGGCTGCGCCGAGGGCGACTGCGGCGCCTGCACTGTCATCCAGGGTGAGCTGGATGCGTCGGGGCAATTGCAGCTACGCAATGTCAATGCCTGCACGCAATTACTGCCCACGCTGGATGGCCGCGCGCTGCTGACCGTGGAGGACCTGGGCGGCCCCGAGGTGCTCAACCCTGCCCAGCAGGCGCTGGTGGACTGCCACGGCTCGCAGTGCGGTTTCTGCACACCGGGCTTCGTCATGACGATGACCGCCTGCTACGAGGCCCACCAGGCCGCCGGCACGCGCCCGGACCGCCAGGAGCTGGCCGACGCGCTGGCCGGCAACCTGTGCCGCTGCACCGGCTACCGGCCCATCTTGGATGCCGGCGAGCGCATGTTCGACGCGCCCGCCCGGCTGCTCGACCGCGAGCCCGTCATCGCCGCGCTGCGCGAGCTGGCAACCGACGAACCGCTGGACTACCGCCACGCTGGCGACCGCTTCCACGCGCCGCAGACCATTGCCGACCTGGCGCTGCTGCGCGAGACCTACCCGCAGGCGACGTTGTTGGCCGGCTCGACCGACATCGGCCTGTGGGTCAACAAGCAGTTCCGCGAACTGCCGGCGCTGATCTACACCGGCCGCGTCGAGGCGCTGCGCGAGATCCGCGCCGAGGACTTCGACGGCCAGCCGGGCCTGTGGATAGGCGCGGCGGCCTCGCTGGAGGACGCTTGGGGCCAGCTGACGGAACTGGCGCCGTCTCTTGCGGAGCTGTGGCGCCGTTTCGCCTCGCCGCCGGTGCGCCATGCCGGCACGCTGGGCGGCAACATCGCCAATGGCTCGCCCATCGGCGACGGCGCACCCGCCCTGATCGCCCTGGGCGCGGACGTGGTGCTTCGCAAAGGTGGGCAGCAGCGCCGCCTGCCGCTGCAAGACTTCTATCTCGACTACATGAAGAAGGACTTGCAGCCCGGCGAGTTCGTCGAGGCGCTGCATGTGCCCCGGCCCGACACGAGCTGGGCCATCTCGGCGCACAAGGTCTCCAAGCGGCATGACAGTGACATCTCCGCCGTCTGCGCGGTACTGGCGCTGCAGTTGCGCAATGGCACGGTGCAGCAGGCGCGCTTCGCCTTTGGCGGCATGGCGGCCATCGTCAAGCGCGCGGCTGCGGCCGAGGCCGCGGTCGTCGGTCAGCCCTGGGTCGAAGCGACGGCCGAAGCGGCTGCCGCCGCGCTGGTCAACGACTTCAAGCCCATGACCGACGTGCGCGCATCCGACCGCTACCGGATGAAGGTCGCGCAGAACCTGCTGCGCAAGCTGTGGCTGGAAAGTCTGGACCGGCGCACGCTGACGGTCTGGCGTATCGCGAGGTTGGCAGCATGAGCGCCGCGCCGGGCCGTCCCAAGCAAGCTCGCTCCCGCTTGGCGGGACAGCGCGAAGCGCGAAGGGTGCATCAATGAACAAGCGCGAAGTCCTGGTCGCCAACGAGCCCGTCGTCGGTCGCTCGTTGCCGCATGAGTCCGCCCACCTGCACGTCAGCGGCGCCGCGCCCTACACCGACGACCTGCCCGAGCCCGCCGGCACGCTGCATGCGGCACTGGGCCTGTCGCCCATCGCCCACGGCAAGCTGCTGGGCATCGACATTGAGCGCATCCGCAAGATGCCCGGCGTCGTCACGGTGCTGACGGCGGCCGACATTGCCGGTGAGAACAACTGCGGCCCGCTGCTGCATGACGACCCCATCCTGGCCGACGGCGAACTGCGCTACGTCGGCCAGCCGGTGTTCGCCGTCATCGCGACCGACCGCGAACTCGCCCGTCGTGCGGCATCGCTGGCCAAGCAGGTCATCCAGGCCGAGCCGCTGCCGCCGGTGCTGACGGCGCTGGCCGCCCATGCGCTCGGCCAGTATGTTTTGCCGCCCATGCACTTGACGCGCGGTGAACCGGCCGAGCAGCTCGCCACCGCGCCGCACCGCCTGCAAGGCACGTGGAGCCTGGGCGGGCAGGAGCAGTTCTACCTGGAAGGCCAGATCAGCCTGGCCCAGCCGCAGGAAGGCGGCGACGGCGTGCTGGTGCATTGCTCGACGCAACACCCGAGCGAGATGCAGCAACTCGTGGCCCACGCGCTGGGCTGGCATGCTCATCGCGTCGTCGTGCAGTGCCGGCGCATGGGCGGCGGTTTTGGCGGCAAGGAGTCGCAATCGGCCGTGTTCGCCTGCGTCGCAGCCATCGCCGCGCTGAAGCTGAAGCGGCCCGTCAAGCTGCGCGTGGACCGGGATGACGACTTCCTCATCACCGGCCGCCGCCACGGCTTCGACTACCGCTGGGACGTGGGCTTCGACGCTGAAGGCCGCATCCTCGCCGTCGACATCGACCTGGTCTCCAACGCCGGTCACAGCGCCGATCTCTCTGCGCCCGTCATGGCCCGCGCGCTCTGCCATTTCGACAACGCCTACTGGCTGCCGCACCTGGCCATGCACGGCTACTGCGCGAAGACGAACACGCAGAGCAACACCGCCTTCCGGGGCTTCGGCGGGCCGCAGGGCGCCATCGCCGTCGAGATGATCCTGGACGGCATCGCGCGCCGGTTGGGGCTGGACGGTACGGCCGTGCGCCAGCGCAACTTCTACACGGCCGGCAACGACATGACGCCCTACGGCCAGCAGGTCGAGGAGCTGCACGCGCAACCACTGACGGCCCAACTGCTGGCCAGCAGCCGCTACGCCGAACGCCGCGCGGAGATCGACGCGTTCAACGCCTCAAGCCGCGTGCTGAAGAGAGGCCTGGCCTTCACGCCGGTCAAGTTCGGCATCTCCTTCAACGTCGTCCACCTGAACCAGGCCGGCGCGCTGGTGCATGTCTACACCGATGGCTCGGTGCTGGTGAACCACGGCGGCACGGAGATGGGCCAGGGGCTGAACACCAAGGTCGCCCAGGTCGTGGCGCATGAGCTGGGCCTGACCTTGGATCACGTGCGCTGCTCGGCGACGGACACGAGCAAGGTCGCCAACACCTCGGCAACCGCCGCGTCCACCGGCAGCGATCTGAACGGCAAGGCCGCGCAGGACGCGGCGCGCAAGATCAGGCTGCGGCTGGCGGCTTTCGCGGCCGAGCGCTTTGGCTGCGCGGCTGAACTGATTGCGTTTGAAGGCGGCCAGGTCAGCGGCGGCGGGCATAGCCTGTCCTTCCCCGACCTCGTCGCCGCCGCCTACATGAAGCGCGTGCAGCTCTGGAGCGACGGCTTCTACACGACGCCCGGCCTGCACTGGGACCGCAGCAAGCTGCAAGGCCACCCCTTCTACTACTACGCCTGGGGCGGCGCCGTCTGTGAGGCTGTCGTCGACACGCTGACCGGCGAGAGCCGCATCACGCGTGCCGACCTGCTGCACGATGTCGGCACCAGCCTGAACCCGGCGCTGGACATCGGCCAGGTCGAAGGCGGCTTCATCCAGGGCATGGGCTGGCTGACGATGGAAGAGCTGGTGTGGCACCCCGTCACGGGCCTGCTGACGACGCACGCGCCCAGCACCTACAAGATCCCGACCGCCAACGACTGCCCGCCCGAGTTCCGCACCGAGCTGTTCGGCATCGCCAACGCGAGTGAAACCATCCACCGCAGCAAGGCCGTCGGCGAGCCGCCGCTGCTGCTGGGCTTTGCGGCGCTGCTGGCGATCAAGGACGCCTGCGCCGCCTGCGGGCCCGAGCGTTGCGACCCGCCGCTGCGTGCGCCGGCCACGGCCGAGGCGGTGCTGGACGCGATCGACGCGATCCGGGTCTAACGGGGTTTCTGCGCCGCCGCGACGACTGCCTGGGTGCGCGAGCTGACGCCCATCGCCTTCAGCACCGCGGCGACATGGTCCTTGACCGTCTCGACGCTGACGCCCAGTTCGCGCGCAATGAGCTTGTTGGACAGGCCCTGCGTCAACAGGCGCAGCACATCCTTCTGGCGCGGCGTCAGCGGCAGTGTGGTCCAGTCGGGCACGGTCACCACGGCCGCATGCGCGCCCTTCTGCGTGGCCGGCAACGGCGGCACATAGGTACCGCCGGCCAGCACCAGGCGCAGCGCATACGCCAGCGTGTCCAGGTCGCTGCGCTCGGGCACATAGCCCATGGCGCCGGCACTGATGATGCGCAAGGCCTCGGCCACGTCGTCGCCACCCGAGATGACGATCACGGGCGTCACCAGCTGCTCGCGGTGGCGCGCTGCAGCAGCTCCATGCCGCCCGGCACACGCAGGTCCAGCAGCACGACGTCGGGCCGGTCCTGGGCCAGCGCGGCCCACGCAGCGGCGCCGTTGTCGACACCATGCACCTGCGCGCCTCCGAACTGCTGAACGAGCATGCCGGCGTTCGCGGCATGCACCATCGGAAACGCATCGACCAGGAGAACCCTCATCGCGCCCGCCCCCTTAGTCGGCGCCGATGATAGTCAACGCAGCGCGGCCGCGAGCAGGGGCTTGGCCCACGCGGGGATGACGGCCAGCGCCGCGTGGGCGACGACACGGCCGGCCTGCATCTGCAGCAACAGCACCGGCCGGGGCCGCTTGCCGGCACGCGGGTCGGCCTCGAAGCTGTTGTCGTAGACGCGCAGGCTGGCCAGGTGAGGCATCAGCTTGACGAGGTTGCTGCGGCTGGCGTCGAAGCGCTCGCGCACCTTGGCCTCGGGGATGTTGTGGCCGCCCGCCGCCACGCGGGCCGCGATGCGGCGCAGATGCAGCTCGGGCGTGGCCAGGCCGGCGAACCAGACGTGGATCTCAGCGCCGCTGCGGGCGCCTTCCAGCAGCAGTTTGGCGATGCTGGTACCGCCCAGCGTCGTCTCGAAGGCATAGGTCAGGCCGTCAGCCAGCGCCTTCTCCAGGCCGCGCCGCCCTGCCGCCCATGCCAGCCCGTTCACTTGTTCGGTGGAGAGGCCCGGGCGCTCCTGGCGCAACCGCGCCGCCACGACGTCGGGGTTGAAAAATGGCGAGCCAGCGGCTGCGAGCGCCGCACCGCCCACTGAACTCTTGCCGGCCCCGTTGACGCCGGCCAACACGAAAATCGGCAAGGCTCAGGCGCGCTTGCGGCGAGGTTTGGCAGCAAGCACCGCAGCCGCCCCGAGGGCCTCGGGCGTCATCGCAAAGGCCTCGGCCATTGCGGCAGCCTTGCCTTGCATGCCCGCCAGCAAAGCGTCGAACTCGGCATTCAAAGCACCCAGATCGGGCTCGGCGGCACGCTGCAATTCGCGGTAGCGCTCCACCGACATCAGCACATAGGCCGGCTGGTCATGCTTGGTGATGAGCACCGCGCCATGGGTGTCCACCGTGCGGCCGACCTTCTGGATGCCGGCCACGAGCTGCGTGGCAGAAACGCTGGGCAGCTGGTCGGCAATGGCTTGTTCGAGGACGGCGGACATGGGACCTCCGGAATAGGCAATGTCTGTATTTTGCCCATTTTGGGGAACATGGGAAATCAATGCGCTTCTTCCCAGTTGCTGCCCACGCCCACCTCGGCCAGCAACGGCACCTTCAGCGCCGCCACGCCAGCCATCAGGCGCGGCACCTCGGTACGCATCCAGTCCAGCTCGGCGTCGGGCACCTCGAACACCAGTTCGTCGTGCACCTGCATAACGATGCGCGACTGCTTGCCCGTGCGCTCCAGCTCGGCCTGCACGGCCAGCATGGCCAGCTTGATGAGGTCGGCCGCCGTGCCCTGCATGGGCGCATTGATGGCCTGGCGCTCGGCACCCGCGCGGCGCTGGCCGTTGCCGCCGCGGATCTCGGGCAGGTAGATGCGGCGGCCAAACAAGGTCGACACGTAGCCCAGCTCGGCCGCGCTGGCCTTGGTCTCGTCCATGTAGGTCTTCACGCCGGCAAAACGGGTGAAGTAGCGGTCGATGTAGTCCTTGGCCGCCTTCTGCTCGATGCCTAACGCCGAGGCCAGGCCGAAGGCGCCCATGCCGTAGATGAGGCCGAAGTTGATGGTCTTGGCGTAACGGCGCTGCTCGCTGGACACCTCGGCCAGCGGCACGCCGAAGACCTCGCTGGCAGTCGCCTTGTGCACGTCCTGGCCTTCCTGGAAGGCCTTGAGCAGGCCCGGGTCCTCGCTGATGTGAGCCATGATGCGCAGCTCGATCTGCGAATAGTCGGCGCTGACGATGCGGCAGCCCTCGGGCGCGATGAAGGCCTCGCGCACGCGCCGGCCCTCGGCCGTGCGGATGGGGATGTTCTGCAGGTTGGGCTCGTTGCTGGACAACCGCCCCGTGATGGCCACGGCCTGCGCGTAGTTGGTGTGCACGCGGCCGGTCTGGGCGTTGATCTGCAGCGGCAGCTTGTCGGTGTAGGTGCTCTTGAGCTTGGACAGGCCGCGGTACTCCAGGATCTTGGCCGGCAGCGGGAAGTCGGCGGCCAGCTCGGTCAGCACTTCTTCGTCGGTGGACGGCGCGCCGGTGGCCGTCTTCTTGACGACCGGCAGACCCAGCTTGGTGAAGAGGATGTCGCCGATCTGCTTCGGGCTGCCGATGTTGAAGGGCTGGCCGGCGATGTCGTAGCACTGCTGCTCCAGCAGCACCAGGCGCTGGCCGATCTCGTGGCTTTGCGCCTGCAGCCGCCCGGCGTCGATCAGCACGCCGGTGCGCTCCACGCGGGCGAGCAGGTCGGCCGTGGGCATCTCGATGTCGCGATAGATGCGCAGCAAGCCTGCGTCGGCCTCGATCTGCGGCCACAGCACGCCGTGTAGTTGCAGGCACATCTCGGAGTCCTCACCCGAGTAAGTCGTCGCCTTGTCGACGCTCACCTGCGCGAACGGGATCTGGTGCGCACCCTTGCCGCACAAGTCCTCGTAGCTCAGGCCCTTGCGGCCGAGGTGGCGCTCGGCCAGCGCTTCGAGGTTGTGGGTCTTGTGGGCTTCGAGCACATAGCTCTGCAGCAACGTGTCGTGCTGCACGCCGGCCAGGTGGATGCCGGCGTTGGTCAGCACGTGGCGGTCGTACTTGAGGTTCTGGCCGATCTTCTTGGCGGACTCGTCCTCCAGCCAGGGCTTCAGCCGCGCCAGCACCTCGTCGAAGGGCAGTTGCTCCGGCGCATCCGGGCCGCTGTGGTGCAGCGGGATGTAGGCGGCCTCGCCGGGCTTGTCGGCAAACGAGATGCCGACGATGCGCGCGGCCATGGGGTCGAGCGAATCGGTCTCGGTGTCCAGCGCGCACAAGGGCGCTGCGCGCAGGCGGGCGATCCAGGCGTCGAGCTGGTCGAAGGTCAGGATGGTGTCGTACTGGCGGGCCACGTCGGCGGCGCCGGCGGGCAGCTCGGGCTCGTCGAACAGGCCGGGGTTGGCGGACGGCGTTGCCTTGGCCTTGGCCGCAGGCGCTTCGCCGGTCAGCTCCTCCAGCCAGGCCTTGAAGCCATTGCGCGTATAAAACGCGGCCAGCTCGGCCTTGGCCGGATCGCGGAAGGCCAGCTCCTCCAGCGCCGGCCAGCCCACCACATGCTCGGCCAGTTCGCAGTCCAGCTTCACGGTCACCAGCTTGCGGCCCATGGGCAGCCAGTCCAGCGCGGCGCGCAGGTTCTCGCCGGCCTTGCCCTTGATCGCCGGCGCGGCGGCGATGACGCCGTCCAGCGAGCCGTACTCGGCAATCCACTTCGCCGCCGTCTTGGGGCCGACGCCGGTCACGCCCGGCACGTTGTCCACCGTGTCGCCCATCAGCGTCAGGTAATCGATGATGCGATTCGGCGGAACGCCGAACTTGGCCAGCACGCCGGCCTCGTCCAGCCGCTCGTTGCTCATCGTGTTGATGAGTTCCACGTCCGGGTTGACGAGCTGGGACAAGTCCTTGTCGCCTGTGGACACGATGACGCGGTGTCCTTGCGTGGTCGCGATGCAGCACAGCGTGCCGATGACGTCGTCCGCCTCCACGCCCGGCACCGTCAGCGTGGGCCAACCCAGCAGCTTGACGACCTCGTGGATGGGCTCGATCTGCGCGCGCAGCTCCGGCGGCATTGGCGAGCGCTGGGCCTTGTACTCGGGGTACCACTCGTCGCGGAAGGTCGGGCCCGAGGCATCGAACACGCAGACAGCGTGCTCGGCGCCGATGTCGGTCTGCAGCTTCTTCAACATGGCCACCATGCCGCGCACCGCGCCGGTGGGCTGGCCTTCCGGCCCGCGCAGGTCGGGCATGGCATGGAAGGCGCGATAGAGGTAGCTGGAACCGTCGACCAGCAGCAGGATGGGTTTGCTCATGGCGGCGATTCTCGGCCACCTAGAATCGCCCGCATGCTTCGCCCCGCCGTACTCCTCCTGCTCGCCGCCTTCAGCGCCGCAGCCCTCGCCGACCCGCCGCCCGAGCCCAAGGTCGAGAAGACCGTGGCCGAGGACGACCAGGTGCGCATCGAGGAGCTGAAGGTGCGCGGCGAGGCCAAGAAGGTCACGGTGAAGAACAAGCTGCCCAAGGCCCCGGACTACGAGATCGTCGTCAACGACGCGGGCCGCGAGTCCGCCGGCGGCACCGGCACCGGCCTGCCCAAGAGCGGCTCGGGCACGCGGGTCTGGCAAGTCCTCAAATTCTGATTGCGCGCGGCCCCCGGGTCGCCAATTCTCCAGACCCATGGCCGTTTTCACCGAAGTCAGCGCCGAGCAGGCCCAAGCCCTGCTGGACCACCTCCAACTCGGCAGCCTGAGCTCGCTGCGCGGCATTGGTGCCGGCATCGAGAACACCAACTACTTTGTCGACTGCACACAGGCCGACGGCCATCTGCACCGCTATGTGCTGACGCTGTTCGAGCGCCTGACGGCCGAGCAACTGCCCTTCTACCTGCGGCTGATGCAGCACCTGGCGCAGCGCGGCGTGCTGGTGCCCTCACCCCATGCGGACAGCAGCGGCGAGATCCTCTTCGAGGTCGCCGGCAAGCCGGCAGCCATCGTCGACCGCCTGCACGGCGGCCACCAGATGGCGCCGGACGCCTTCCACTGCCAGCAGGTCGGCGCCATGCTGGCCCGGATGCACCTGGCGGGCAAGGACTACCCGCTGCACCAACCCAACCTGCGCGGCCTGGCCTGGTGGCGTGAGGTGGTGCCGCAGCTGCTGCCCTTCCTGGCCGCCGACCAGGCCGAGCTGCTGCACAGCGAGCTGGCCTACCAGGAGCAGCTTGCCGCATCGGCCCGCTACGGCGATCTGCCCACCGGGCCCATCCACGCCGACCTGTTCCGCGACAACGTCATGTTCGAGCCCGGCGAGGGCCCGGGCCGCGAGCGGCTGACCGGCTTCTTCGACTTCTACTTCGCCGGTGTCGACACCTGGCTGTTTGACATCGCCGTCTGCCTGAACGACTGGTGCATCGACCTGACCAGCGGCCGCCTCATCGAGGAGCGCGCCGCCGTGTTCGTGTCGGCCTACGAGAGCGTGCGGCCGCTGTCCGGCGCCGAGCACCGCCTGCTGCCGGCCCTGCTGCGCGCGGCCGCGCTGCGCTTCTGGGTGTCGCGCCTGTTCGACCTGCACCTGCCGCGCGAGGCCTCGCTGCTGAAGGCGCACGACCCCAGCCATTTCGAGCGCGTGCTGCGCGAACGCATCGCCAAACCCTGGCATGCCTTGCACGACGAGGCCCTCAAATGACCATGCAGCTCCATCTGCAGCAGGTGCCGGCGGGCAACGGCAGGGTGTGGATACGCCACGGCTTCAAGGTCTTCCAGCGCCAGCCACTGGTCTTCCTGGGGCTGATGGGCATGGCGCTGCTCGCCTCGCTGGTGTTGTCCGCCCTGCCCTTCGTCGGCCCGGTGCTCGGGCTGATGGCCATCCCGCTGTGCTCGCTGGGCTTCATGCTGGCGACCCACCTGGTGCTGCAGAAACAGCGGCCGACGGCGGCCGTCTTCCTCGCGCCGCTGCGGCTGACGCCCGAGCGCCGCAACCGTCAGCTGACGCTGGCCGCCAGCTTCGCGGTGATGGCGCTGGGTGTCATCCTGGCGGCCAATGCCGTGGACGGCGAAGCGACGCAGGCCGTGCTGGAGCTGATGGCCAACAAGGGCACGCCCGAGGAGTTCGCCAAGGCGGCCGGGGACTCACGCATCCTGTGGGGTGCACTGCTGCGCTTCGGCGGCCTGACGCTGCTGTCCATTCCCTACTGGCATGCACCGGCGCTGATCCACTGGGGCGGCCACGGCGTCGGTCAGGCGCTGTTCTCAAGCACGCTGGCGCTGTGGCGCAACAAGGGCGCGTTTGCGCTTAACGGCCTGCTGTGGGTGGCCATGCTGCTGGCGCTGTCCGGCCTGATCACGCTGGTGTTCTCCATCCTCGGCCTGCTGCAGGCCGCACCCATGTTCATGATGGTGGCCGGCATGCTGCTGTGGGCGGTGTTCTACGCGTCGCTGTACTTCAGCTTCGTCGACTGCTTCATGTTCGGCGCACCGCAAGACGTGCTCGACCACTGAACGGCGAAGGGTGACGCCTGCAACGGGCGTTTCATCGTGATTTCACGAAGGCCACATAGTCTGTTCGGCTGTGTTCCAACCCTCGTGATGTCACATCCATGTCCCGCTCTTCTGGCACGTCCGTTCTGCCCCTCGCTGCCTCGTTTGACGACGAAGATTCCAACCGCTCCGCCAATCCCAGCTTTGACAGCGTGCTGCAGGCACGCCTGAGCCGCCGCAACATCCTGCGCGGCGGCTTCGGCACCGCGATGACCGCCGCCTTCGGCGCCACGGCGCTGACCGCCTGTGGCGGCGGCGACGACAACCCCGCGCCCGCCCAGCCAGCCAAGCCCACCGAGACACTGCTGTCCTTCGCGGCGGTCAGCAAGAACCTCAACGACACCATCACGGTGCCGGCCGGCTACACGGCCAGCGTCGTGTTCGCCACCGGCGACCCGATGGCCGCCGGCGTGTCGGCCTACAAGAACGACGGCACCGACAGCGGCTTCGACAAGCGCGCCGGCGACTGCCATGACGGCATGGAGTACTTCGGCCTGTCGGCCACCGGCACGCCGGACGCCAACAGCAGCGACCGCGCGCTGCTGGGCATGAACTTCGAATACATCACGCCGCAGTTCCTGCACGCCAAGGGCCCGACCGCCCTGCCGCGCCCGGCCAGCGAGGCTGACATCGAGGTGGACGCCCACGGCGTGGCCATCGTCGAGTTCCGCAAGACCGGCGGCAAGTTCGCCTCGGTGGTGGATTCGGCCTTCAACCGCCGCATCACCGGCCTGACCGAGATCGAAATCTCCGGCCCCGCGCGCGGCCATGCGCTGCTGGTCACCAAGTTCTCGCCCGCGGCCACCAAGACCCGCGGCACGCTGAACAACTGCGGCACCGGCAAGACGCCTTGGGGCACGCTGCTGACCGGCGAAGAGAACTGGACCGGCTACTTCTTCCGCGCCATGGGCGACAACGCCCGCCGCAGCGCCAACGCCAACGTGGCGCTGGCCCGCTACGGCCGCAACGCCACCGCCACGGCGGCCGCCGCCAGCCGCTACGGCTGGGAGACGGCCGGCAGCGCCGACAAGTACGCGCGCTGGAACACCAGCGTGACCGGCGTGTCGGCCGACGGCAGCGACGACTACCGCCACGAGATCAACGGCCAGGGCTACATCACCGAGATCGACCCCTACAACGCCGCCTCCGTCATCAAGAAGCGCACGGCACTGGGCCGTTATGCCCACGAGAGCGCCGCCTTCAGCAAGCCGGTGGCTGGCAAGCCGCTGGCCGTCTACATGGGCGACGACGCCCAGGGTGAGTACGTCTACAAGTTCGTCTCCAGCGCCAACTGGGTGGCCGCCGACGCCACGCCCGCCGACCGCGTCGCCACGGGCGACAAATACCTGGACAGCGGCAAGCTGTTTGTTGCCAAGTTCAACGCCGACGGCACGGGCAACTGGATCGAGCTGAGCATGGCCAACCCCACGGTGGCCGGCTACACGACCTACGCGTTCGCCAACGATGGCGACGTGCTGATGCACGCCCGCCTGGCCGCCGATGCCGTGGGCGCCACCAAGATGGACCGCCCCGAGTGGTGCAGCACCCATCCCACCAGCGGCGAGGTCTATCTGACGATGACCAACAACAGCAGCCGCCGCGTCGCGCCGACCGGCACGCAGACCCGGGTCGACGCCGCCAACCCGCGTGCCTACTCCGACATCAAGGACGTCTCGACCACCCAGCAGGGCAATGTCAACGGCCACATCGTGCGCATCAAGGAAACCGGCGGCGAGCCCGGTGCCGCCAGCTTCAACTGGGACGTCTACCTGTTCGGCGCCGAGTCCACCGCCTCGCCCGGCTTCGTCAACCTGTCCGGCCTGACCGCCGACCAGGACTTCTCCAGCCCCGACGGCCTGGTGTTCAGCCCCAGCACCGGCATCTGCTGGATACAGACCGACGACGGTGCCTTCACCGACACCACCAACTGCATGATGCTGGCCGCACTGCCCGGCACGGTGGGCGACGGCGCCACACAGACGCTGAACTACGGCACGGTCTCGGTGACGACGCCGGTGGGCAAGAAGCCGACGGACGCCACGCTCAAGCGCTTCCTGGTGGGCCCCAACAACAACGAGATCACCGGCATGTGCGAGTCGCCGGACGGCAAGGTGATGTTCGTCAACGTGCAGCACCCGGGTGACGACACGCCCGTGTCGGCCCTGTCCGACCCGAGCAAGTTCACCAGCCACTGGCCCGGCAACAGCGGCTACGGCGCCGGTGGCGCCACGGCCCGCCCGCGCTCGGCCACGGTGATGATCACCAAGAACGACGGCGGCCGCATCGGCAGCTGAATGTGAGGGGCTAGCGCTCCCTCGGGAGCGCGTAGGTGCCGGTGGCGTGAGCCACCGGCTCTTCCTCGCCTTCCGAGTAGATCCACACCTCGCCCACGGCGAGCGTCTTGCCCAACTTCATCAGCCGGCAGCGGGCCACGACACGCCGGTCGGCGCGCGGCTTGCGCAGGAAGTTGATGGACAGGTTCGTCGTCACCGCCAGCGGCACGATGCCGATGCGCGCCAGGATGGCCACGTAGAGCGCCACGTCGGCCAGCGCCATCATGACCGGGCCCGACACCGTGCCGCCCGGCCGCAGCTCCGACTCGCTCACGGCGTGAGCAACGACCACGCTGCCGTCCTCGTCCAGCGCCTCCAGCGTGCAGCGGGTCTGCGGAAATTCGGTGGCCAGGAAGGCGGCCAAAGCCTGCTGGTTGACGGTGAGAGATGGGGTCACAGCGCACTCCGGGATCGGGTGGCCGCAGCTTATGGCAAGCTAGCACCCGCAGTCGCAATTGCCGGAGTCGCCATGGACACCACCTTTGAAACCTTGGAAGCCCAGGTGCTGAAACTGCCACCGGCCCAGCGCGCAAAACTGCTGGACCGCGTGGTGGCCAGCCTGGATGCGGATCTCGTGCGCGATGCCGCCTGGGATGCCGTTGCCGCCAGGCGGGACGCCGACCCGGACACCGAGTTCGAGTCCCTTGACGACGCGCTGGCGGGGTTGCGCAACGAGCGCGGGTGAACCGCTCCCTTCATCGGCTCCCTCGAGCGGAGCTGGCGACGGCGTTCCGCTTTTATCGACGCGAAGCCGGCGCGCGGCTCGCCGAGCGGTTTCTCGACGAGTTCGAGCGCATCGCCCGACTGATTGAGCGCCAGCCCGACCTCGGCACTCCGACCGACGACGGGCGGCGCAGCTATCCGCTGCACGATTTCCCGTACTCGGTCATCTACACGATGAAAGGCAATGGCCTGCGCATTCTGGTCGTGCGACACCAGCACCGCGACCCATCGCACGGCGCCGGCCGCATCTGATCAATCAATCGGCGTCAGCTTCGCCACAGACAGCGCCAGCCACTTCGTGCCATGCCGGCCGAAGTTCACCTGCGCCCGGGCATCCGTGCCCACGCCTTCCAGCGTCAGCAGCACGCCTTCGCCGAACTTGGTGTGGAACACGCCCTTGCCCACGCGCAGGCCGCCGTGTTCGTTCGACACCTTCTGCTTCATGCTGGCCGGCACCGGCGGCTCCACCCAGGCAGCCTTCTCGACGCGGCCCGCGCCCACCATGCCCTTGAGGCCCGAGCCACGGTCCCAGGCCTGCTGGTACTCACGCGCAAAGCCCGAGCCGAAGCCCTGGTTGCGCGGTGTCAGCCACTTCAGCGCGGCTTCCGGCAGCTCGTCGAAGAAGCGGCTCTTGACGTTGTAGCGCGTCTGGCCGTGCAGCATGCGCGTCTGGCAGAAGCTCAAGGAGAGCTTCTGGCGCGCCCGCGTGATGGCCACGTACATCAGGCGACGTTCTTCCTCCAGCCCGTTGTGGTCGGACATCGCGTTCTCGTGCGGGAACAGGCCTTCTTCCAGGCCCGTGATGAACACGGCATCGAACTCCAGGCCCTTTGCCGAATGCACGGTCATCAACTGCACCGCGTCCTGGCCGGCCTGGGCCTGGTTGTCGCCGGCCTCCAGCGAGGCGTGGGTCAGGAAGGCCACCAGCGGCGACATGATCTCGCCGGTCTCGGCGTCCGGCACGGCGCCGGGTGTGCCTGACTCGGCCACCTCGTCCACCGGCAGGCCCACCGCGTTCTTGCCGAAGCCCTCCTGCATGACGAAGGCCTCCGCCGCGTTGACCAGTTCGTCCAGGTTCTCCAGCCGCTCGGCGCCGTCCTTGTCGGTGCGGTAGAAGTCCGCCAGGCCCGAGGTCTCCAGCACCTGCTCGATGATCTCGCGCAGCGTCATGCCCTGGGTCAGGTTGCGCGTGGAGTCGATGAGGTTGGTGAAGGCCAGCAGGTTGGCGCCGCCCTTGCCGCTCATGGCGCTGACGCTCTGGTACAGGCTGCGGCCCGAGGCCTTGGCCGCGTCCTGCAGGTTCTCCAGCGTCTTGGCGCCGATGCCGCGGGTCGGGAAGTTGACGACGCGCAGGAAGCTGGTGTCGTCGTTCGGGTTCTCCAGCAGCCGCAGATAGGCCAGCGCATGCTTCACCTCGGCGCGCTCGAAGAAGCGCAGGCCGCCATAGACCCGATACGGGATGCCCGAATTGAACAGCGCCGACTCGATGACCCGCGACTGCGCGTTGCTGCGGTAGAGGATGGCGATCTGCTGCCGGTCCAACCCGCCGCGCACCAGGCCCTGGATCTCCTCGATCAGCCACTGCGCCTCGGCGAAGTCGCTGGGCGCCTCCTGCACGCGGATGGGGTCGCCCAGGCCGGCGTCGGTGCGCAGCGTCTTGCCCAGGCGCTGGCTGTTGCGGCTGATCAGTTCGTTGGCGGCGTCCAGGATGTGGCCGAAGCTGCGGTAGTTCTGCTCCAGCTTGATGACTTTTCTGACGCGGTACTCGCGCTCGAAGTCCGCCATGTTGCCGACGCGCGCACCGCGGAAGGCGTAGATGCTTTGGTCGTCGTCGCCCACGGCCAGCAGGCTCTGGCCGTTGTCCACACCGGGCGGGGCGAACATCTTCAGCCACGCGTACTGCAGCTTGTTGGTGTCCTGGAACTCGTCCACCAGCAGGTGGCGGAAGCGCCGCTGGTAGTGCTCGCGGATGGCCGCGTTGTCGCGCAGCAGCTCGTAGCTGCGCAGCATCAGCTCGGCAAAGTCGACGACGCCTTCGCGCTGGCACTGGTCCTCGTAGTTGGCGTAGATCTCGACCAGCGTCTTGGTCTGGTCGTCGCGCACCTCCACGTCACCGGGGCGTTGGGCGTCTTCCTTGCAGCCGGCGATGAACCAGCCGACCTGCTTCGGGACAAAGCGCTCTTCATCCAGCTTCATCGCCTTGATGACGCGCTTGATGGCCGACACCGTGTCGCTGGCATCCAGGATCTGGAAGGCCTGCGGCAGGTTGGCCTGCTTCCAGTGCGCGCGCAGGAAGCGGTTGCACAGGCCGTGGAAGGTGCCTATCCACATGCCGCGCACATTGAACGGCAGCATCGTGGACAGCCGCGTCAGCATTTCCTTGGCGGCCTTGTTCGTGAAGGTCACGGCCATGATGCCGCCGGGGCTGACCTGGCCCGTGTTCAACAGCCAGGCGATGCGGGTGGTCAGCACCCGCGTCTTGCCCGAGCCGGCACCGGCCAGGATCAGCGCGGGCTCCGCAGCGGCGGTGACGGCGGCAAGCTGCTCGGGGTTGAGGTTCTTCAGGAGGGGGCTGGGAGCAGCGTCGACCGCCGGGCCGACAGGGAAGGAATTCATGCCGGCATTCTAGGTAAGCACCCCGGCACACCCATCAGCGCCAGGCGAGGGCCACGGCCTGTCGCTGGCGATACTTCGGTTTTTCCCCGCACCCGCTCCCATGCAACGCCTGACCCTCACCCTCACGCTCGCCCTGACCGCACAGGCCACCCTGGCCCAGGACACACCCGACGGCCAATGGCACGGCGGGCTCAGCGTCGCTGGCGCCTTCGCCAGCGGCAACAGCAGCAGCCGCACGCTGTCCGCCAACGCGAACGCCAGTCTCGCGACCGCGCGGGACAAGATCAGCCTCTACGGCCTCGCCAACTACGGTCGCAACAAGGTCGACGGCATCAACGCCACCACGGCCGACCTGCTGCGCGTGGGCGGCCGCTACGACTTCAATCTCGGCCCGCAGTTGTTCTCATTCGGCGCCGCCGAAGGCGAGACCAACAAGGCCGGCGGCGTGCGCGACCGCTACAACCTGACGGGCGGTGTGGGCTACCACCTGGTGAAGAACGAGGCCAACAGCTGGGACGTGTTCGGCGGTCTCGGCTACACCGCCAGCAAGCTCACCGACGGCAGCAACGCCAACGGCGTGCAGGTGCTGCTCGGCGAGGAATCCAGCCACAAGCTCAGCGAGACCACCACGCTGAAGCAGCGTCTCGTCTACTACCCCGGCGGCGGTGACCTCGGCGACCGCGCCACCTTCGACGCCGGCCTGGCCACGACGATCAGCGGCGCCTGGACGCTCAACGCCGGCCTGTCCAGCCGCTACAGCGACCGCGTGCCGACGGGCACCAAGAAGACCGACAACCTGCTGACCGTCGGCTTCGGCTACAAGTTTTAAGCCCCTCGCCCGGCGGGCCGGTTCGGGAGCGGCCCGGCGCTCGGCCCGAAGACCGCTGCTTCAGCGCCTGCGCACCTTGCCGGCCCGGCCGGCCTTGGACCACTCGTAGGCCTCGCCGTCGGGCGTGCGCCCGCCCTCCACCGCCGACACACCCGGTCGGCCGATGCTGCCGTCCAGCTCCGTGGAGATGCTGACATGGCGATGGCCCTGCCTGCGCCTGTCCTCGGCCCAGGCCAGGGCCTGCGTCAGCTCTTTGCTGTCGAACAGCTGGCAGACGGGCGCGGCCTCTTCGCCCTCGCCTTCCAGCCAATACACCACGATGCCCACACTGCGCTCCAGGTTCGATGACACGGCAGCGTAACGCGCCCGGCATGCCCCTTCCTTAAACTCGCTCCCGCGCGGCAAGCCAACAGGCCCGACTGCGACGCCAGGGAGAAAAGACAATGCGATCGATCAAACAATGTGCCGGCATCGCGCTGGCGGTTCTGCTGAGTGCCTGCGGCGGCGGTGGCGGAGGCGGTGGTGACTCGACGCCCGGCACGCCCAGCCCGCCCGTCGCGACAACCACCGTCACCGGCAACATCGCGCCCGGCCCGGTCAACGGCGCCGCCGTCCAGTTGCTCAGCGTGGACAACCAAGGACGCACGACGCTGTTGCAGGAGGTGCGCAGCGGTACCGACGGCGGGTACGCCTTCACCGCATCGATCACGGCGGAGACGGTCGTGATGGTGTCGGCCACCGGCGGCACCTGGACAGACCCGATCAGCAAGGCAGGCGCCACGCTGGATACGAAGCTGCGCGCGGTGGAGGTCTGGACGGGCCCGCTGCGACGCATAAATGCAACGCCTTACACCGAGATCAACGTGCGCAGCCTGGAAAAGGCCACGACGCCGGACTGGTCGCCGGCCAAGGTGCGCGCCGTCGGCCTCACGCTGGCAGGTGAGCTCGGCGTGGCCAGCCTGACGGACTTCCTTCGCATCGACCTCACGCAGCCACCCGGCGCCACCGCGCCCAAGGCCGACGACGTCGCCCATGCCTTGGTGAACGGCGCGTTCATCGGCTTCTGGCGCCGGCTGCAAGCGGCGTCGGCCACGACCGACCTGTCGGCGGCGCTGGATGGGCTGCATCGGCTCACCTTCGTGGACACCGAGGACGACCGCCTGGGCCCGGCCATGGCGGGCGGCACGGTGGACTACGTGGACGTGACGAGCCTGACCGCAGACGACAAACTGCGCATCAAGGGACTGATCCTGTACGGCAAGGACATCCTGCCCACGGCAGCCACGGTGGCTGACGCCATGCCCAAGGGCGTGTCTTCAGGGGCGGGCCTGGCGCCCATGCCGGACGACCAGTTCAGGCTGATCGGCCAGCGCCAGGGGCGCACGCACTTCAACCAGCGCGGTGCGCTGGTGTCCTATGGCGAGGGCGATGCGAAGACGAGCCGCAACGAGCTGTACACGGCGAGCGTGGCCGAGGTCTTTGCTGACGGCGACATCGGCATCGGGCGCTGGAACGGCGGGGTCGAGATCGTGACGCTCCCGTCAGGCGGAGGCCTGTTCGTGCAGAACCCGAGCATCCTGTCCACCAGCGGCAGGATGTACGCCGCCGCGAAACCCGTCTCGCAGATCCCCGCCTGCGGCAGCCGCCGACTGAGCCTGGCAGGCAGCACCAAGCTGACGTTCACGCCGCTGAACTGGAACGATGTCGGGCCCGACCTGACACTGACGGCCGACACGGCGCTGAGCGCGCTGTACCTCGGCAACGTGCAGATCGGCGCCGATGTGGGCATCAGGACCTCAGGCGGCGAGGTCGTCCGCCTGCGCTCCCAGGGTGCGCTGGAGCACCCCGAACTCGCCGGCCTGCAGCTCGACGCGGAGAACGAGGTCTACCTGAACGTCCCCGTCTCGGCGCTGTTCCCGGCCGGCACGACGGCCAAGCTGACCGTGCGGCCCGCTGGAGCCGGTGCGCGCAAGGCGGTCGCTCATCTGTCCATCGGCCTGCCCACTGGCGGCCTCTACGCCGCGCTGGCGTTCACGGCGCCGGACGCCGCGCCGGATGCACAGGGCTGCGCCACCACAGGCGCTCCCGGCGCCGGCATCAACCCCAAGCCCGCGGCAGGCAACCATTTCGTCTTCCTCAGCCACAACAACGAAAGCCTGTTCATGGGCGTTCCCAGGGACGAGGTCAGCTTCGGTGCCTCTGGCGAGTTGACGTCGGTGCTGTCCGCCGTGCGGTTCTCCGGCCCCGCATTCGACCTGGCCGGCAACGAGCACGCCAGCATTGGCCGCGTCACCGTCAGCAGCGGCAATGCGGTGGATGGCAACCTGGTGCAGCGTTCACAGCCCTACGCTGTCGTTCGGCCCGCGACCATCGCGCCCAGAGTCGGCACCGCCCAGTACCAGCTGGTGGCCGCCACGGCGGTCACGGCCGAACGCGGCAGCGGCTCCGCACAGCTCCCACCCGGCTTGATCGACTCGGCCAGCGTGACGGTCTACTTCGACCAATATCCGATCGGCAGCCCCAACGTCGGCAGCGCGACGGCGCGCATCCAAGTGGCAGGCCGCTTCTCCGGCATCTCCTTCGGCACGGATGTCAGCGCCGCGCAGGGAATCGGCCCGCTGGACGTGAGATCCGGCGGCCAGACCCTCGTCGAGATGAATCGCGTCATGGGCGCATTCACAGGACCGGACGGCGAGTACCTCGCGCTCGTCTACATGGACGGCGTCAACGGCATCCCCGTCAAGGCCGCGTTGCTGTTCAGGCGCCAAGGCTCCTGAGAACCGCGACGCCGATGTAGGGCTTGCCGCACCGAATCCGCCGCACCAGTCAAGTGCGGCGGTGCCTCGCACGCCCCGACTCACAGCGTGTTTCCAGCGCTCTCCCCCTCAAACCCTGGCATGCGACTTGCGCACCACCGCGGCACATGAAAAGTCAAAGGGTCTCCCGCATGCAGGCCATTTCCCTCCCGCTGGGGCCGCAGCGACTTCACGAAGCCATCGCGATGGATGCCGCCGTGGCCACCGGCGAACTGGAACGCGCCGCCGGCTTCGGCCAGTGGTGGTATGACCCGCAGACCGGCCGCAGCCTGCTGTCGCCCATGGCGGCGGAGTACCTGGAGATGCCCGCCCGCCCCGCCAAGACGCTGGAGGAGTGCCTGGGCCATGTGCTGGAAGACGACCTGCCAGAACTGACGCGGCTGTGGACGGGTGCGACGCTGCAGGCGCAGCAGCCGCTCGACGTGCGCGTGCTGGGCCTGGCGCGCGGCATGCGCTGGCTGCGCGTGACGCCGCTGCCGCCGGACCCGGCCCGGCCGCGCTGGCGCCACGGCATGCTGCAGGACATCACCAGCCTGACGCTGGCCGCCGTGCGCGAGCGCCTGGGCTATGCGCTGACGGAGTACCTGATCGGCACGCACACGCTGGAGGATGCGATCACCAACGTCATCCAGCTGATCTGCCGCAACCTCGGCTGGGAGTGGGGCGCCTACTGGAGCATGGAGCCGGGCGAGGAACCGGGGCGCAGCCTGTACTGCCGGCATTTCTGGCACCCGCCGGACCGCGAGCTGGAGCAGTTCAGCGTCGTCAGCGCCGCGCTGACGATGGCGCCCGGCGAGGGACTGGTGGGCCGCGTCTGGTCCACCGGCGAGGCCGAGTGGGTGGAGGACATGAGCACCGACCCGCGCTTCCTGCGCCGCCGCAGCGCACAGATGTGCGGGCTGTGGTCGGGCTATGTGTTCCCGGTCACCTATGTGTCGGAAAGCGGCGAGCAGCACCGGCCCGGCGTGCTGGAGTTCTACAGCAGCCTGTCGCGCCAGCCCGAGGCGCAGCTGCCCAAGGTGTCGACCACCATCGGCGCGCTGATCGCCCAGACAGCGCAGCGCCTGGAGACCGAGGCGGTCATCCACCGCCTGGCCCAGATCGACGAGATGACCGACCTGGACAACCGCGCCCACTTCTATGCGCAGCTCAACCGCCACTGCGTACAGAGCCACCGCGAGGGCCGGCGCTTCGCGTTGATGTTCATCGACCTGGACCGCTTCAAGCCCATCAACGACGCCTTCGGCCATGAAGCCGGCAACGCGGTGCTGCAGGAGTTCGCCCGCCGCCTCAAGACGCTGGCGCCGCCGCCAGCGCGGGTGGGGCGACTGGGCGGCGACGAGTTCGCCGTGCTGGTGCCCGACAACGGCGACGAGCAGGCGCTGGCCAGCCTGGTGGATGCCGTGCTGACGGCCGCAACGACGCCGGTCGAGTACGAGGGCATGGCGCTGACCGTCTCGGCCAGCGTGGGCGTCAGCCGTTTCCCCGACAACGGCCAGACCGGGCCCGAGCTGCTGCGCAGCGCCGACGCGGCCATGTACCGCGTCAAGCAGAACGGCCGCAACGGCAGCAACGTCTCCACCACCAGCCCCGACACCCTGGCCCAGCAGCGCGCCAAGCTGGCCCAGCGCCTGGCCATGGAGGCGGAGCTGCGCGAGGCGCTGCGCACCGACCAGCTGCACCTGGTCTACCAGCCCATCGTCGACATCGGCACGCCGGGCGGCCTGCTGCACGGCGTGGAGGCGCTGATCCGCTGGCGCAAGCCTGGCGGCGAGATGGTGTCGCCCGACATCTTCATCCCCATTGCCGAGCGCAGCGACCTCATCATCGACATCGGCCGCTGGGTCATGAGCCGCGCGCTGCACGACCTGGCCACGCTCAAGGGCGGGCCGCTGGCGCGACTGAAGGTGCACGTCAACATGGCGGCGTCGGAGTTCACCAGCAGCGCCCTGCCGGAGATGCTGAGTGCCATGTCGGCCCGGCTGGCGGCGCCGGCCTCGCAGGTCGTGCTGGAACTGACCGAGGGCATGCTGATGCGCCAGCCCGAGCAGGTGCGGCGCGTCATGCACCAGCTGCGCGAGATCGGCTTTGAGATCTCGCTGGACGACTTCGGCATGGGCCACTCCTCGCTGGCCATGCTGAAGAGCCTGCCCATCAGCTCGCTGAAGATCGACCGCAGCTTCGTGCGCGACCTGCCCAGCGGCGAGCGCGACCGCGCCATCGCCCAGACCATCGTCGGCCTGGGCCAGCACCTGCAGCTGGAGGTCATCGCCGAGGGCATAGAAAGCGCCGCCCAGCTGGAGGTGCTGAAGGCCATCGGCTGCGGCTTCGGCCAGGGCTATCTGCTGGGCCGGCCGCTGCCGCTGACGGAGTTGCTGCACAGCTTTCCCGACGGAAGGTGCGGTTGAGAGGTCGCGCGGCGATGTAGAGTTTTGGCCAGCCCAGGAGCTGGCCCTGTGCCAGGCACGCCTCCTGCCCAGCAGCCGAAGCAGCAAAGGCGCGAGCCATGGACATCTCCACCTTCGTGGCCGCCGCCGCCCACGACATGAAAAACTCGGTCAGCGTCATTGCGGCCTATCTGGAGGACGCGTTGCAGCAGCTGGCCAAGACGGACGACGGGCAGCCCTCCGCCGCCGCGCTGTCCACCGCCCAAGCGCTGTACGAGACGCAGCGCGTCAACGGCAACCTGGTGCAGCTGATGGCCATCTTCAAGATCGAGGAAGGCATGTACCCCTTCGAGCCGGCCGCCGTGGCGCTGGACGAGTTCGCCGACGAACTGCTGGGCCGCGTGCGCCCGCTGGTGGCGCTCAAGGGGCTGGACCTGCAATGCGACATCCAGGCGGACATGGCGGACTGGATCTTCGACCACGACCTGATCGGCAGCGTCGTCATGCAGTCGCTGTTCAACGCCGTGCGCTACGCCAGCCACACGGTGCGGCTGTCCATGCACGTCACCGAGCGCGGGCTGGAGATCGAGGTGGCCGACGACGGCCAGGGCTTCCCGGCCTTCATGCTGGAACAGGGCTTCCCGTCGCGCCAAGGCATAGACACGCGCACCGGCAGCACCGGCCTGGGCCTGTACTTCTCACGCCTGGCCGCCGGCCTGCACCGCCGCGGCGAGCGCACCGGCAGCACCAGGCTGGCCAATGGTGGCGGCTCGGGTAGCGACCTGGGCGGCGGCCGTTTCATCGTCGAGCTGCCATGAAGACGATCTCTCCCCACGAGGACCCGCTGGCCGGCAAGGACTTCCTGCTGATCGAAGACTTCGAGGCCATGCGCACGGTGCTGAAAGGCCTGCTGCTGCGCTGCGGTGCCCAGCGCGTGGACACCGCCAGGGACGGCCGCGAGGCCACCGCCATGCTCGCCGCCAAGCCCTACGGCGTGGTCATGTGCGACTACAACCTGGGCCCCGGCAAGAACGGCCAGCAGTTGCTGGAGGAAGCGCGCCTCAAGAACTGGATAGGCCCGGCCACGGTGTGGCTGATGATCACCGCCGAGAAGACCAGCGTCATGGTCTCGGCCGCCGCCGAGGACGCGCCCGACGACTACCTGCTCAAGCCCATCACCGAGAGCCTGCTGCAGACGCGCCTGCTCAAGCTGGTGGAGCGCAAGTCGGCGCTGGCGGGCATCGCTGCGGCGATGAAGGCGCAGGACTGGAAGCGCGCGTTGCAGCTCTGCGACGAACAGTTGGCCGCCGGCACCAAGAGCCTGGCCGAGGTGCTGCGCCTGCAGGCCCTGCTCCACCAGAAGCTGGGCGACTGGCCCAAGGCGCAAGCCCTCTACGAGAGCGTGCTGCAGCGAGGCCCCATCGCCTGGGCCAAGCTCGGGCTGGCGCAGGTGCGCGTCCACCTCAACGACCTGGACGGCGCCCGCGCGCTGCTGCAGGAGGCAGTGCGCGAGCATCCGCAATACCTGGAGGCCTACGACGAGCTGGCCGGTGTGCTGCACACGCAGGGCGAGGGCCAGCAGCAGGTGGCCGTGCTGGAGCGCGCCGTCAACCTGTCGCCCAACTCCGCCCACCGCCAGTCGGCCCTGGGCGTGGCGGCGCAGGCGCAGGGCCAGCGCGACATGGCGGAGCGGGCCTTCTCGCGGGCCCTCAAGCTGACCGAGCACAGCGCCATCGAGGACCTGGAACCCTTCCTCGGCCTGGCCAAGCTGAACACCGAGGCCGGCGCCCCGGCCGAGGCGCAGAAGCTCATCGCCACGATGAGCCAGCGCTACAGCAACAGCCACGACGCGCACCTGCTGGGCAAGGCCGAGCAGGTGCGGGCGCTGCAGGCCCTGGGCGACACGGCAGGCGCCGCCCGGCTCGCCGCCGAGCTGGTGGCGCTGAGCGCGGACGAAACCTCGCCCGGTGCGGCCGACATTGCCGCGCGTGTCGCCGAGACCTTGATCGAGGCCCAGCAGGCCGACGCCGCCACCCAGCTGCTGCACCACCTGACGCACAACCACCACGACGACGAGCGCCTGCTCAAGCGCACCCAGCGCGCCTTCGAGAGCCTGGGCCTGGGCGCCAGCGGCGGCGAGCTGGCGGCGGCCGCCCGGCGCGAGGCCACCAACGCGATGAAGGACGGCATGCAGCTGATGGCCTCGGGCGACCACCAGGCGGCACTGGAAAGCCTGCGCGGCGCCAAGACCTCCATGCCCCGCAATGCGCGCGTGCTGCTGAACTTCGCCGCCGTGGCGCTGACCGTCGTGCAGCGCCACGGCCGCTCGGCAGCGCTGGAGGCCGAGGCGCGCAACTGCATCGCCACCGCCCAGGCGCTGCGCCCCGACGAACCGCGCGTGGCCGACCTGCTGCGGCAGCTGGCGCGCTTGACGCAAGGGCCGGCCTGACGGCCAGGATGCACGCGCCTCCCACCTGCCCTTGCGGCAGCACCCTGCCCTACGCCGCCTGCTGCGGCCGCCTGCATGCGCAGCACGCCGCCGACGGCAGGCTCATCGCGGCCACGCCCGAAGCACTGATGCGCTCGCGCTACGCTGCCTTCGTGCTGGACCTGCGCCCCTACCTGCTCGCCAGTTGGCATGCCAGCACCCGCCCCGCTTCGCTGGAGCCGCCCGAGCCCGGCCTGAAGTGGCTGGGCCTGGAGGTGAAGCGCAGCGCGCTGCAGGATGCCGACCACGGCACCGTCGAGTTCGTCGCCCGCAGCAAGCTCGGCGGCCGCGCCCACCGGCTGCACGAGACGAGCCGCTTCGTGTGCGAGAACGGCGCATGGTTCTACGTCGATGGCGACCTGACAAATTGACTCTGACCCCGATTTATCAGGACGAACACCTCGTCGCGATCGACAAGCCGCCCGGCCTGCTCGTGCACCGCACGCAGCTCGCGGCGCATGAAGACCAGGCCGCCTTGCAGCTGCTGCGCGACCAGCTCGGCCAGCCCGTCTGGCCCGCGCATCGGCTGGACCGGGGCACGTCGGGCGTGCTGCTGTTCGCGCTATCGGCCGAGGTCGCGTCGCTGCTGGGCGCGATGTTCGAGCAGGGCCGCATGGAGAAACGCTACCTGGCCCTGGTGCGCGGCTGGCCGACGCTGGACCAAGGCCTCATCGACCATCCGCTAGCCCGCGACCCCGAGCTGCCGTCGGCAGGCCAGACCCTGCTGGCCGCGCAGACCCGCTGGCAGGTGCTGGAGCGCATCGAGTGGCCCGTCACCACCGACACGCGCTTCGCCACCACCCGCGTCGCGCTGCTGGAGGCCGAGCCGCTGCAGGGCCGCCGTCACCAGATCCGCCGCCACCTCAAGCACATCGCCCACCCCATCCTCGGCGACGCCACGCATGGCAAGGGCCCGTTGAACCGCGCCGTGGCCGCCTGGCTGGGCGTCAACCGCCTGTGGCTGCATGCGCAGCGGCTGGCGCTGCGGCACCCGGTCAGCGGCGCGGCGCTGATGCTGGAGGCGCCGCCTTCGGCCGCGCTGCAGCAGGGCGCGGCCTGGCCGCCGGCTCCAGCCAGCGGCTGCGAATCCGCCGCAACTCCCCTTGCGCATCCAGCCGCAGGATGGCCTCGTTGAAGCGCACCACCTCGGCCTCGTCGAAGCGCTTGCGGCTGAGCTTGTAGGCCACCACGTCGCGCCGCACGGGCAGCGCCAGCTCCACCACGTCCACCCCCGCCGCCCGCGCCGCGAACAGCACCGCCAGGCGCTCGCCCAGCAGCACGTCGCCGCGTTTGAGCTTCAGCAGCTGCACGCCCTTGGCGTAATCCTCGAACGGCGTCAGCTGGCCGCGCCTGGCGAACTCGTCGACGATGGGCACGACGCTGGGGCCCCGATGCGCCAGCAGCCGCAGGCCACCGTCCAGCACCTGGGCGAGCGCCTGCGGCACCGGCCCTGCACGAGGGGGTTCGGCACGCATGAAGGCCGAGAACTCCTCGTTGCGGTAGGTCCGCGTGAACCAAGACACGCCCGGCGGGTCGGGGCCGTCGTAGGAGGCGGCGACGAGCAGGTCCAGCTCACCGGCGGCCAGCATCGGCAGGCGGCGGTTGCGCGGCAGCCCGGGGATGTACTCCACGGTGCAGCCCAGCTCGCGCGCCACGGCGGCCAGCATCTCGGTCTCCAGGCCGGTGTGCAAGCCACTGGCGTCGATGAAGGAGTAGGGCCGCCAGTCCTCGAACGGCACACGCCAAGGTCGGGCGCAGGCGGCCGCGGCCAGCACGGGGACAAACAGCGTCAGCGCGAACAGCAGGCGTCGGAGCATCGACGCCGAGGATAGTCGAGCGACCCCGGCGCAAATGCCTCAGCCGAACTTGACGGCGTAGATCGGTGGCAGGTGGGCCGACACGGTCTGCCAGCTCTCCCCCGCATCGCCGCTGGCCCACAGGCCGCCGGTGGTCGAGCCCATCATCAGTTGCTCGCCGTCGTCGTCCACGGCCAGGCCATGGCGGTAGATGAGGTCGTAGCAATGCTGCTGCGGCAGGCCGGTGTGCAAGGCCTCGAAGGTCTGGCCGCCATCGCGGGTGCGCGTCACGCACAGCGCGGCGTCGACGGGGATGCGGCGCTCGTCCTTGATGGCGGGCACGAACCAGGCGGTGTTCGGGTCGTGGGGATGCGCGGCGACCGCGAAGCCGAAGCTGGACGGCTGGGCCTGCAGCTCCTGCCAAGTCGCACCGTTGTCGCTGCTGCGGAAGATGCCGCAGTGGTGCTGGCACCAGAGCACGTCGGGCTGGTCGCGGCAGCGAACGATCAGGTGCGGGTCCTGCGAGTTCTCGTCGCCCTCAAGTTCGGGCGGCATGAAGTCGGCGCGCATGCCCTTGGCGCGCAGGCCCCAGGTCTGGCCGCCATCGGTCGTGCGCCAGGCGCCGCCGCAGGAGACGCCGATGAGCAGCTCCTGCGCCTGGGTCGGGTGCGGGCAGATGGAGTGCAGCGCCGGCGCCGGGTTGCCGCCGCCCATCCACTGCAGCCGGCGCGGGTCGCCCCACAGCGTCTCATCGAGCTGCCAGCTCTCACCCTTGTCGCGGCTGACGAACAGCCCGCCGGGGATGCTGCCGCACCAGATGGCGTCGCCCGCGCGCTCCAGCGCGAACACCTGCTCCAGCTTCCACGCCGGCCCCTCGGCGCCTTCGGGCTGCGGCGGGAAGCTGGGCGCGGCCACCTCGCGCCAGGTCTGGCCGGCGTCGTCGCTGGCCTGCAGCTTGGCGCCGAAGTGGCCCAGGCTGAGCCCGGCCAGCATGTGGCCCGAAGTGTCGGGCGGCAGCAGCATGGTGACGGGGTCGGCCACGAAGCTGAGCCGCTCCACCTGCCAGCCACTGGCGCGGCGGCGCAGCTCGAAAAGGCCTTTGCGGGTCGCGGCCCAGGCGCGGTCAGTCATGTTTCAACCTCCAGACAAAGCTTGCAGGACATGGATGCGGCTGTCGGCCCGCAGCGGGTCGCTCAGGCCGCGCAGATCACGCGCCCGCTGGCCGTCGATGAAGACGACCACGTTGACGCGCAGATGGCCTTGCTCATCGAGGATGTAGCCCCTCAGCCGCGGCTGCTCAGCGAACGCGGCATCGAGCGCTTCGCGCAGCGTGGCCGCCTCGCACTGGCAGGACGGCGCGTCCACGAAGCGGCGCAGCTGAGGGGTGAATTCGACAAGGGCCATGGATTGACGACGAACGAGGCAGGCGCAATTCGACTGCCGAGCCCCTACGAAAACCTCCGGAGTAACCCGCAACGAGAATGCCCGTGATGAATTCCGGTGTCCTCTACGCCCTTGGCGCCTATCTGAGCTGGGGGCTGTTCCCGCTCTATTTCCGCCAGATCGCCGCCATCCCGTCGCTGCAGATCGTGGCCCATCGGACGCTGTGGTCCCTGGCCTTCGTCGCCGTCGTGCTGCTGGTGATGCGCAACCTGAGATGGCTGCGCGCGGTCGATGCCGCGACGTGGCGGCGCTTCACGCTGTCGGCGCTGCTGATCGCCATCAATTGGCTGACCTATGTCTGGGCGGTCGGCCACGGCCATGTCATCGACGCCAGCCTGGGCTACTTCATCAACCCGCTGGTCAACGTGGCGCTGGGCTTTGCGCTGCTGCACGAGCGGCCACGACCGGTGCAGTGGCTGGCCGTGGGCCTGGCGGCCTTCGGCGTGGTCTGGCTGACGGTGGCCGGCGGGCGCCTGCCCTGGGTGGCGCTGGTGCTGGCGGTGAGCTTTGGCTTCTACGGCCTGATGCGCAAGACCGCCGCGTTAGGCGCCATCGAGGGCCTGACGCTGGAGACGCTGATCCTCGCGCCGCTGGCCGCCGCCGGGCTGATCTGGTGGTCGCAGGACGGCAGCATGGCCGGGCAGACGGCGGTGGACTGGGCCTGGCTGATCGGCACCGGCCCGGTCACCGCCGGCAGCCTGCTGCTGTTCGCGGCCGGCGCGCGGCGCATTCCGCTGGCGACGCTGGGCCTGGTGCAGTACGTGTCGCCGTCGCTGCAGTTCCTGCTGGGCGTCTTCCTGTTCAAGGAGCCCATGGATGCGACGCGGCTGGTGGCCTTCGGCTTCATCTGGGGCGCACTGGCGGTCTACAGCGCGGAGGGTCTGTGGCAGGCCCAACGCATCGTTACGGCTTCATTGCCCAAGCCGGTGTAAACCGAAACCCGCCGCGCCGCGTTGACGCAGGCCACCTCCGTGAGTTCGCCATGAATGCCCTTGCCCGCACGCTGATCGCCTCCGCACTCATCGCCGCCACGGCGGCTGCGAGCGCCGGCCCGCGCCACTACTACGGCGCGCGGCACCACCACCATCACCACCACCGCAGTTCGGGGCTGGGCGCACTCGTCGTCGGGCTGGCAGTGGCGGTACCCTTGATTGCCCTGGCCCGTCAGGCGGACCAGGCCGAACGCGCCCCCGACGTTGTCTACGTACCGCCGCCCGCCCCGCTGCCTCCGCCCGCGCCGGTCTACGCCCCCAGCCGCGCCGAGCCCGTGATCTACCCGCGCAACGGGCAGAGCAATGTGCAGCTCGAGGCCGACACCCGCGAATGCAACCGCTGGGCGACGACGCAGCAGGCCGCTATGGCCGATGCCAGCGTCTTCAATCGTGCCGTCGAGGCCTGCATGGACGGGCGGGGATACACGCTGCGCTGAAGCAGCGGATGCCGGGGTCACTGCGCAGCCGCCCCGGCCGGAGCTGACGCCGCTCCTTCAGAGCGCTGGTACCAGTCCCGCGTGACGGCGTTGAGCTGGCGACGATCGAGCTGCCACAGGCCCAGCGGGCCATGGACGATGTCCAGCTGATGCACCGTGCCGGGGTCGAACTGGTCCCAGTACTCGTGCACCTGCCGCAGCGTGACCACCGGCGGGCCGGGCTGCAGCGGCGTCAGGTGGGCCCGGCCTTCGAGCTTGTAGGCGGTGGCGACCGCGCCGCCAGCGAGCCACTGGTCCAGCCGCAGCGCGCCCCGGGTGAGCCCGCCGCCCAGCGCAACAGCCAGCAGGCCGCTGAGCACCATTGCCTCACGAGCCGGCACGCGGGACCGGTGCAGGGCCGGGTAGGCCAGCAGGCCGACCATGCCGAGCAAGGCGGTGTAGATGTAAAGGCTGCGCGGCGCCAGCAGCTCATGCTCGCTGAACGCCATATCGCCCAGCGTGAGACACAGCACGCCCACGAACAAGACGGCCACCGCCAGGCTGGCGCGGTTCTTCTCCAGCGCGAACTCCTGCAGCGCACCGGCCGCCAGCGGCTGCCCGGGCAGCAGGGCCCGCAGGATGTCGGACGTGGCCTCGCGCGACAGCAGCGCGTTCATGCCGGTGTCGGCACAGACCATCACTGAATCGTCAACATAGCCTAGGGCGAGCCAGTGCAGATTGCCCGAACTCAGGCTGGCATTGCCCACCCAACGGATGGCGTCGGCGGCAACGGGCAGCGTGCGTTCGAGGCGTTCGCCGTTGCCCAGAACAGCCACAACGCGCACCTGCTTGCCCTCGTCGATGAGCAGGCCCTTGCCCTCGAACGGCTGCAGCTTGAGGATGCGCGCGTAAGCTGCGGGGCGCGACACGTTGACCCGGAACCACCGGTGTGAGCCCAGGCGCGGCGCCCAGACCTTGAGCAGTTCGTCCTGCCCGCGCTTGGTGCGACGCTGGTGCCGCCACAACGACACCATCAGCAGCGCCAAGGCCCCGACCAGGGCCAGCTGCAGCCCCGTGAACACCTGCGACATGAACACTCCCTGCGCGCCACTGGCGGGCGCTGCCAGGTCAGTGTAGGCGCAGGGTCAGGGCGTGCCGTCAGCTGCGCATCAGGTAGTCAAAGGCGCCCAGCGCCGCCTTCGCGCCGTCGCCGGCCGCGATGATGATCTGCTTGAACGGCACGGTCGTCACGTCGCCTGCCGCGAACACGCCCGGGATGGAAGTCGCACCTTTGGCGTCGACGATGATCTCGCCGTGCTTGCTCAGCTCCAGCGTGCCGCGCAGCCATTCGGTGTTGGGCACCAGGCCGATCTGCACGAAGCAGCCGTCCACCTCTACCCGCTTCGCCTCGCCCGACACGCGGTCGGTGTAGTTCAGGCCGTCGAGTTTGCCGTTGGTGCCGGTGAACTCGGTCGTCTGCGCGTTGGTGATGATGGTGACGTTGGGCAGGCTGCGCGCCTTGTTGACCAGCACCGCGTCGGCGCGCAGCTCGGCGCCGAATTCGATCAGCGTCACGTGTTTGACGATGCCGGCCAGGTCGATGGCCGCCTCGACACCCGAGTTGCCACCGCCAATGACCGCGACCGGCTTGCCCTTGAACAGCGGGCCGTCGCAGTGCGGGCAGTAGGCCACGCCCTTGTTCTTGTACTCGGCCTCGCCGGGCACATTGACGTTGCGCCAGCGCGCGCCGGTGGACAGGATGACCGTCTTGCCTTTGAGCTTGGCGCCGTTGGCCAGCTCCACCTCGACATAACCGCCCGGTTGCGCGGCAGGGATCAGCTTCTCGGCGCGCTGCAGGTTGTGGATGTCGACCTTGTAGTCCTTGACATGGCCTTCCAGCGCGGCGGCGAACTTCGGGCCGTCGGTGACCGAGACGGAGATGTAGTTCTCGATGCCCAGCGTGTCGTTGACCTGGCCGCCGAAACGCTCGGCCGCCACACCGGTGCGGATGCCCTTGCGAGCCGCGTAGACCGCAGCCGCAGCACCGGCGGGGCCACCGCCGATGATGAGCATGTCGTAGGGATCTTCCGCGTCGAGCTTCTTCGCGTCACGCGCGGCGGCGCCGGTGTCGAGCTTGGCGACGATCTCTTCCAGGCTGACCCGGCCCGAGACGAAGTGCTGACCGTTCAGGTAGACGCTGGGCACGGCCATGATGTCGCGCGCCTCCACTTCCGCCTGATACAGGCCACCGTCGATGACGGTGGTTCGGATGCGCGGGTTGACTATTGACATCAGCGACAGCGCCTGCACCACGTCCGGGCAGTTGTGGCAGGTCAGGCTCATGTAGATCTCGAAGTCGAGGTCCACGTCCAGCGCCTTGACGGCATCGATCTGCGCCTGCTCGACCTTGGGCGGGTGGCCGCCAGTCCACAGCAGAGCCAGCACAAGGGACGTGAACTCATGACCCAGCGGGATGGCGGCGAAGCGCAGCGATTGCTCGGTGCCGGTGCGGCGCAGCAGGAAGGACGGCGTGCGTGTGTCGACGCCATCGGCGCGGAACGAGATCTTGTCGTTCATGCCGGCGATCTCTTCGAGCAGCTCGCGCATCTCGTCGCTGCTGGCCGAGTTGTCCAGCGAGGCAATGATCTCGAAGGGGAGCTTGACGTGGTCCAGGTAACCCTGGAGCTGGGTCTTCAGTGCGGCGTCCAACATGGTGAGGTCCTTTCAGTGAGGCGTGGCGAGAGAGGCCACTGCTGAAAGGGTCCCCAGGGGCGGAGGCACTTTCAGCAGAACCCGTGAGGCTCTGCGGAAGGAAGGAGCCCTCCCGGGCTCCTCGCAAACAGCACGGCTGTTAGATCTTGCCGACGAGGTCCAGCGACGGGGCGATCGTGGCAGCGCCTTCCTTCCACTTGGCCGGGCAGACCTGGCCGGGGTGAGCGGCGGTGTACTGGGCAGCCTTCAGCTTGCGCAGCGTTTCCGACACGTCACGGGCGATCTCGTTGGAGTGGATCTCGGCCGTCTTGATGATGCCTTCGGGATTGATGACGAAGGTGCCGCGCAACGCCAGGCCTTCTTCGGGGATGTGCACGCCGAAGGCATTGGTCAGCGTGTGGGTCGGGTCGCCCACCAGCGGGAACTTGGCCTTGCCGACGGCCGGCGAGGTCTCGTGCCAGACCTTGTGCGAGAAGTGCGTGTCGGTCGTGACGATGTAGACCTCGGCGCCCATCTTCTGGAACTCGGCGTAGCTGTCGGCCGCGTCTTCCACTTCGGTCGGGCAGTTGAACGTGAAGGCGGCCGGCATGAAGATCAGCACGGACCACTTGCCCTTCAGCGTCTCGTCGCTGACGGTGATGAACTTGCCGTTGTGGAAGGCTTCGGTCTTGAAGGGCTGGACTTGGGTGTTGATCAGGGACATGAGTGCTCCGTGGGGGTGGGTGGATGGGATGAGTAGAACTATATCGACGAAGAGTTTTCAGTTGAAAACTTTTATCAAATCGGTGTTATTGATTCAGGCTATCGAGGGCCATTGACTAAGCCTCGTAGCGGCGGTCGTAGAGCTTGTGCGGCGTGAGCTGCACGCGCAACTGCTGCGCCGCGACCAGGCCAGTGATCGCATGCTCGGCCGACGCGGTGTCGCGCCGGACCGGCGAGCCTAAGGCATCTCCGCGACGATTCATAACGGCGCTGACGATCGGTGTGTTGCCTGTGGTGCCGCGTCGCACGACGACGGCGATTTCGCCGCTCGCGAGCTTAACCAGCGTGCCCGGCGGGAACATCCCCAATTCCTTGACGAGCAGCGCGGCGAAGGTGTGGCCGTTGCTGCCGGTGTAGAGCGCCTTGGCCGCCTGCGGCGCCGGCAGGCCCAGGCGGCCGCCGCGACTGGCCAGCTTCGCAAGGAAGACGTCTACGAGGCGCAGCAGCTGCGAGGTCTCGCCCGGCTCGGCGAGGTGCTGGGGATAGCCGCCGCCGCCCGGTTGTTCGTGGTGCTGGGCGACGGCGCTCAGCCATTCGGTGTCGTCCAGGCCGGCGTTGCGCAGCCAGGCCACGGCCTCGTCCGGGTGACGGTCGATGGCCGCGCGCTGCGGCGGCAGCAGCCGGCCGCCGCGCGAGGCCAGGCGGCCTTGCAGGTCGATGATGGACAGGTTCATCGTCAGCGCGGCGCCGACCAGGCTCTTCTGTCGCTCCGGCGCCCAGCCCAGCCGGCGCGACAACAGCGCGCAGACGGCAGCCGAGTGCAGCAGGTGGGCCAGGCCGTAGACCTCGTGGCGGCTGTGGTCGTGCTGGATGACGACGAACAGCAGCTGGTCGGGGAAGCGCTCGGCCCAGGCGATGAGCTGGCCGGCGCACTCCTTCACGCGCGCCAGGAACAGCGGCTCCTGCGGCGCGCGCAGCAGCACGGAAAGCCGCGTCTGCAGCGCCTCCCAGCGCGCAAAGAAGTCCTCGCCGCCGGTGCCATCGTCATTGCCGCGCTTGGAGGCGTCGCGCAACTCGTCCATGTCGACGAAGACACCGCGACTCAGCAGCGCCTCGCGCATCTGCTCGTTGGGCACCGATTGGCCCTTGGCCAGCAGCAGCTTGCCCTCGGCGTCACGGACCCCGAAAGGCAGGGTCGCCCCGGCCTTGATATGGCCGCCAACTTGTTGAATTGGAACGAGTTTCATGCCCGGATGATGACCGGACTTGGAGCTAACGTGCCCAGCGGCTGGCAGCGCCGCTGCGGATCAAGCTTCGAGCGTGAGCAATTCCTCGACCGTCTGGCGGCGGCGGATCAGCCTCGACGCCTCACCGTCCACCAGCACCTCAGCCGCCAGCGGACGGCTGTTGTAGTTGCTGGACATGGACGCGCCGTAAGCCCCGGCGTCGTGGATGACCAGCAGGTCGCCGACCTGCGCCTCGGGCAGCGCGCGTGTCAGCACCTCGCCGCCGGCCGCTTGCGTGAACACGTCGCCCGACTCGCACAAGGGACCGGCCACGACCGACTCCCGCACCGGCCGCGCCACGCCATCGCGCGGCAGCAGCGTCATCGCATGGAAGCTGCCGTACATGGCCGGGCGCATCAATTCGTTGAAGCCGGCGTCCACCAGCACGAAGTTGTTGGCGCCGGCGTTCTTCACCGCCCTCACCTCGGCCAGCAGCACCGCGCTTTCGGCGACGAGGTAGCGGCCCGGCTCCAGCTCCAGCGTCAGCTTGTGACCCACGAGCGCCTCGGCGTCGCGGCGCGCGGTGTCCCAGAGGCCGAAATAGTGGTCGACATCGATGCCGGCGTCGCCCTCGCGGTAGGGAATCGACAGCCCGCCGCCGGCGGAGATCGCATGCAGGTCGTGACCCGCCGCGACCGTCTGGCGCACCAGGCCCACCATGGCCTCGCCGACCTGGGCCAGGTGGCCGTAGTCCACGCCCGAGCCGATGTGCATGTGCAGGCCTACCAGCTTGAGGCCGCCTTCACGGATGGCGGCCAGCGCCTCGGGCAGATCGGTGTGCCAGATGCCGTGCTTGCTGTGCTCACCGCCGGTGTTGGTCTTGTGGCTGTGGCCATGGCCGAAGCCGGGGTTGATGCGCAGCCAGACCGCATGGCCCGGCGATGCTTGGCCCAACTGGTGGAGCATGTCGATGGAGCCGGCGTTGACGGGGATGCGGTGCTCCACGACCGTCGCCAGCGTCGCGTGGTCCAGCAGGTCGGCGGTGAAGACGATCTCGTCGCCGCCGGCGGTGTAGCCCGCCGCCAGCGCGCGCAGGATCTCGCCACGCGAGACCGAATCGACCTTGACACCAGCCTCGCGCAGCAGCTTCAGCACATGGATGTTGGAGCAGGCCTTCTGCGCGAAGCGGACCACATCGAACTGCTGCAGCGACGCGGCGCGGGCGCGGATGGTGGCGGCGTCGTAGACCCACAGCGGCGTGCCGTGTTCGGCAACCAGGGCTTGCAGGCAGGCGGGGGTCAGGGCGGAAGGCAGGGGCTTGGTCATGCTGCGCAGCATGCCGGGCGGCGGCCATTCAATCAAATTGCAATTTGTCGTTGGACAATCCATTCCTGATATGGATATCCAGCACCGCCACATCGAAGTCTTCCGCGCCGTCATGACGGCCGGCAGCGTCACCGGCGCGGCCGCGCTGCTGTACACGTCCCAGCCCACGCTGAGCCGCGACCTGGCCCGGCTGGAGCAGTTGCTGGGCTACGCGCTGTTCGAGCGCGAGCGCGGCCGGCTGAAGGCGACGGCGCGCGCGTGCACCTTGTTCGACGAGGTGGAGCGCAGCTTCCAGGGGCTGGCCCGCGTCATCGAGCGGGCCAAGGCGCTGGGGCGGGCCGAGGACACGGCACTGAGCGTGCTGAGCCTGCCGGCGTTGAGCCATGCGCTGCTGCCCGGCGCGCTGGCGGCTCTGCTGGGCGAGCACCCCGCTGCGCGCGTCTCCATCACGCCCGCCGAACCGCCGCTGCTGGAGGCCTGGATGGGCGAGCAACGCTTCGACCTGGGCCTGGCCGAGCAGGCGACGCCACTGCCCGGCGTGCGCGTGGAGCCGGTGCTGGAGGCCGACGAAGTGGCCGTGCTGCCGGCCGGCCATGCGCTCGTATCGCGCAGGCGGCTGGCGCTGAAGGACTTCGCCGGCCTGGACTTCATCAGCCTGGCCGAGGACGACCCCTACCGACGTGAAATCGATGCCCGGTTCGATGCGGTCGGCGTGCAACGGCGGTTGCGCTTGCAGACGCACAGCGCGGTGGCCGTCTGCGAACTGGTACGCGCAGGCCTGGGCGTGGCCATCGTCAATCCGCTGACTGCGGCAGCTTGCGCGGGATCCGGTCTGGCGGTGCGGCCGCTGACCGTCTCGATTCCCTACCGGGTGTCGGCGCTGATTCCCCTGCATCGACCGGCGCAGCCGCTGGTCGACGACTTGCTCAACGCACTGCGGCGCGGACGACCGTAGGCTTGGCGCCGAAGCGCTTGACGATGCTGGCCTCGATGCCGGCGGCGTCCAGGCCGCACAGGCTCATCAGCTTGGCCACGTCGCCGTGCTCGACGAACTCGTCGGGCAGGCCCAGTTGCAACACCGGCACGTTCAGGCCGGCGGCGTTCAAAGCCTCGGTGACGGCACTGCCGGCGCCGCCCATGATGCAGCCGTCCTCGACGGTGACGATGGCGTCGTGTGTGCGGGCCAGCTCGGCCACCAGCACGGCGTCCAGCGGCTTGACGAAGCGCATGTTGGCGACCGTCGCATCCAGGCGCTCGGCGGCTTGCAGCGCCGGGTAGAGCAGCGTGCCGAAGGCCAGGATGGCGATGCCTTGGCCCTGGCGCCTGACTTCACCCTTGCCCCAGGCCTGGGCCGTCATGGCCTTCACCGGCACGACGCCTGCGCCTGCGCCACGCGGGTAGCGCACGGTCACCGGGCCGTTGTGCATGAAACCCGTGTACAGCGCCTGGCGGCATTCGTCCTCATCGGCCGGCGTCAGCACGGCCATGTTGGGAATGCAGCGCGTGTAGGCGATGTCGTAGTTGCCAGCATGCGTAGCGCCGTCGGCACCCACCAAGCCGGCGCGGTCCAGCGCGAACAGCACGGGCAGGTTCTGGATGGCCACGTCGTGGATCATCTGGTCGTAGGCGCGCTGCAGGAAGGTCGAGTAGATCGCGACAACCGGCTTGATGCCCTCGCAGGCCAGGCCGGCGGCGAAGGTGACCGAATGCTGCTCGGCGATGCCGACGTCGTGATAGCGCTGCGGGAAGCGCTTGTGGAACTCCACCATGCCCGAACCCTCGCGCATGGCCGGCGTGATGCCGACGAGGCGCGGGTCGGCCTCGGCCATGTCGCACAGCCAGTCGCCAAAGACCTGCGTGAAGGTGAGCTTGCCCGGCGTGGCCGGCTTGACGAAGCCCACGGCCGGGTCGAACTTGCCAGCGGCGGCGTGGTACTTGACCGGGTCGGCCTCGGCCAGCTTGTAGCCCGAACCCTTTTTGGTGACGATGTGCAGGAACTGCGGGCCCTTCTTGTCGCGCAGGTTCTCCAGCGTGGGCACCAGCGAGTCCAGGTCGTGGCCGTCGATGGGGCCGACGTAGTTGAAGCCGAACTCCTCGAAGATCGTGCCCGGCACGACCATGCCCTTGGTGTGCTCCTCGAACTTGCGCGCGAACTCGTACAGCGGCGTGTTCTTCAGCACGCTCTTGGCGCCTTCGCGCGCGGCGGCGTAGAAGCTGCCGCTCATCAGCCGCGCCAGGTATTTGTTCAGCGCGCCGACCGGCGGGCTGATCGACATGTCGTTGTCGTTCAGGATGACCAGCACGTCACCCAGCAGGCCGCCGTGGGCGACGCCGGCGTTGTTCAGCGCCTCGAAGGCCATGCCGGCGGTCATCGAGCCGTCGCCGATGATGGCCACGGCCTTGCGGCTCTCGCCCTTGAGCTTGGCCGCCATGGCCATGCCGTGAGCCGCCGAAATCGACGTGGACGAGTGGCCGGTGCCGAAGGTGTCGTACTCGCTCTCGTCACGGCGCGGGAAGCCGCTGATGCCGCCGATCTGGCGCAGGCTGGGCATGCGGTCGCGGCGGCCCGTCAGCACCTTGTGCGGGTAGGTCTGGTGGCCCACGTCCCACACCAGCCGGTCTTCCGGTGTGTTGAAGACATAGTGCAGCGCCACCGTCAGCTCGACGGTGCCCAGGTTGGAACCCAGATGACCGCCGGTCTTGGAGACGCTGTCCAGCACATAGGCCCGCAACTCGTCGGCGACCTTCTTCAGGTCGGTGCGCGGCAGGCGGCGCAGGTCGGCCGGGCTGTCGATGCTGTGCAGCAGCGTGTAGTCCATGGCGATGCCCTTCAATTGACGCGCTCGACGACGGAGTCGGCCAGCAGGCTGAGATGGCTGACGTCGGCCAGGCCGGTGGCGGCCAGTGCCCGTTTGGCTTGCGCGCGCAGGTCCTGGGCCAGCGTGCGCGCAGCACCCAGGCCCAGCACGCTGACATAGGTCGGCTTGTTGGCGTCCTGGTCCTTGCCGGCGGTCTTGCCCAGCACGTGCGATTCCTGGGTCACATCCAGGATGTCGTCGACCACCTGGAACGCCAGGCCGAGCGCCGCGCCGTATTCCGACAAGGCCTGCGTCGCCTGCGCGGACGCCGGCCCGCAGGCGGCACCCATCACGACGCTGGCCTGCAACAGCACGCCGGTCTTGCGGCGATGCATGTCGCGCAGCGTGCATTCGTCCAGTTGCTTGCCGATGCTGGCCAGGTCGATGGCCTGGCCGCCGGCCATGCCGTCGTAGCCGGAAGAGCGCGCCAGCAGCGCACAAAGCCGGGCCTGCAGCGCGGGCGCGATGCCGTCGTCCGGTGTGAGCACGTCGAAGGCCAGGGCCTGCATGGCATCACCCGCCAGCATGGCCTGGGCTTCGCCGAAGGCCACATGCGTCGTCGGCTTGCCGCGGCGCATGACGTCGTTGTCCATGCAGGGCATGTCGTCATGCACCAGCGAATAGGCGTGGATCAGCTCGACCGCGCAGGCCGCACGCATCGCCGCGAAGCGGTCGCCGCCGACGGCCGCGCAGCTCGCCAGCACCAGCAGCGGCCGCAGCCGCTTGCCACCGCCCAGCACTGCGTAGCGCATCGCCTCGCCGAGGCCAGCGGGCGCAGACGCGGGCACGAGACCGTCCAGCGCCGCCTCGAAGGCCGAAAGGGACGTGTCCACCCAGTGGTCGAAGTCCTTTGCATCCATTTGTCAGGAGCCCTCCCAGGCCTTCAGTTCTGCGCCGTCGAGCAGCTTGACCTGCTGCTCTACCGCCTGCAGCCGGCCGCGGCACAGGGCCAGCAGCTCGGCGCCGCGCTTGTAGCTCTGCAGCAGCTGATCCAGCGGCAGCTGCTGCCCCTCCATGGCCGCCACCAGGCGCTCCAGTTCGTCGAGCGCCTGCTCGTAGCTGGGTTCGCTGCCGTCTGACGCGGCTGCCTTGGGGCGGGGGGAGGTCTTGGTCATCTCGAAACGCTAAACGGCGATTGTAGTCAGCGGGGCCTGGACATCCCCGACCCGCCAAGCCCTTGCGCCGCCATTGCGACGGCCCCTGGGTAGAATCCCGACCCTCTTCCTGCGGCCGTGCATGCGCGCGGTCCGCCTCCTCCACACCAAGCAACCTGGCCGACTCGGCAACGAGATGCGCCGGAGGGACGCAGCACCCCATTCCCCTGAAAGACCCGCCTGGATCATGTCCGACCTGAGTCTTACCGTCTCGGCGCTACAACGCAGCCAGACCCAGCTCCCGGTGAGCGCCTACTTCGATAACGATCTGTTCCAGCACGAGCGGACCAGCATCTTCCAGCGAGGGCCCCGCTATGTCGGCCATGCACTGGCTGTCCCTGAAATCGGCGACCACTACGCGCTGCCACAGGAGGGCGAAGGCCGCGCGCTGGTGCGCTCGGCCCAGGGCATCGAGCTGCTTTCCAACGTCTGCCGGCACCGCCAGGCGGTCATGTTGCGCGGGCGCGGCAACACGCAGGCCAACATCGTCTGCCCGCTGCACCGCTGGACATATTCACATCAGGGCGAGCTGATCGGGGCGCCACATTTCGAGCAAGACCCCTGCCTGCACCTGAACCGCTACCCGCTTCAGGAGTGGAACGGCCTGTTGTTCGAGGCCAACGGCCATGACGTCGCCGCCGAGCTGCAGCGATTGGGCCCGCGTGCGCAGCTGGACTTCTCCGGCTATGTGCTCGACAAGGTCCAGGTCCACGAGTGCAACTACAACTGGAAGACCTTCATCGAGGTCTATCTGGAGGACTACCACGTCGGCCCCTTCCACCCCGGCCTGGGCGGCTTCGTCAGCTGCGACGACCTGGCCTGGGAGTTCGGCAAGCACCACTCGGTGCAGACGGTCGGCGTGCAGAAGGAGCTGGAGCGCCCCGGCTCGCCGGTCTATCAGCGCTGGCACGACGAGCTGCTGAAGTACCGCGAAGGCCGCCCGCCCGAGTCGGGCGCGATCTGGCTGACCTACTACCCGCACATCATGGTGGAGTGGTATCCGCATGTGCTGGTCGTGTCGACGCTGCACCCGGTGTCGCCGCAGAAGACCGTCAATCTCGTCGAGTTCTACTACCCCGAAGAAATCGTCGCCTTCGAGCGCGACTTCGTCGAGGCGCACCAGGCGGCCTACATGGAAACCTGCGTGGAGGACGACGAGATCGCCGAGCGCATGGATGCCGGGCGCAAGGCGCTGATGATGCGCGGCGACAACGAAGCCGGGCCGTATCAAAGCCCGATGGAAGACGGCATGCAGCACTTCCACGAGTGGTATCGCCACGAGATCGGCACGCCACTCTGATGCCCGCTCCCGCGCTCATGGTGCTGGCGACGTTGCTGTTCGCCACCATGGGCGTCTGCGTCAAGCTGGCCAGCGAGTTCTACGCGGCCAGCGAGATCGTCATGTACCGCGGCCTCGTCGGCATGACGGCCATGGCGCTGCTGACGCGCCAGCAGGGCATCAGCCTGGCCACCAAACTGCCCGGCATGCACCTCTGGCGCAGCATCTCGGGCGTCACGTCGCTGTGCCTGTGGTTCTACGCCATCGGCAAGCTGCCGCTGGCCACGGCGATGACGCTGAACTACATGTCGTCGGTCTGGATGGCCTTGTTCCTGCTCGGCGGCGCCGTGCTGATGGGGGCCCAGAAACTCGACTGGCGGCTGATGGCCTCGGTGCTGCTGGGCTTCGTCGGCGTCGCGCTGATCCTGCGCCCGACGCTGGACCAGCAGCAGCTCTGGCACGGCCTGGCCGGCCTGCTGTCGGGCATGCTGGCGGCGATGGCCTATCTGCAGGTGACGGCGCTGGGCCGGGCCGGCGAGCCCGAGCTGCGCGTCGTCTTCTACTTCTCGGTGGGCGGCGCCCTTGCCGGCGCCCTCATCACCGCCGTGACCGAAGGCGGCCTGCAGACGCACACGCTGTGGGGCGCGGCGCTGCTGCTGGCCGTGGGCCTGCTCGCCACCGCCGCCCAGGTCTGCCTGACACGCGCCTATGCGATTGGCCGGCCGCTCGTGAACGCCTGCCTGCAATACCTCGGCATCGTCTTCTCCTTCGGCTACGGCATGCTGCTGTTCAAGGACCCGCTGACCTGGCAAGCCACCGTCGGCATGCTGCTCATCATCGGCGCCGGTCTGATCGCGACGATGCTGCGCGCCAAGGTGGCGCCGCCGCCGAAAGACAGCCAGTTCAACCCCAACGAGTCATGACCTACACCACGCTCATCTCGCCCGCCGAACTTCGCGCACTGGCCGACCCGCTGATCCTCGACTGCAGCTTCGACCTCGCCGACACCACCGCCGGCGAGCGGGCCTACGCGGCCGGCCATATCCCGGGCGCCCACTACCTGCACCTGGACCGCGACCTCGCCGGCGCCAAGACCGGGCCGGACGGCGCCTTCCGTGGCCGCCACCCGCTGCCCGAGCGCGAGGCCTTCGCCGCGCTGCTGCGGCGCCTGGGCCTGCGCGCCGGCCGGCAGGTCGTCACCTGCGACACCCAGGGCGGCATGTACGCAGCACGCGCCTGGTGGATGCTGCGCTGGCTGGGCCACACCGAGGTCGCCGTGCTCGACGGCGCCTGGGACGGCGATCGCACGGCTGAAATCCCCGCCGCCACGCCCACCGACTGGCAGCCCGGCGCGCCGCTCGTGCAACACATCGGCGCGGCCGCGCTGCTCAAGCAACTCGGCAACGTGCGCCTCATCGACGCCCGCGCCGCCGAGCGATTCCGGGGCGACGTCGAGCCGCTGGACAAGGCCGCCGGCCACATCCCCGGTGCCAGCAACCGCTTCTTCCGCGACAACCTCGGGCCGGATGGCCGCTTCAAGCCCGCCGCCCAGCTGCGTGCCGAACTGCAGGCGCTGGCGGCCGACACCGTCGTCCACCAATGCGGCTCCGGCGTCACCGCCTGCCACAACCTGCTGGCCATGGCTCATGCGGGCCTGGGCGACGGCGTGCTCTACCCCGGCTCGTGGAGCGAATGGTCAGCCGACACCTCCAGACCCATCGCAAAGGGTTGATCTCCGACAAGCGGCCCGGTGTCTGATGGGCCACACTGCGGTCCTCAGCAACGACTGGAGGACCGAATGTTCAAGCGCATCCTCGTTCCCACGGACGGCTCCGACATCACCAGCCATGCCGTAGACACCGCCGTCCAGATGGCCAAGGTGCATGGCGCCCAACTGCTGACGCTGAGCGTCATGGAGCCCTTCCCCTACAGCGCCGTCTCCGAGATCCAGCCCATGCCGCCGCAGGAGTTCATCGACGCGCAGCAGCGGGTCGCACTCCGGCGCGTCGAGGACGTCTGCGCGGCCGCAGCGGCGCAGGGCCTGTCGTGCAAGGGGCACACCGTCGAGGCCTTGCACGCCTGGGAAGCCATCGTCGACCACGCCAAGGCCGAGAGCGTGGACCTCATCGTCATGGCCTCCCACGGCCGCAGCGGCCTGGCCTCGCTGCTGCTGGGCAGCGAGACGCAGAAGGTGCTGAAGCACATCGACCTGCCGGTGCTGATCGTCAAGTAGCCGGCGGCGCCGACGCGCTCAATGCGCGTGGGAGCCGTGCAGCAGCGTGGACACTCCGAAGGCCACGGCCAGGCCCACGGCCAGCCAGGCGACCTGGGCGAAGGTCTCGCGCCAGGCCAGGCGCTGCTGCAGTTGCGGCAGCAGGTCGGCCACCGAGATGTAGATGAAGCTGCTGGACGCCAGCACCAGCAGATAGGGCAGCGCCAGCTCGAACTGGCCGATCAGCAGCCAGCCCAGCACACCACCCAGCACCGAGGCCATGCCCGAGATCGCGTTGAACAGCAGCGCCTTGGCGCGGCTGAAGCCGGCGTTCAGCAACACGATGTAGTCGCCCACCTCCTGCGGGATCTCGTGCGCGACGATGGCCAACGCCGTCGCGAAACCCAGCTTGGTGTCCGCCAGAAAAGCGGCCGCGATGATGGCGCCGTCACAGAAGTTGTGGATGCTGTCGCCCACCAGCACGGACAGGCCGCCACGGCCGGCCTGTTCGGCATCGAAATGGTGGTGGTGGTGGTGGCCGTCGCCCTCGTGGTGGTGGACGTGGCGGTACAGCTCCACCTTCTCCAGCAGCCAGAAGAACAGCAGCCCGGCCAGCAGCACGGCGAACAGCGTCTGCGGCGCGGCGGTGTGGCTCTCGAAGGCCTCGGGCAGCACGTTGAGCAGCGAGGTGCCCAGCAGGATGCCGGCCGACAGGCTGACGAGGCTCTTCACGAGGCGGGTCAGCACGCCGACGGTGAGGCTGGCGGCGACGAGTACCGACAGCAGGCCGCCCGCGAAGGTCGCGAGCACGATATAGAAAAGGGTCATCCGCGCATTGTCCCTGCCCTCTTAGGCGACGCCGTGCTTGCGGAACCAGGCCAGGCACCTGGCCCAGCCATCGTCGGCTGCGGCCTTGCGGTAACTGGGGCGGTAGTCGGCATGGAAGGCATGCGGCGTGTCGGGGTAGACGACGAACTCGCTCTTCGTGTGGCCGGCCGCCTTCAGCGCAGCTTCCAGTTGCGTCAGCGTCTCGACCGGGATGCCGCTGTCGGCCGCACCGTACAGGCCCAGCACCGGCGCCTTGATGCTGGTGGCGCGCTCGACGGCGGTCTTGTCGCCCGGGTGGTAGCTGCGCGCCACCGGGCCGTACCAGGCCACGCCGGCCGTCAATTTCGTGTTGTGGGCGGCATAGGTCCAGGTCGTGCGGCCACCCCAGCAGAAGCCGGTAATGCCCAGCTTCGACGTATCGCCACCATTGGCTGCAGCCCAGGCCACGGCGGCGTCCAGGTCGGCGTTGACCTGGGCGTCGCTCGCCTTGCTGACGACTTCGCTGATGAGCTTGGGAATGTCCGTGTAGGCACCGGCATTGCCGTGGCGCACGAACAGCTCGGGCGCGATGGCCAGGTAGCCCAGCTTGGCGAAGCGCCGGCACACGTCGGCGATGTGCTCATGCACGCCGAAGATCTCGCTGGCCACCAGGATGACCGGCAGGTTCTTCCTGCCCGCAGGCGCGGCGCGGTAGGCCGGCAGCTTGAAGTCGCCCACCGGCATGCTGACCGAACCTGCCTCCAGGCCTGCGGTATCGGTGCTGATGGTCTGCGCCGTCACCGGCAGCACGGCGGCCGCAAAGCCCCCGCCCACGGTACCCACGGCCGTCTGCACGAAACCCCGCCGGCTGAAGTCGCGTCCGGGTGCGAGGCTGTCGATCTCTTCTTTCAACATGGGGGCTCCTGAGCAAGAAGCGTCAAATTTTGCCCCGACAATCCGCGCCCATGACGACGCGCCCCGACCCGAACCGCCAGCCCTGGGCCTCCATCGACATCGGTTCCAACAGCTTCCGGCTGGAACTGGCCCGCCTCAGCGGCGACCGCTACCAGCGCGTCAGCTACATCAAGGAAAGCGTGCGCCTGGGCGCCGGCCTCGACGGCGAGGGCATGCTGACCGAGGCCGCCATGCAGCGCGGCCTGGACTGCCTCACGGCCTTCGGCGAGCAGCTCGTCGGCATCCCGCCCGAGCGCGTCCGCGCCGTCGCCACGCAGACGCTGCGCGAGGCGCGCAACCGCAACGCCTTCCTGGCCCGGGCCGAGGCCGCGCTGGGCCACCCGGTGGAGGTCATCTCCGGCCGCGAGGAGGCACGCCTGATCTTTGCCGGCGTGGCGCGCCTGCAGCCGTCGGACAAACCGCGCCTGGTCATCGACATCGGCGGCCGCTCGACCGAGATGATCCTCGGCAAGGGCCGCAAGCCGCTGCTGGCCGAGTCCTTCGGTGTCGGCAGCGTCGGCTTGTCGATGCGCTTCTTCGCCGACGGCGCCTACACGGACGAAGCCTTCCGCGCCGCCCAGGTCGCTGCCGGCGCCGAACTTGAAGAGGCGCTGACGCTGTTCCGCCCCGAGCTGTGGAAAGAGGCGCTGGGCTCGTCGGGCACCGTGGGCGCGGTGTCGCACATCCTCGCCGCTACCGGCCAGACCGACGGCCGCATCACGCCCGACGCGTTGCGCTGGTGCATCGCGCAATGCATCGCCGCCGGCTCGCAGGACAAGCTGCAGCTGCCCGGACTCAAGGACGACCGCCGCCCCGTCGTGGCAGGCGGCCTGTGCATCCTCTACACGCTGCTGACGCAGTTCGGCATTGCAGAGCTGCTGCCCACCAAGGGCGCGCTGCGGCAAGGCGTCGTCTTCGACCTGGCCGAGCGCCTGCAGCCCAGCGGCGCGCGCGACCCACGTGCCGGTTCGGTCGCCGAGCTGCAGAAGCGCTTCGGTGTCGATACGGCGCAGGCCGAGCGCGTGGCGACCAAGGCGGAGAAGCTCTACCGCGAGCTGGTGCCCAAGCCGCTGCCCGAACCGCTGCGCGAGCTGCGCTGGGCGGCTGCGCTGCACGAGATGGGCATGCTGGTCTCGCACCACGACCACCACCGCCACAGCGCCTACCTCATCGGTCATGTGGACGCGGCCGGTTTCTCGACCAACCAGCTGCAGCGCCTGGCCACGCTGGCGCTCGGTCAGCGCGGCGGCCTGCGCAAGCTGGAGTCGCAACTGGCCGACGCCAACCTGCTGGACTCGCTGATCGCGCTGCGCCTGGCCGTCATCCTCTGCCACGCGCGCACGCCGGTGGTGGCGGGCGCCCCGAAGCTGGAGCGTGCGGACAAGCAGCTGACACTGCGCCTGCCCAAGAGCTGGTCGGGCGAGCAGGCGCGCACGCGCTACCTGCTGAAGGAAGAGGCCGAGGCCTGGGCGCGGACGGGCTTGCTGGAACTTGTGGTGGCGTAACGACTGCCGCGCGCGGCAGGTTTTCGTTGACCTTCGGCATTTAATGTAGCTACATTAAATCAATGCAGATCGAGTTCGATCCAGCCAAAGACAGAGCCAACCTCAGCAAGCACGGCGTTTCTCTGTCACTGGCAGTCGAACTGGACTGGGATGCCGCGCTGGTATGGATCGATGGTCGATTCGAGTACGGCGAGCTGCGCATGATCGCCCTCGCCTCCGAGACCAACACGCTGTATTACGTGGCGTTTGTGGAACGTGGCGAAGTTCGCCGGGTCATCAGCCTTCGTCCTGCCACTCGTCGCGAGGTGAAGCACTATGTCGAAAACATCTAAGCCGTCCGCCATTCGCATGCCTTCCGTCGAGGAAGACCGCACCATCGTCGCGGCGGCCAAGGCCGATCCGGACGCCCAACCGCTGTCGCCACGGCAGCTCAAGGAAATGGTGCCCATTCAGGCTCGACGCGGCCGGCCCACCTCCGAGAACAAGAAGCTGCTCGTCTCGGTGCGCTACAGCCCCGAGGTGGTGGCCTACTTCAAGTCGACCGGCGATGGCTGGCAAGCACGCATGGATGGGGTGCTGCTGAAGTACGTCGCCAGGCAGTCGCGCGGAGCCTGACACCACGCCTAAAGCGCGTCCGGCCCCTGCACCGCGTGCAGCGTCACCTCGGGCTCGCCATCGCGCTGGCGCCAGCGCAGCCACCAGACGGCGCCCTTCTTGACGGCCCAGTCCTGCTCCACGCCGGCCAGCAGCTGCGCCGCCAACTGGCCCAGCGTCGGCTGGTGGCCGCAGATCAGCACCGGCTCGCTCGCCTTGGGCCAGCGCGAGGCTTCGATGAGCGCCGCGATGGGCGCGTCCGGCGCCAGCGACGGCACGATGCGCACTTCGCGGCCCAGCGCATCGGCCGTCTGGCGGCAGCGCAGCGCGGGGCTGACGAGCACGCGCGTCGTCGCGGCCAGGCGGTGGTTCAGCCAGGCCGCCATGCGCCGCGCCTGGCGCTCGCCCTTGGGTGTCAGCGCGCGCTGCAAGTCGTCCTGCCCAGGGGCAATGATCTCGGCTTCGGCGTGGCGCCAGAGGATCAGGTCCATGCGCGCCCCTTATTCCGAATAGCGCCGCATCAGTGCCTGCTGGGCGCTGACGCCGTGGTCGCTGACCCGCACCGAGCGGCCATCCGGCCCGAGCTGCCAGGCGTCCATCGTGTCGTGCAGATAAGGCTGCAGCGCCTCGTCGATGACGCGCTGGCGCAGCTTGGGGTCCACCACCGGCCACGCCACTTCGATGCGGCGGAACATGTTGCGGCTCATCCAGTCGGCGCTGGACAGGTAGAGCGCCTCGCCCTCATCGCCCTCGGCCCAGCGGAAGTAGCAGACCCGCGTGTGCTCCAGGAAGCGGCCCACCACCGAGCGCACGACGATGTTCTCGCTGACACCCGGCAGGCCCGGCGGCAGCATGCAGGCGCCGCGCACGATGAGGTCCACCCTGGCGCCCGCCTGGGCCGCGCGCAGCAGGCCGTGGATGAGCTCGGCATCGGTCAGCGCATTGATCTTCACGACCACGCGCGCACCCTTGTAGCCGCCCAGCGCAGCCGCCTCCACCAGGCCCAGCAGCTCCAGCATGCGGCTGTGCAGGTTGAAAGGCGCCAGCAGCATGCGCCGCATCGCCTTGAACTTGCCCAGCGACGCGAGCTGGCGGAACACCGAATCGGCGTCGGCGGTCAGGTCGTTGTCGGCCGTCAGCAGGCCCAGGTCGGTGTACAGGCGCGCCGTCTTGGGGTTGTAGTTGCCGGTGGAGATGTGGGCATAGCGGCGCAGCTTCGTGCCTTCACGGCGCGTGATCAGCAGCAGCTTGGCGTGCGTCTTGTAGCCGACGATGCCGTACACCACCTGCGCGCCCACCGCCTCCAGGCGCTCGGCCCAGTTGATGTTGGCCTCTTCGTCGAAGCGCGCCTTCAGCTCCACGACGACCATGACCTCCTTGCCGCGCCGTGACGCCTCGATGAGCAGGTCCATCAGCTCGGACTTGGCGCCAGCGCGGTAGATGGTCTGCTTGATGGCCAGCACATCGGGGTCGTTGACGGCCTCGCGCAGCATCGCCACGACGGGCTCGAAGCTCTCGAACGGGTGGTGCAGCAGCACGTCGCCCTTCCTGAGCTTCTCGAAGATGGACTTGTGGCGCGGCAGCCGGCCACTGGGCCAGGCCGGCTCATACGGCGTGAAGCGCAGCGCGGGCGCATCGGTCTGGTCGATCAACTCGTTCAGACGCACCAGGTTGACCGGGCCGTTGACGCGGTACAGCGCCGCATTGGGCAGACCGAACTGCTCCAGCAGGAACTCCGACAGCTCGGCCGGGCAGCTGTTGACCACCTCCAGCCGCACCGCGCGGCCGAAGTGGCGCGTCGTCAGGCCGGAGCGCAGCGCATGGCGCAGGTTGGCGATCTCCTCCTCGTCCACCTCCAGGTCGGAGTCGCGCGTGACGCGGAACTGCGAGAAGGCCTCGACCTTGCGGCCGGGGAACAAGTCCTCCAGATGGGCGCGGATGACGCTGGTCAACAGCACGAAGGCCTGGCGGCCGTCGGAGAGATTCGCCGGCAGCTTGATGACACGCGGCAGCACGCGCGGCACCTTGACGATGGCGATGCGGTTGTCGCGGCCGAAGGCATCCTTGCCCGAAAGCCGCGCGATGAAATGCAGCGACTTGTTGCCCACCTGCGGGAAGGGGTGGGCCGGGTCCAGGCCCACGGGCACCAGCAGCGGCTTCACCTCGCGCTCGAAATACTTGCTGACCCAGGCGCGCTGCGGCTCGTCGCGGTCGGCGTGGTTGAGCACGACGATGCGCTGCTTCAGCAGCACCGGCATGACCTGCTCGTTGAAGACGTGGTACTGCTCGTCGATCAGCGTGTGCGCGGCGCGGCCGACGCGGTCGACGTCCTGGCTCGTCACGGTGCTGAGCGGGTCGCGCGCGGCCTCCAGCATGTCGGCGAAGCGCACCTCGAAGAACTCGTCCAGGTTGCTCGACACGATGCAGATGTAGCGCAGCCGCTCCAGCAGCGGCACATCCTCGCGCTGAGCCTGGGCGAGCACGCGCCGGTTGAATTCAAGAATGGCTTGTTCGCGATTGAGCAGCTTCAATGGAGTCGGGTCGGTCATGGCGAAAAGTGTATGAAGGTTGTGTGACAACCACTTGAAAGCCCCCCGGGATAATCCCGCTCATGCATCTGATGATTCCCCATGCCGGCGCGCTGGACGAAGCCGCGCGGCATGCGTTCTCCAGCCTGGCCCTGCCTAACCTGGCCGCGCTGCTGAACCGGCTCAGCCCGACCGAGACCTGGGGCAGCGACGAGTTCTCGCCCCAGCCGCCCCACCACATCGCGCTGGCCGCACTGCGTGGCCAGGCCGAGCCCAGCGCGGCGGCCTGGGCGGTCGATGCCGGGCCCGAGCTGAGCTGGGCGCTGATGACGCCGGTGCACCTGGCCGTGGGCACGGACGGCGTGGACGTGTTGCCGCCGGCGGCGCTGCAGCTGTCGGAGTCCGAAGCGGCCCGCTTCGCCGCGCTGCTGCGCGAGCTGTGGCCCGAGAGCGAGGGCTGGCAATGGCGGCTGCTGGATGCGACGCACTGGGTCATCGGCCATGCGACGGCGCTGGACGGTCTTCAAGCCGCCAGCATCGAACGCGCCGCCGGCCGGCCCATCGAGCCATGGCTGCCGCAGAGCCGCGTGCTGCGCCGCTGGCAGAACGAGGCGCAGATGCTGATGCACGGCCACGTACTGAACGAGGAGCGCGAGGCGCGCGGCGAGCATGCGATCAACTCGGTGTGGATAGGCGATATCGGCCGCTCGAACGGCAAGCCTGCCGACGTGACCGTCGATGCCCGCCTGACCGAGCCGCTGCTGAACGGCGACCTCGCCGCCTGGGCCGAGGCCTGGCAGCGGCTCGACGCCGGGCCGCTGGCTGAAGCGCTGACCGGCCTGACGTTGTGCGGCGAACGCTTTGCACGTCACTTCAGCGCTCAACCGCTGTCGCTGATCGAGAAGCTCAAGCGCCGTTGGCAGTCACCCGATGTGGCGGCCGTGCTGGAGGCGCTATGAACTCGCCCAAGCTCGTTGAACGCGAAGTCCCGCCGCGCACCGCCTGGGCGCTGGAGCAGGCCGGCGTCGCGCCGCTGCTGGCCCGCCTGCTGGCCGCTCGCGGCGTGCGCGAGGCGACTGAGCTGGACGAAAGCCTGGCCCAGTTGCTGCCGCCGACCGACCTCAAGGGCCTGCCCGAAGCCGGCCGCCTGCTGGCCGACGCCCTCCAGCACGGCGAGCGCATCGTCGTCGTCGCCGACTACGACTGCGACGGCGCCACCGCCTGCGCCGTCATGCTGCGCGGCCTGCGCCTGCTGGGCGCGCAGCCGGATCAACTCGGCTACGTCGTGCCCGACCGCGCGGTGCACGGCTATGGCCTCACGCCCACCATCGTCGACCTGGCGCTGGAGCAATCGCCCGCGCTGCTGGTCACGGTGGACAACGGCATCGCCAGCCTGGCCGGTGTGGCGCACGCCCGCGCGCTGGGGCTCAAGGTGCTGGTGACCGACCATCACCTCCCTGCCCTCGTCGACGGCTCGACGGTCGTCCCCGAGGCGGAGGCCATCGTCAACCCCAACCAGCCGGGTTGCACGTTTGCCAGCAAGTCGCTGGCCGGCGTGGGCGTGGCCTTCTACGTGCTGATGGGCTTGCGCGCCGAGCTGCGCTCGCGTGGCGCCTTCACAGAGGTGCCACGGCTGGACGGCCTGCTCGACCTCGTCGCGCTGGGCACCGTCGCCGACGTCGTGAAGCTCGACGCCAACAACCGCCGCCTCGTCGCGCAAGGCCTGAAGCGCATGCGCGCCGGCCGCGCGCAGCCCGGCGTGATGGCCCTGTTCAGCGCGGCCAAGCGCGATGCGTCCAAGGCCCAGGGCTTCGACCTCGGTTTTGCCCTAGGCCCGCGCATCAACGCAGCGGGCCGGCTGGCCGACATGACACTGGGCATAGAGACGCTGACCACTGACGACCCCGAGCGTGCGCTCGAACTCGCGACCCAGCTCGACACCATCAACCGCGAGCGCCGCGAGATCGAGAGCGGCATGCGCGAGATGGCCGAAGCGCGGCTGGACGGCCTGATAGCCGCGCTGCAAGGCGCGCTGCCGCCGGCCGTGGCGCTGTTCGACGCCGACTTCCACGAAGGCGTCGTCGGCATCGTCGCCTCGCGCATCAAGGACCGCGTGCACCGCCCGACGTTCGTCTTCGCGCGCGGCGCCGATGGCCACCTGAAGGGCTCGGGCCGCTCCATCCCCGGCTTCCACCTGCGCGACGCGCTGGACCTGGTCGCCAAGCGCGAGCCCGACCTGCTCGCGAAGTTCGGCGGCCACGCGATGGCGGCCGGCGCCACGCTGGCGGTGGACGACATCAACCGCTTCGCCCTCGCCTTCGCCCGCGTCGCCGAGGAATGGCTGGACGAGCAAGACCTGACCCGCACGCTGCGCCACGATGGCGCGCTGCCTCTAGAGGCCGCCACGGCCGAGACCGCCCGGCTGCTGGACGCCCAGGTCTGGGGCCAGGGCTTCGAGGCGCCGGTATTCTGCGACCGCTTCGAGGTCATCTCGCAGCGGCTGGTGGGCGAGAAGCATCTCAAGCTGCGCCTGCGCCAGGGCGCCAAGCTCATCGACGCGATCTGGTTCAACCACGTTGACATGCTGCCCGAGCGCGCCACGCTGGCCTACCGGCTGAGCCTGGACGAATGGCAGGGCCAGCAGCGGGTGCAGTACATGATCGAAGCCCAGGCGTGACGGAGTTGGCAGGGCCGCGCTTGCCGCCAGCCCAAGTCACCTGACTGTCACGGGGCCTCCGAAGAATGCCGCTCGCCAGCCAGCCCGGATGTCTCGGGCGGCGCGGCGGACCCCGGAGCCCTCCATGCGCGACCACGCGCCCGACCCCCTCGCCCACGCGCTCGACCGCCTCATCGAGCAACGCAGCTTCGACATCCACTTCCAACCTCTCATCGCCATTGACCGCGCCGAGGTCTATGGCTTCGAGGCGCTGACCCGCGGCCCGGCCGACGGCCCGCTGCATTCGCCGCTCGTGCTGTTCGAGGCCGCCGCGCGCCTGGGCCGCCTCGTCGAGCTGGAACACCTGGTCGTGCGCCGGGCCATCCAGCGCTTCAAGGGCTTGGGCCTGCCGGGCCAGCTGTTCCTGAACGTCACGGCCGACACGCTGCTGAGCGCACGCGAGCATGCCGGCCTGCTGGCCGAAGAACTGAACGAGCTGGGACTGCCCACGTCACGCGTCGTCATCGAGCTGACCGAGACCCGCCCCATCGAGGACCTGGCCCGGCTGGACGACGCGCTGCAGGCGCTGCGCGAGCGTGGCTTTCGCGTCGCACTCGACGACCTCGGCGAGGGCTTCGCCAGCCTGCGCCGCTGGATGCAGATGCGGCCGGACTTCGTCAAGATCGACCGTCACTTTATCGACGGCATCGCCCAGGAACCGCTGAAGCAGCAATTCGTGCGCTCCATCGTCGAGATGGCTCTCAGCAGCGGCTGCGAGGTGGTCGCCGAGGGGCTGGAACAGGAACCCGACCTGGACGTGCTACGCCGCCTGGGGCTGTCCATCTGCCAGGGCTATCTGTTCGCGCGGCCCAGTGCCACGCCGCGTGCGTCCTTGAGCGCGCAGTGGAGCGGGCGCCTGGCCGCCGACGCCCAGCCGCGCCTGCTGCAGAACGACCTGGCGCTGCCGCTGGCCCAGGGCGCCATCACCAGCGCCGCGCAGCTGGCGCGCCGCGGCCTCACCGTCACGGCCGCCGCCAACTGCCGCAGCGTGGTGGACCTGTTCCACAGCGACGAACAGCTGCTCGCCATCCCCGTGCTGGACGCGCAGCAGCGCCCCATCGGCGTGCTGCGCTCGCTGCACGTGCTCAAGCGCAGCACCGAGCGCTACTTCATGGACATCTTCGACAAGCGCAGCTGCGTGGAGGTCATGGACCCGCACCCGCTGGTGTTCGATGTCGCCACGCCGCTGCGCGCGATGAGCGACGCGCTGGCCAACCTCGACGAGCGCCTGCTGATGGACGGCTTCATCGTCACGCGCGACGGCGCCTACTTCGGCTCGGGCCGCAGCTCCGACCTGCTCAAGGCCGTGTCCGACCTGCAGGTGCACGCCGCCCGCTACGCCAACCCGCTGACGCTGCTGCCCGGCAACGTGCCCATCGACAACCACCTGGACCGCCTCATCGAGGCCGGCGAGAGCTTTGCCGCCGTGGTCTGGGACATCGACAACTTCAAGCCCTTCAACGACGTCTACGGCTACCGCGTCGGCGACGACATCATCCGCCTGGCCGCCCGCGCGCTGACCCAGGCCGCCGACCCGCAGCTGGACTTCGTCGGCCATGTCGGCGGCGACGACTTCGTCATGGTGCTGGGCAGCGCCGACTGGGAGGCGCGGCTGACGCGCATCTGCGAGGCCTTCGATGCCGGCGTGCGCAGCTTCTTCTCGGCCGAACACCTGGCCGCCGGCGGCTATGTGACGCTGAACCGCCAGAACCAGCCCAGCTTCCACCCGCTGCCCACCTTCTCGGCCGGCGCCGTGCTGCACCTGCCGGGCAGCTTCGACAGCGCGCGGGCGCTCAGCGCCGCGCTGGCCGAGCCCAAGCGCGTCGTCAAGGGCCGCGCCGGCGGCAGCCGCTACTTCGTCGACCGCCGCACGCCGCAGCGCACGCTGCGCGCGGCCTGAACACAGCCCGCCGTCATGAAGCTGTTGACCGCCCATTGGAGCCTGCGCACGCGGCTCATCTTCATCGCCTGCCTGTCGCTGCTGCTGGGCGCCCTGCCCTGCGCACTGCTGCTGCGCGGCTATGCCGAACAGCTGGCCACCGCCGACCAGCAGCACCAGGCCCTGCCCGCCAACCGCGCCTGGCAGGCGCTGCTGGCAAGCCTGCAGGCGCAGCGCGGCCTGGCCGCGGAGGCCTTGTCCACCCGGCCGGATGCGAAGCCGCAGGCCGTCGCCGCAGCCGAGGCCGTGCAAGCCGCGCTGAAGTCGCTGGAGGCCACGCTCGCCACGGGCCTGCCCGAGCACCTGGCCGCCCGCCAGCGCGAGCAGGTCGCCGCGCTGCGCAGCCGCCATGCCGAGCTGCAGCAGGCCATCAACCAAGGGCCGCTGGACGTGCCAAGCCTGCTGACGGCGCAGGCTGCGCTGGCCGACGCGGCCTTCACGGCCATCGCCGAGCTGAACGCCGGCAGCGGCCTGCTGCTGGACCCGGACGCGGCCTCCCACTTCGCCATTGAGGCCGGCCTGCAGTCCGCGCCACGCGTGCAGGACGCGCTCTCGGAGCTGGCCGCGCTGGCGCGCGCCGCCGCCGTGGACGACCTGGCCCGCCTGTCCGCCGTGCACAGCCGCTACGGCGAGCATGCCGCGCAGATGCAGCTGCGCCTGCGGCTGGCGCTGGAGGCCGACGACAGTGCCCTCAACCACCGGCTGCAGCCGCTGCTGCTCAGCGCCCGGGCTCAGCGCCAGCAGGTGGACACCACGCTGGCCGCCGCCGCCCGTGACGTGAACTACCCGCTGGACCAGCTCGCCGCCCGCCTCGCCGAGGCCGGTGCGCTGCAGGCCCGCCTCAGCGGCCAGGTCATGGAGGCGCTGGACGCCAGCCTGGCCGCCCGCGCCGAGCGTGCCGCGCTGCGCCGCAACGCGCTGCTGGTGCTGCTGCCGCTGGCCCTGGCATTGATGCTGCGGCTGATGGTGCGCGCCATCCGCCAGCTGCTGGTCCCCGTGGGGCAGATGGTGGCGGTGACCGAGCGCATCGCCGCCGGCGACCTCTCCCAGCCCGTGCCCCAGGGCCGACAGGACGAACTGGGCCGGGTGCTGGCGGCGCTGGCCGACATGCAGCAGCGCCTGCGCGCGCTGGTCGAGCGCATCCACCACGACGCCGGCGGCATCCGCACGGCGGCCGGCGAGATCGCCGTCGGCAACCAGGACCTGGCGCAGCGCACCGAGCAGGCCGCAGCCCGGCTAGAGCAGACCGCGTCCCACGTGCAGTCCCTGACCGCTGCGGTCCGGCACAGCAGCCAGGCGGCCCGGGACGCCGAGGCCCTGGCCGGTTCCGCCGCCGCCGTCGCGGCGGACGGCGGCCGCGTGGTCGACGCGATGGCCGGCACGATGAGCGGCATCCACGCCGCCAGCCAGCGCATCGCCGACATCACCGGCCTGATCGACGGCATCGCCTTCCAGACCAACATCCTGGCGCTGAATGCCGCCGTCGAAGCGGCGCGGGCCGGCGATCAGGGCCGCGGCTTTGCGGTCGTCGCCGCCGAGGTGCGCAGCCTGGCCCAGCGCAGCGCCACGGCCGCCAAGGAGATCAAGACGCTGATCGCCCAGTCGGTGGAGCGGGTCGAGGCCGGCAGTGCCCAGGCCAAGGCAGCCGGCGCGTCAGTGCAGGCCATCCTGGGCAAGGTCGGCGACATGAGCGGCCTCATCCATGCGATGGCCGAGCAGACCCGCGGCGAAGCCCAGCAGACCACCGAGGTGGGCGACGCGGTGCGCGAGATCGACGCGATGACGCAGCAGAACGCGGCGCTGGTCGAGCAGGCCGCCGCGTCGGCAGAAAGCCTCAGAGCCCAGGCCCAGGGTATGGACGAAACCGTCAAGGCCTTTCGTCTGTGACGGCGGCTGACACAATCGCGGCGTGAACCTCGACCCCACGCTCAACGCCGACCTGCACTGCCATTCCGTCATTTCGGACGGCACGCTGACGCCCGAGGCGCTGGCCGAGCGCGCGGCGGCGCGCGGCGTTCAGCTGTGGTCGCTGACCGACCACGACGAGATCGGCGGCCAGGCCCGCGCCATCGCGGCGGCCAAGGCGAGCGGCCTGGCCTATCTGACCGGCACCGAAATCTCGGTGACCTTCGCCGGCCGCGTGGTGCACATCGTCGGCCTGGGCTTCGACCATGAGGCGCCCGAGATCGTCGCCGGCCTGCGCGCCACGCGTGGCGGCCGCGAGGCGCGTGCCCGCGAGATGGCCGCCGGCCTGGCCCAGGTGGGCATCCACGGCGCCTTCGAGGGCGCACTGAAGTACGTCGGCAACCCCGACCTGATCTCGCGCACGCACTTCGCCCGCTTCCTGGTGGACGCAGGCCATTGCGGCGACATCTCCGAGGTCTTCCGCCGCTTCCTGACCGAGGGCAAGCCCGGCTTCGTCGCGCACAAGTGGGCGGCGCTGAAGGACGCGGTCGGCTGGATCACGCGGGCCGGCGGCGTCGCCGTCATCGCCCACCCGGGCCGCTACGACTTCACGCCGACCGAGGAGTACGCGCTGATCACCGAGTTCATCGGCCATGGCGGGCGCGGCATCGAGGTCGTCACCGGCAGCCATGCGCCGCACGAGTTCGTGAAGTACGCCGACACGGCGCTGGAGTTCGGCCTGCTGGCCTCGCGCGGCTCGGACTTCCATTCCCCCGACGAGAGCCGCATCGACCTGGGCGCGCTGCCGCCGCTGGCGGCTCAGCTGACGCCGGTGTGGGCCGAGCTTGAGGCGAGGATTCAGCACTGATGGCCCAGCTCTTCGAAGTCCATCCCGACAACCCGCAGCCGCGCTTCCTGCGCCAGGTGGCGCAGATGCTGCAGGCCGGTGGCGTGGGCGCGATCCCGACGGACTCCAGCTACGCGCTGGTCTGCCATCTGGACGACAAGGCCGCCGTCGAGGCGCTGCGCCGCGTGCGCGGTGTGGACGACAAGCACCACCTGACGCTGCTGTGCCGCGACCTGTCCGAGCTGGCCACCTACGCGATGGTGGACAACCGCCAGTACCGCCTGCTCAAGCTCGCCACGCCTGGCGCCTACACCTTCATCTTGCCGGCGACCAAGGAAGTTCCCCGCCGCCTGTCCCACCCCAGCCGCCGCACCATCGGCCTGCGCGTGCCCGACCACCGCGTCACGCAGGACCTGCTGGCGCTCTTCGGCGAGCCGCTGCTGTCGACGACGCTGATCCCGCCCGGCGAGACCGAGCCGATGAACGACGCGGCCGATGTCAGCCAGCGCCTGGACCGCCAGCTGCAGTTCGTGCTGGACGCCGGCGCCTGCCCGGCCCAGCCCACGACGGTGCTGGACTTGAGCCAGGGCGACGAGCCCGTGCTGGTGCGGCAGGGGCGCGGCGAGCTGGCGCGGCTGGGCTTGCAACTGGACTGACAGGTATTCGGGCCGAGCGCCGGGCCGCCCCAAGCCGGCCCGCTTGAAGCTGTTTGCGGCTCAACGCCGCAAACAGCTTCGTCCCCCAGGGGGACCGACCAGGCTGGTCCGCGTTCAGCGGGGCAAGACTGGGCGAGGGGCAGCGTCACGGCCGCAGTTTGTCCACCTGATTTGCAGTTCATCCGCCGCGACCCGCGATTGATCGCAGGCGCCTGGCAGCGAGTGGCCGTGATGACGAAACTGACTCCATCGAACAAGCAATCACGCGGTTCGAAACCCAGCAAACGGAGTCCACCATGAACCTGCAAGACACCCTCTTCACTGCCGTCCTCGCCGCTGTCGCCGGCCTGACCTTTACCGTTGCCGCCCATGCCGCACCGCAGGCCACCGTCAAGCTGGAACGCGTCGTCATCACCGGCAAGTCCACCCAGCAAGTCGTGCAGCTGCCCCGCGTCGTCGTGACCGGCTACGCCGTCCGTGAAGTCGCCCAGCTGCCGCGCGTGACCGTGGTCGGCTACAGCGAAGCCACGCTGCTGCGCCACAGCACGCTGGCCGCCGCCAAGACGGGCACGAAGCGCATCTGAGACAGGCGCTCCATGCGAATGACGCCTTCTCAAACCGTCGCCGAGCCGAATCGCCAGCGCTGCTGAGTCAGCGTTGCCGATTCGGCTCGGCCTGTTCCAGGATTCCGATGATGCGTGCCCGGTCGAAACCGGTCACGGTCTGCCCGCGCACGACCAGCGTCGGCGTGCCCCGGCCGCCCAGCGCCTGGTAGTCGGCCAAGCATTGCGCATCACGCTCGATGAAGCACTCGGTGAACGGCACGCGCTGCTGCGTCATCCAGCGCCGTGCCACCGTGCACCAGCCGCAGGTCTCGGACGAGATCATGCGGATGTCGCCGGGCTTCGCGCGCTGCGCCAGCAACTGGCCGTCCTCGGCCGCGACATGGCTGCGCCATGCCCAGGAGGCGAGCGCGGTCAAACCCACGACGACGAACAGCGAAAGAGGTGGCCACTTCATGGCCGGATGCTAAGTGGAGATCAATAGATCTCGGGCACCATGATGTCGTCCGGCACCGGGTTGCGCGTGTAGTCCTCGCGCCGCTCGCGCGCCGGCAGCTCGATGTCGGCGTGCGGCACTTCCTGGTAGGGCATCTGGCTGAGCAGGTGGTGGATGCAGTTGAGCCGCGCCCGCTTCTTGTCGTCGGCCTTGACGACCCACCACGGCGACTCGGGCGTGTGGGTGCGCTCCAGCATCACCTCCTTGGCCCGGGTGTATTCCTCCCAGCGGCGGCGCGATTCCAGGTCCATGGGGCTCAACTTCCACTGCTTCAGCGGGTCATGGATGCGGCCCAGGAAGCGCACGCGCTGCTCGTCGTCGCTGATCGAGAACCAGTACTTGATGAGCTGGATGCCCGAGCGCTGCAGCATGCGCTCGAACTCGGGCGCGGAGCGGAAGAACTCCTCGTACTGCTCGTCGGTGCAAAAGCCCATCACGCGCTCGACGCCGGCGCGGTTGTACCAACTGCGGTCGAACAGCACGATCTCACCCGCCGCCGGCAGGTGCGACACATAGCGCTGGAAGTACCACTGCGTGCGCTCACGGTCGTTCGGCGCCGGCAGCGCGGCCACGCGGCACACGCGCGGGTTGAGGCGCTGCGTGATGCGCTTGATGACGCCGCCCTTGCCCGCCGCGTCGCGGCCCTCGAACAGGATGACCACCTTGTGGCCGGTGTGCTGCACCCAGTCCTGCAGCTTGACCAGCTCGCTCTGCAGCCGGAACAGCTCGCGGAAGTAACGCTTGCGTTCGGCGGAGGCATCGTCACTCGGCATGACACCGTGCTCGCGGTCTTCCAGCTCTAGCTCCAGCTCCTCGTCGAAATCGTCCTGCAGGTCACGGTGAATGCGCTTCACCAGTTCGTCTTCGATGTGGCTCACGGTGGCTCCCGGCCGCAACAGCGGCGTTGCCGCCAGCCTAGCGGCGCAACATGGCGGGCCTGTGACAACACGGCGCTTGTGTTCCTGGCCATTAGAGTCGTAAACGACAGCCGCGCCATGTTTCTGCCCAACGAACAAGCGTCGGTGGACTAGCGCCACTAAAAGTCGCAAACAGAGCGCTGAACTAAAGACTGCCATCAACGGTCAGAAACTCAGCACGCCGAAATCGACGATTGAGCTCATCCAGCGCTGGCCGACACCTTCGGCGCCCAGAAGGTCGAGGCCTATGGCGCGAGGGAGCGCGCTGAGTTGCAGGCAAACACTTTCGCCCGCGAGTTGCTGCTTCCGCGAGACGTTGCCCGCAACCTGTACTTCGCGGGCAAGACGGCGGAACAGCTTTCGATGGAACTGGACCTGCCCCTGGAGCTCGTCAGGCAACAGCTGTTTGATGCCCTGCTACTTCCTGAGCCGCCGCCGGAGGTCCCGAAGCCACCGAAGGTCATCATCCCGACGCAGGAGCAGATAGACGCAGCCCAATCCGACGCCGTCACATCGTTGGTCAAGGCGGGCCCGGGTAGCGCTCGCGATGCTCGTCACAGTACTGCTGGACGGTCTGGGTCGCAGACGCACAAGGAGCGTGCCGTTGAGCATCACCGCGACCACGGCCATTGCATCGCCGCCACGATCAAGGCGCTGGGCTATCCGTCACGGTCTTTGCTGTCGACATGGATTCAAGCGCTCAATCCGCGGGCTCGCGCGCCTGCGTTTGTCGGGGATGTTCATTGACTCGCCTTCGTTGACGGGACCTTGCGTTGAATCAACCAGAAGCCGCTGCCGATCAACGCCGCGGCCGGCAAGAGTTGCGGTGGCAAGTGCTCGCCCAGCAGCAGTGTGCTGCTCAGCACGGCGGTCAGTGCGATGACGTAGCCTACGAAGCTCATCGTCACCGGCTCGCTGCGCAGCTGCAGTTGGAAGAAGAGCGTGAGACCGATGGCCGCCATCAGCACCTGCAAGAAGAGATAGGTCAGACCTGGCCCGGTGACTGCGCTGAAACTGGCTGGCGCCAGCAACCAGGCTGGCAACAGCCAAGCGAACGCCCCGCTGGCAGCGGCAGCGCCCATCCACAGCGGCGACACCCCCGGGGGCAAGTAGCGGGCACGGAAAACATTGCCGGCGCCAATGGCCATCGGCACCGCGAGGAGTAGCAAGGCTGAGCCAACGGCCAGCGTGCCGCCCTGCACGCGCGCTGACACCAGCCAGATGGCACCGGTCAGACCCAACAGCACAGCGACCACGCGCAACTCCTGCCAACGCTCCCAACGGAACAGCAGCATCAGGCCCAGCGTGAAGACCGGCGGCAGCGTGTAGGCCAAGCCGGTCAATCCGGCCCCGGCGCTGTGCGAAAGCCAGGCCGTCAGCGTGTTTGGAATGGCATTGCCCAACAGGCCAGCCACGGCGCCAAAGCCCAGCAGGCGTGCCGGGTCCGCAGGCCAACCTGACTGGCGCCAGGCCAGCACGGTGAGCAGCAGCGCAGCACCGCCGGCGGGCATCAGCGCGAAGCTCAAGGCCCCCACGCCGGCCTCGCCTGCCAGCTTGCCCAAGGGCATCGACAGCCCCAGCGCCACGCCCGTGGCCAACAGCAGCCAGCTCCGCTCCCACAACTTCAGCGGCGACATCGCAATCTCCTGGTTCCTTCACTCAGAAGGGATATTCTTTGGAAGAGCGAAACTCATGGATAGTTGAGGCGAAGAACTAATCTGCTTCCGATCTGGAAGGAATCCGATGAATCCCAGCCTGCAATCGTTGCGTGCCTTTCGAGCAGTTGGAGAACTGGGCAGCTTTGCCGCCGCAGCCCGCCAGTTGGAAGTGACCGGCAGCGCGGTGACCAAGCTGGTCGCTGGCCTGGAAAGCCAGTTGGGCGTCCGGCTCCTGCAGCGCAGCACCCGCAAGGTGTCGCTCACGGCGGCAGGTGAAGGTTTTCTGCTGGATTGCGTTCAGTTGCTGGAAGAGGCCGAGGCTGCATTCGCCCGTGTGCAGTCTCAAGGCCAGACGGTGCGCGGCCTGCTGCGCCTGAGCGTACCGAGCTCGTTTGCGTTGCGCTGGCTGCAGCCGAGGCTGCCCGCGTTCTTGCGCGAGCACCGGGAGCTTCAGCTCGACCTGCAGTTGACCGACCGCTATGTGGACCTGGTGGCGGAACGCCTTGACGCAGCTATCCGCATCGGCACCCAGCTGCCCGACAGCAGCCTACACGCACGGGCGCTGGGACGCGTGCCGCGCGTGCTGGTGGCAGCCCCGGCTTACCTGGCCAGCAGCCCGCCGCTGCGCGGGCCGGCCGACCTCACACGGCACAACGCGCTGGTGTTCGCGCTGTCGAGCACGGGCAGCGACTGGCCCTTCATGCTGCACGGCCGGCCTATCAACGTGGCCGTGCGCGGCCAGCTGCGCGCTGACAACAGCGTGATGCTGCGCGAGCTGTTGCGCAGTGGCCTGGGCATCGCGCTGACCCCGCACTTCATCGTGGACGATCTGCTGGCCAACGGCGAGCTGTCCAGCCTGCTAAGCGACTGCATGCCCGCGCCACTGACCGTGCACGCGGTCAGTACGCAGCGCCGCCAGCCCCTGCTGCGTACGCAGCTGATCGTTGATTTTCTGGCCCGCGAGTTGGCGGCCAGTGGCTACGGTCTTTCCTAGTCTTACGGTGTCACAAGAATAGCGGTTGGCCTTCACTGGCAAATGTCGGGTAGTAAAAATCAGCAGTGCGCCCGCCGGCAGCACGCACAAAAGTGCTGCCGTGAAAGGCCGATCTGCAGGCAGGCATTCCGAAGTCACCAAATAACTTGCCCCCCCCCCAGATCGCCGGCGCGAGCGCTGTCAACGTCACATCGCGCCAGGTATTTGTCATGCTTCTGCTCATCGCTACACGCGATCAAGATGCGATGACATGCCGACGCGGCGGGAAGCCATACCGATTCGCTGACCAGACAACGACCAGCCCTACCAACGCCAGTGCCGCCATCGTCCAGGGGAAGGATGGAGGGCCCACGCGCTCAAGCAGCACGCCACCCAGCACACTGCCGCCTGCTACGGCGAGATTGAAGATCGTCACCAGCATGGATTGCGCCACGTCGGCACCATCGCCCGCCATATCTGCCAGCGCGGTTTGCAGCAATGTCGGCGCACCGCCGAAGGTCAGCCCCCATGTCGCTATTCCGAGCAAGACGCCCCACGGTGAAGCACTGGACAAGCCAAGCACCAGCGCAGCTACGGCGAATATCGCCAGGCTCAGCAGCGTCAACGCGCGCAGCCAGCGATCAACCAGCAACCCGGTGATCCAGATCCCCACGATGGAAGACACGCCGAACAGAAGGAGCACAGCATCGACGCGATGACCCAGCCCAACCGATACCAGGAAGGGGGCGATGTACGTGTAGAGGACGTTGTGCGCCAGTATCCAGGCGAATAGCGCCAGCAGTACCGGGCGAACGCCAGGCATCATGAAGATGCGCTGTATCGGTATGCGTTGCCTGGCCGATTGGCCCGCGAAATCCGGCACCGCCAGCCGCACCCATGCCAAGAGCAACATCGACAGGGCCGACATGATCCAGAACACGTCGCGCCAGTCGAACAAGGTGCCCAGCCACGCGCCCAGCGGAATTCCGATGGACAAGGCAATGGGCTGGCCGACACCTGCCACCGCCAAAGCGCGCCCCTGTAGATGCGGAGCCACCAGGCGCCTTGCGTAGCCGGCCAGCAATCCCCACACCACGCCGGCCGCCATGCCTGCAATGAAACGCGCCACCAAAGTAAGCCCGTAATGGGTGGACAACGCTGTGATGGTGTTGAACACCAAGAGGCCGCCGATTGCCAGCATTAACAACGGCCTGCGGTTCCAACTGCGGGTGATGGCGACGACCGGGATGGCCGCCAGGACCGACCCAAGCGCATACAGCGTCACCAGTTGGCCCGCGAAGGCTTCGGAAACACCCAGCCCTTGTCCGATCTGCGGTAGCAAGCCGGCCGGCATGGTCTCGGTCATGATGGCAAGAAAGCCCGCCATCGTGAACGCCAGCAGCCTGCCAAGGGGTAGCCTATCGGTGCTTTCTACCGGCGCTTGCGGAGCGCTTTGGTGATGTTTGATATTCATGTTGTCGTCGCTCCCATCAACTCAGGCGAGGTAGGACGCTGCCATATCCTTGTCCCCGTGACCGGCTCGCAGCACCCGCTCGAAACGCCGAAGACCCGCTCGCGCTGCATCCACTTGCACGCTGGCTTGATCGGCGGCATCGACCACCAGCCGGGCGTCCTTCACCGCGTTTGTGATGGAGAAGCTGGCGGCGTAGTTCTCCGCAAGAATGGCGGCAGCCTTGGCTTGGAAGTAACCGCTGTCCATCGGCCCGCCAGTGACCACATCCACCACCAGCGCGGGATCGACGCCCAGCCCCTTGGCAATGGCCAGGCTCTCGGCCAGTCCGTGGGTCAGCGCAAAAGCCCAGTTGTTGAGCGCGAGTTTCAGGCGGCTGCTGGCGCCGATCTGCTCGGTTACCCATACCGTGCGCTTGCCGATGGCATCGAAGACGGGCTGCACAACTGAGCGTTGCTCGACAGGGCCGGATGCCAAGATGATCAGTTGGGCCAACTCGGCCGGCTGGCGGGTGCCCTGCACTGGAGCGTCATAAAACACCAGTCCGTGCTGTTTGGCCAACGTAGCCAGGGTGTCGGTGCCCTCAATGCCTACCGTGCTCAATTGCACCCAGACCGAGCCCTTGGCCAGAGCCGGTGCCGCCGCCTGCATGGCCGCCTCGACGCTGGGGCCGTCATTGAGCACGGTCACGATGACATCAGCACCGCGCACCGCTTCGGCAAGGCTGCCGAACGCCTTAACGCCGTCTGCCACCAGCGCCTGGGCTTTGGCTGCGGTGCGATTCCAGGCATGCACGGTGAATCCCTGCTTGTGCAAGTTGCGTGCAACAGGCGCGCCAATCAGGCCAGTGCCTAGGACGGCGATGGTGACATCTCGATTCGTACTCATGAGAACTCCTTTGACAGTCAAAACTTACAGGAACGATCATTCCAAAATAGAGCAAATAAAAACCCGGCGTCCCTTGCGACGCGCGCCGGGACGACGGGCAGGTAAATGGCTACAGCGTGTCGAGGGCCACGTCGATCACGTCCAACAGGCATTGACGCCGCTGCTGCGCGGGACTGCCTTTTCCCAGTACCCGCAGCCCCTGAATGGTATTGACGAAGAACCGAGCCAGCGCCCGTGGACTCTTGACGGCGGACAGTTCCCCCGATTGCTGCCCACGCTGGATCAGCTTCTCCAATGCCTTTTTCAGATGTTGGAAGTTGTGCGCCACAAGTTCCGCAACGGCATCATCCTGGCCCGCCATTTCCAGTGTGGCATTTGCGACCAAACAGCCGCGCCGCAGCGGGTCGCTCAACTCATCCTCAATGATCCGCATCAGCAATTGCCGGATCAATGCCTTTGGGGAAGCCTCTGGGCTGGCCAGCAATTCCACATTGGCCTGGGTCACGGTTTGGTAGCGGCGAAGAGCGTGCTGATAGAGCCCTTGCTTGTTTTCGAAGGTGCTGTACAGGCTGCTGCGGGACAGGCCAGTGCCATCGACCAGATCCTGAATCGAGGTCGCAGCGTAGCCACGCTGCCAAAAAACTTTCATGGCGGCATCGGCAATCTCGTCAGGCTCGAACTCTTTGGTGCGCATAGCAAATCAATTAACTGGAACGCTCGTTCCAGTTAATGTACGATGCCACTTCTGGCGCGTCAAGAACAACCGGATCGCTCATCGTCGAACTGTCGAAGACGCTGGTGCATAGAAACACCTGACCTCACATCGGGGCGGACCCCGTTCTGACCGAGAAGGGGCGCGAACGACTTGAAAGTGCGCAGCCCAACTACAAGAAGGTACTGAAGGCGGCGCTCCAGGAGCATGGAGGCGAGAAGCTTCCGAAGGCGCGATAGGCTTACTTGCTGCGCCTGACCATAGCGAGGATGGTCTCCATCAACTCGCCTCGCGCCTGCTCCTCGCTGAGGTCTCCAGCCACCGCCGCCTGAGACAATGCCTCGGCCGCGCCGAGCATCGCCCACAGGCTTGCCAGCGACACGCCCTGCGAACCGGCGAAGGGCGCAAGGATGCCCTGGCACTTCTCGATGAACGCCTGCTGGTACTGGCGCTTGACCGCCGCCAGTTCCGGCGAACCGCTGAGTGCGGCCAATACGCCTGGAATCTCACGCCCCTGGGTAAGCACGCATTCGACGTAGCTGCTGGCAATGACGCTGGCTTTGTCTTTCAACGTGGGCTTGCTGGCGGCGATGGCCGCGTCGATCACGGCCGTCTGGCGCACGTCGAAATCCTGGTACAGCGCCGCCAGCAGCCCATTGCGCGCGCCGAAGTGGTCGTAGACGACCGGCTTGGTGACGCCCGCATCGTCGGCCAGCCGCCCCAAGGTCAAGGCATCGGTGCCTTCGGCCCGGATCAACTGCCACGACACATCGAGAAGCTGGCGCAGCCGCCCATCCCTGGAAAGACGGCGGCGGGGGGAATCCTTGGAGGTGGCAGGGGTTCTCTGGGGGCTCGACATCTCTATATACCAAAGGTAATCTACTATTAGTAATTTACTTCAGCATATTGGATCGCGGCTCGGTAGGCAATCGGGTGGCATCCGCACCCGGACTATGACCATGAACACCGATGAGCTTTCTATTCCACAGGCCGCCAGCAGCAAGGCATGGCTGGGGCTTTCGACGGTTCTCGCCTTGGTGCTGCTGGTAGCGATGGACGGCTCCGTCCTGTACCTCGCCATGCCGCGCCTCACTTCCGCGATCTTGCCGACGGCGGATCAGGCACTATGGATTCTGGACATCTACGGCTTCGTCGTTGGCTCGCTGCTCATCACTTTCGGCAACATCGGCGACCGCTATGGGCGGTTGAAGCTGATGATGACAGGAGCCGTGATCTTCGGGTTGGGGTCTTTGGGCGTGGCGTACTCGACGACACCCGGCAGCATGATCGGTTTTCGCGCGCTGATGGGGCTGGGCGGCGCCACGTTGCTACCGTCGGGGCTGGCCATCGTCAGCGCCTTGTTTCCCGATCCGCGGCAGCGGGCGCAGGCCATCGGCATCTTCGCAGCGACGTTCGCGGCGGGCTTTGCCATCGGGCCGATCATTGGCGGGCTGCTGCTGCAACGCTTCGATTGGAGCGTGGTGTTCCTGATCAACGTGCCGGTGGTGCTGGCCTTCCTGCTGGCCGCGCCAGTGCTGCTGCGCGAAGTACGTAGCACCACCTATGGCCGCATCGACGCGCCGAGCCTGCTGTTGTCCTTCGCAGGCATTCTGCTGTTCACCTACTCGGTCAAGAGCGCGGCTGCGGAGGGCTTTACGCCGGTGCAGTCCATCGCCGGGATCGCGGGCCTGCTGGCCCTGGCGGCTTTCCTGCACCGACAGACGAAGATCGCCTTTCCGCTGCTGGACCTGAGCTTGTTCAAGGATCGCATTTTTTCGATCGCCATCCTGACCGGGCTGCTGTCGCTAGTGGTCTGGTCTGCAGCAGGCTATCTGTCGGGCATCTACCTGCAATCGGTGCTGGGCCATGAGGTCTTCGCGGCAGCGCTGATGGCCTTGCCGGGGGCGGTGGTGCTCACGGCCACCTGCGTCGGAACGAGCCGCATCGTCGAGCGCATTGGTCGCAAGGCAGCCCTGGTTGGCACGCACTTCCTGATCAGCCTGGGCGCGTTCCTGCTGCTGTTCACGACGACCGAGGCCGGCGTGATGGCGTTCGTGGCTTCGACAGTGATCGCGGGTGTGGGGTACGGCTTGTCATTCAGCCTCGTGGCCGAGATCGCCGTGTCGGCGGTGCCGAGTGAGCGCGCCGGGGCAGCGGGCTCGATTGCAGAAACCAGCAACGAAATCGGCAACGCCTTGGGCATCACCTTGCTTGGATCCCTAGCGGCACTGGTGTTCCGGCTGTCCGGCCCGGGCATGGCGGGCACGTTGAACGAAACCCTGGGCCACCCAGGGATCGCGGAGGCTACCTTGGTGCAGGCCAAGGAAGCCTTTGTGTCAGGACTGCATCTGGCCGTGGGTGCAGGCGGCGTTCTGATGCTCCTGTTGGGGGTGGTGGCCTGGTTGTGGCTGCCGCGCAGGTTGCCGCAATAGGAGATGGATGATGGAGCTTCAACGGCCTACGGCATCCAGCCGGCTCCGCTATGCAGCGACCACCGTCACTGGGGCACCGGTGTTTTCTGGTGGGCGGTGCGGTGCTGTACGCCTGCAGCAGCGTTTGGTTCCTGACCGTGCCTGGCGTTGACCCGCACTACCTCACGCAGTGGCTGCAAGGCCTCGTGCTGAGCGGCGTCGCCGTGGGGCTGGTGCTGCCCTCCCTGCCTGCCGCGGCCGGGAGCCGGCTGCCAGCTGCCCACTGCGCAGTGGGCAGCGCGGTCAGGCGTAAGTTCGAGGCGGCACGCGGGTGCGAGGACTCAGAAGTCGACCGGCGGGTGCCAAGGGTAAAGCTGCCAATCAGGCCGGTGACGCTGAGTGGCCGGTGCTGGAGTAAGCTGTCGGTCAGGATGCGGACAGTGAGCGACTCTGATCAGCCTGGACCCGTAGTTGGACCGAGGTCTGCTGTGGTTTAGGTTTGTCCGACACCTGCCCGACGCGCAGGACAGGTCGATGCGCCAGGCCGACCTGAGGGCAGGTGTTGGATAAACCTCAAAGGAGGAAACCGCGGCGCATGTGGCAACGGTTGTCGAGGCATCGTTGCCATGGCGATTCGGCGTTGCGGCCGCGCCGACTCAGCGCAGTTGACGGCATGTCGATGGCCGCGAATGAAGCGATGCCTGTGTCCGAGCAGGCACGATGGCCTGCCGAGTGCCGTGGTGCGTGGTTCGCCACCGTCGCTGCGCCTGGGCCGGCGACAGACAATACAAGTCCACCCCGCACCGGCTTGCGATGAACAAGGGTCGGTGCTTGCTGGTGCCGAGTCGTCGCGCCAATGCTCATGAGGGTGGTGCCCGGATCAATGGCCGCTCGCGCAGGACGATCTCGACGATGAGCAATGGCCGCCCGCAGTGCCAGCAGACGAAGGCCGGCGCTCGCACCGCTGGCTCGCCGGTGGGCACTTCGACCTTGGCCTGCAGCGCGGTGCGCGCTTGCGCCAGGCAGTCGCGCCGATTGCCGTTGGCCAGCAGGCCGTAGTGCCGGATGCGATGGAAGCCACCGGGCAGCACATGCAGCAGGAAGCGCCGCATGAACTCCTGCGGCTCCAGCGTCATGGTCTTCTGGCGCGTGCGTCCCTTGTCGCGGTAGTCCTTCCAGCGGAAGGTCACGCCGCGCGCATCGGCGGCGACGAGGCGGCTGTTGGAGATGGCCACCCGGTGCGTGTAGCGTGACAGATAGGCCAGCACGGCCTGCGACCCGGCAAACGGCCGCTTGGCATAGACCACCCACTCCTGGCGCCGCATCGGCGCGACCCAGTCGGCGAAGGCCTTGGCGTTCAGCAGCGCCGCGTGCTCGCCGAAGAACTGCAGCCGCCCCGCGCGATGCAACTGCTCAAGCCCTTCGAGGAAGCGCCGCCGGAACAGGCGCGAGAGCACGCGTACGGGCAGGAAGAAGCCCGGCCGGCAGCCCACCCAGGTCTTGCCGTCGGGTGCCAGTCCGCCGCCCGGCACGATGCCGTGCACATGGGGGTGATGCGTCAGCGCCGAGCCCCAGGTGTGCAGCACCAGCGTGGCGCCGATGCGCGCACCCAGATGCTTGGCATCTGCGGCTATGACCTGAAGCACCTCGCCGGCCATGTCGAACAGCAGGCCGTAGAGCTCGGCCTTGTTCTGATACGCGAGGTCCGCGATGGGTGCCGGCAGCGTGAAGACCACGTGGAAGTACTCGATCGGCAGCAGATCGGCCTGCCGGGCGCCCACTCGGCGGGTTGCACGACAGTCGACTGCTGCGCCCACTGCAACGCCAGGGCGCTGGTGATGCGTCGCTCGCCGCACTGCTCCAGGAAACTCACGAACCTGGGCAGTTGCAGGCCGGCGTCGTGCATCTTGAAGCCCAGGCCGCGCCGTAGTTCGAGGTAGTCGCTCAAGGCGTCGCGCAGCGTGTTCATCGTGCACCTCCTGGCCAGGCGGGCGCCAGTGCGCGCAGGGCGATGAGGTCCACACGGGCATAGACCGTCGTGACCTGCGGACTGCGGTGGCGCAGCAACTCGCCGATCTCGGGCAGCGAGGCACCTTGCCTGAGCAGGCCGACCGCCAGAGCATGGCGGAACTGGTGTGCTCCCTCGTGTGGGGCGTCGATGCCGGCACGCTCCAACGCGTGCTTGACGATCGAGGCCACGGCTACGGCGCTGTTCCTGAAGGCGCGTATGGGCGCACGCGAACGCAGGAACACATGCCGATCCTCGCTGGCGGGTCGCCCATCTTGGAGGTACGCGGCAATCGCCTCGCCGACGTCGGGCGGTAACGGCACCAAGCCGGCACGTCCGCCCTTGCCGCGCACACACAGGCAGCCAGCGGCCCAGTCCACATCGTCGAGCAGAAGCGCCGCGACCTCGCAGGAGCGCAGCCCCAGGCGCGCCAACAGCAGCAACACGGCGCGGTCACGCCGGCCTACGGGAGTGTGCAGCTTGCAACTCTCGATCGCCAGACGAGCGTGCTCGGCCGAGATCGCGCGCGGCAGCGCCGGTGTCGTGGCCCAGCTCGCCACGGAAGGCACGGCGGCGACGATCTGCGGCAACACCTCGCCGCACATCTGGCCGTAACCCAGCAGCGATCGCAGCGCCGTGATCACCAGCTTGAGCCGACGCGCCGGCATGCGCTTGGCCTGACGCTGTACATGCTCGATCACGTCTGTAGGCAGCAATGCGCGCATGTCCACGGGGTCGCGACCGAAGCGCGACCTCAGAAACTGCACGGCGAACTCGCAGTAAAGCTCGATCGTGCGATCGGCAAGACCGCGGACCTCGCGCAGATGCGCCGCAAAGCAGCGGATCGCCTCTTCTACCGGGTCGGCCGGCCCCGATACAGGGGCTGGAACCAGGCCACGCTCGCGCAGGAAGCACAGCAACTGTTGCAGTTCGAAGCGAGCGATCCCTCGGCTGCGAGTTCGGTCGCTCAGCGCCTCGCGCAGGTAGAGATCGGCCAGGGTCTCGTCGACAACAAGCGCCGCAGTGCCGTGACTTCGCTGCGTCAGCCATGCGCTGAACTGTGCGACTCGGTAGACCTTGTGATGCACACAGAACGTCGAATACTGCTGGTCAATGAGCGAGGCAGCGAACGCCTCAAGGTGCGGGGCGATCGGGCCTTGCGCTGAACGCACGAGCGTCAGCGCGCGATCCATGGTGCGGGACATGAGAACTCCTTCCGGATGGTTGCCTGGAAGGAGAAAAGCTATGTCCCGCGCTGCAGGCTTTACAGCTCGCAGCGAGCCTCACTCAGCGTCAGTGGGTGGACATAGTTCGGCGCAGGACATAGTGGCGCAGGGTGTGGATGCCGCCGCGCTTGGTGATGCGGGCGTGGGCGCAGGCCCGGCGGTACCATCGCTGGGCCATGCCGATGTCCAGGGGTTGATCGGCATCGCGCAGCGTGCCGAACAGCCACGAGCGAGGGCGCGCGACGAGCCACCACGCGCGAGCGACGGCCAGCGTGTCGGGGCTCAGCGGCACGAGGCGGTCCTTGGCGCCCTTGCCCTGCACAACGTGGACGCACATGCGGTCGGCATGGCTGTCAATGTGTTCGACGCGCAGGTGGCACAGCTCCGAGACGCGCAGCCCGGTGCCGTAGGCCAGTTGCAGGAAGCTGCGCGCCTTGGCGTGGCAGGCCGCGTCGAACAGCCGCGCGAGTTCTTCGCGGGCCAGCACCTCGGGCAGGGCCTGCGGCGCGGGGCCCAGCGGGATCTGGAAGACCTCGCCGTCCAGTGCCAGCACGGTGCGGTAGAAGAAGCGGAACGCGCAGCCGTACAGGTTCAGGCTGGCGCGGGCGAGGTGGCGGTCGCGCAGCAAGTGCAACAGGTAGGCCTGCACCTCGTCGGCGCTGAGCAGTTCGGGGCTGCGGTGGTAGTGCCGCGCCAGGCGAGACACGGCGTCGACGTAGGTCTCTTGAGTGCGGGGCGCCATGCCGCGCAGTTGCAGCGCGTCGAGCATGCGCTGGCGAAGGGGGCTGATCTGGGTCGGGGTGGTAGCAGCCATGACGGCTCTCCTTGATCGGCTCGGGCACATGCCCGCATCGGTCAAGGTACGCCGGTCAGACTCCATTGGCTTCCCAGCCAGCAGACCACCGCGTCAGCGGTTTAGTTCAACGTCCGTTGTTGGCCAGTCCGGCCGGTACTTCTGCTGCGTGCCCGCCTGAGAGTTCTTATGCGCGCCTGTCCGGCGTCAACTACCCTGAGCGTTCAGCGTCAACTATCTTGAGCGATGCGGGTGGGCGTTGATCATGGTGTTGGAGGGGCGGGGGGGGGGGGGGGGGCCCCCCCCCCCCCCCCCCCCGCGGCGTCGGTAGCTGTCCACGTTCATCTCCAGGATGGTCGAGTGATGCACCAGCCTGTCCACCGCCGCCACTGTCATGGCCTTGTCCGGGAAGACCTCGTCCCATGCCGAGAACGGTGCGTTGGCGGTGATGGCCAGGCTCTTGCGCTCGTAGCGCTCGGCGATCAGCTCGAACAGCACCCAGGTCTCGGCCTGGTCGCGACGTGCGTAGCTGAGGTCGTCCAAGATGATCAGGTCGAAGCGGTCGAGCTTGGCCAACTCGGCTGGCAGGCGCAAGTCGCGCCGGGCCGCTTGAAGACGCTGCACCAACTCGCTGGTGCGCACGAACAGCACCTTCAGCCCGCGGTCGATCAGTGCATGGCCGATGGCCGCCACCAGATGCGTTTTGCCCGTACCTGGCGGGCCGAAGGCCAGCAGGTTGTGGCCTTGGGCAATCCAGCTGTCGGCCTCGGCCAGCGCCATCACATGGGCCTTGGAGACGGCCGGCACCGCAGCGAAGTCGAACTCTGCCAAGCTCTTGCCCGGCGGCAGTTGGCTGTCGGCCCGTGCCCGAGCCAGGCGCCGCGTCTCGCGCTCGGCCATCTCATGGCCCAGCAGCGTGTGCAGCAGCCGCTCGGCCGGCCAGCACTCGCGGTTGGACTGCGCGGCTAGCTCGGCCCACAGCCGCTTGATGGTCGGCAGGCGCAGCTCGGTGAGCATTAGCGGCACCGCAGCGCCCGATGCATTGGCGTCGGCGCTCATGCGGCCTCCAGCAGTTCGTCGTACACCGCCGCCGAGGGCAGCACCACGACCACCTGGGGCATCTGTGCTGGCCGGGGCGCGAACCG
>NZ_JBIGHV010000010.1:0-272208 GCF_043555835.1 Pelomonas parva | reverse complement strand
CCCCCCCCCCTGCTTTTTTTTTCGGTGGGCCCCCCCCCCCCCCCGGGGGGGGGGGGGGGGCCCCCCCCCCCCCCCCGCCCCTCCAACACCATGATCAACGTCCACCCGCACCGCTCAAGATAGTTGACGCTGGCAGCTCAGGGTAGTTGACGCCGGGCAGGCCGCAAAGCTATCGACCCTGGCTTTGAACGTCAACGGTGTACCGGCGCGACTTCCTGCGAGTCTCGTCAGTATTGATGAATCGATTGCTCGGTTATCTAGCGTTGAGCCGTCGGTGTTTGATCGGGGCGTGCGTGGATGTTCCAGGGCGGCTGCTCCTGTGCACGCGTTGCCGCATGCAGGTCCCAGGAGGATCTTTTCGGGGGCTGGCGGAGCCGACATGCGGTAGCGAGCGCTTCGTACTTCTGGCACGCTCGACTGCTCACAACTTCTCGTTCGAATGGGGGCGTGTGGTGGCAGCTTGGCAGTTCGACATGAAGGCGGCTTGCGGCGATGGCGGCACGTCGCTGCCGACGTTCGATCTGGCTCGGATCGATTCCTTCCTTGATGGCCTCATGGATCGCAGTGCGGAGCCAGGAGGCTGGCTGATGTACGGCCCTGCAGAGGGCAACCGCATTGACGTGGCCTTCGACGACGAGGGCTGCGAACTGGATGTGCGGATCGACGCCAGGAGCGATGCGGACAGCTTCATCTCGTTGGTATGCGTGCTCATGTCGCATTTGGGCTGCACGCTTTTCTCACCCGAACTGAATGAAAATTTCCCAGCAGACGTGCACAGTGTGAAGGGCGCGCTTCAGCGATCTGGCGCCTGGATGTTCGCCCTGGACGCTCAGGCGTTTCTTGCGACAAGAGCGCGTGACTGAGGTGCGAGAGACGGCGCCTGCACCCTCGGCGACTCCCAAGAGCTTCACCTGGCCCTGCATTGAGCGCCAGTGCATCGCCTGGTTGACGAGGCCGCGCGGAAACGGAAAAAAGGGCTTGCGGCACGAAGCAGCAAGCCCAATGCCATCGGGTCAGTGGGACCCATGGCAACTGCGGGGTGCGTGTAGGTGTCAGGTCAGGCGGCCGTTGCCAGCTCCTGGTGCCTCAGCTGCAGCGAACTGAGGCTGTCGTTGCGGCTGGCCATCGCCGCTTCGTGCTGGAGTCGTCGCGCGTTGGACAGCTCAAGCGTCCGGTTCAGCTCGGGATGTGCTGCGATGCGGCGGCGGGCCTCATTGATGGCCGGCGCGAACTCGGGGCTGACCCGGGCCTTGTGCGACAGGTAGGCATCGTGGCGATCTGGGAGGACGGTCCACCAGGCCACGATGCTGTCGGGGTCGTTCAGGTTCAGAAGCATGCTGGTGCTCCTTGGGTTTCGGGGTTGATGGCTCGGGGCAGGTAAGCGCTGGCGATGGTTGTGGGGTCGCGTGGGAGAGCTAACCGCTGTGCGGTGTGGGATCGCTTCCTGATTTCTTGTTCCGCGGCGGCAATGGGGCAGGCCTGGGAAGCGATCGCGAGCCAGCGGTGGCCAGCTGCAGCGGCCTCTTCGCGGGAGTTGCAGTAGTCGCTCATGCCGAAGTGGGCGGTGAACGCGTCCAGCCACTCGTGCTGTGTGTAGGCGTAGCGGGCGGTGGCGATCACGTCGATGCAAGCCGAGTTCAGCTGGTCGATGTCCTCGATCGATACTTGTCGGGGTGGCTCAGCCAGGTAGGCGGCGTCGAGTGCGTCGCGGGTGGCATCGGTCCAGCGCGTGAGGGCCGGCGGATAGATCCCGCGCCAGCAGGCATGCAGGCCGCCGGCTTGCTCGAAGGCAGCCTTGGCGGCCAGCACCTGCCACGCTCCTCCCAGCCGTGCCTCCAAGGCCGCACGGGCGGCCTCCGGGGCCTTTGCAGGCGCTTCGGCACCATACGGGTTGCTGGGGAAGTAGGGGATGTAGAACTTCGTGTTCATGCGCGTCTTCCGTGGGGCGTGAAGTGGCTGCCAGTGGCTCAATGACCTGGATGCCCGAGCTGCGGGCTCTGCAGGGATTGCAGGCATATAAATACTGTATGTGCATACAGTATCGCAGACGAGGGCGGATGTCGAGTGCTGTCTGCCTGGTCCGAGGCAGTGCGGGCGAGCCGGCGCGTTGCGCCGACCGGGCTCTCTCGGGTTCGCGCCTGGCGCTCATCCACGCGGTGCGTGGACTGCTGCGCAGCCATCCCGATCCCTCTCGCAGGCGCCTGCGGCGCTGAAGTGCGGTGTGCTGCGCACGCGGGGCTTGGGGTGCGCGGCCCTCCCGCGCTCGGGGATCGCGGGCCTGTTTCCTTCACGCTGCGCGTGAACGGGCCCGCTTGGCGAACAGGCCGGTACTGATCGGCTGCGCTTCGCGCGGGTCCGGCCAGATCGCCGCCCCGAGCACCCGCCATGCCCGAGGCCGGGCCGCGAACAGCCGAGAAGTGCTCGCAGCGGCTCGACCGTCGCGCCAGTCGCTGCGCTTGGTGTCACGCCGGTCGCGGTACCGCCGCTGCTCGGTGGATGCGCGCGACTTCGCTGCACCCGCTGCGCCAGGCGAGCTGGCACATCCGCTGCGGCGCTGCGACGCCCGTGGTGGGGCAGCCGGTGCGCCGGTCGTCCCACCGCGATCCCCCCACAACCCCCGTCCCTGGGTGAGGGGGACTTGTGGGGGGATCTTCAATGCGGTGGGCCGGGAAACCGGCGCACTGCTTCGGCTGCGTTCAAGACCGACCCCATCCCCAACCCCTTCCCGCCGGAAGGGGCCATGCCCACCCCCCGCCCGCCCGTGGGCGGGGGCGAGGGAGTCCGAGCGAGAGGATCAGTTTTAAGGAACCCAGGACGGGCGCCGGCTGGTCTCTCATGCAAGGAGGTTGGTCATGGCCAACATTCAAGTCATCCAGCGCAATGCGCATCTGGCGGGCAACGTCAAGGTCGAGTTCGTCGAGGGCCGGGCAGGCCGCGTTACCAAGGGGACGCTGGTTGCGATCAGTAACTCGGCGCGTGGCTCGGGCGATGCGCGCGAGTACCAAGCGACGTCCATCCAGTGGACGCTGTGGGGCGCGCAGGCGGAGAACGCCGCTGCCTATCTGGGCCGAGGCTCGCACGTCAACGTCGTCGGACGCATGAGCAACAACAACTACGTGAGGGACGGCGAGACCGTCTATGGCTGGGACTTCGTGGTCGACGAGATCGACTTCCTTGACAGCCGCGCCGAGGCCGAGGCGCGCCGTGGCGGCAACAAGCCCAGGCCCAGCGCCGGCGACGAGGCGAAGGCCGATTCGCACCGCCCAGCCCATGCCTGAACCGACAGGGGCGGGCAGGGCGATCCGTCGCCCCCCGCCCTTCGAAACCATCAACGATCGAAGGAATCCATCATGTACTCGACCCAATCCACACTCGCCACCCGTTTCTCGGGCCGTACCTCGCACACGCTGCGCAGCGAGCAGCCGCTCAGCGAGGACCAGATGCGCGCGGCTGCTCCGTCTATCTTTGCGGAGGGCAAGCACGTCAGCCGCTCCGACCGCTACACGTATATCCCCACCATCGACGTGCTGCGCGGCCTGCGCAAGGAGGGCTTCGAGCCGTTCATGGTGACCCAGGGCGCCAGCCTCGTGGAGGGCAAGGCGGACTTCACCAAGCACATGATCCGCATGCGCCACGCTGGGCAGGTCCAGACTAAGCCCGAGGCCAGCGAGGTCATCCTCATCAACAGCCACGATGGCGCCAGCTCGTACCGCATGCTCGCGGGGATGATCCGCTTCGTTTGTTGCAACGGGCTGGTGGTGGGGGATGTCGTGGAGGACATCCGCATCCCGCACAAGGGCAGCATTCAGAACGATGTGATCGAAGGCGCGTTTCGGGTGCTGCGCCAGTTCGAGTTGGTCGAAGCGCATGCCGAGGTGATGAAAGCCGTGCAGCTGGAGCCGCGGGAGCAGACCGCGTTCGCGACGGCGGCGCTGGCGCTGCGATTCGGCGAGCAGGTGATCGAAGAGACAGGCGGCCACCGGCCGGCGCCCATCACGGCCGAGCAACTAACCCAGGCGCGGAGGCCCGAGGACGTGGGCCGCAGCCTCTGGAAAACATTCCAGTGCGTGCAGGAAAACGTCATCAGGGGCGGCCAGCTTGGTCGCACTGCTCAAGGTCGCCGCATGCAAACGCGGCCGGTCGGCGGCATCGACCGTGGCGTGAGCCTCAATCGAGCGCTGTGGATGCTGGCCGAGGAGATGCGCAAGCTCAAGGCCGATTGAGTCGCCTGCGCTGGATTTGTCTGCGAATCCAGCGCTCAGCCTGGCTTGAACCGGTCCGACCATCGGTCGGGCCTGTCGTTCACATCAAGGAGACGATCATGTCCAACTCCATCCTGGAGGAGATCGCTCGCCTCGGCGTGCGTTCTCAGTGCGCTACAGACAAGGGCGGTGCGGCATTCGCCCGGCTGCTCCAGATTGCCGAGACCGGTAACACCAGCCAGGCGCGCCGGGTTGCAGCGTTTGTGGCTTCCACGTTCAACGGCCGCAGGTTTCCCTTTGACCCTTTTGAGCTGCGAGCCGTTGATGCGGAGATCAGTGATGACATGCTGTGCTGCCTGGACGCCCTGCGCTGGGCGCAGGCCGACCTCTACAGCTTGGTGCCGGATGGTCACTCGCGCGTGCGAGCGGTCATCCAACGCTGGGGACTCGCGTCACGTAGCGCCAGCTGAGCGTGGGGGGCGCCGTGTGCTGCACGCGACGGCTGCAGGCGCCGTGTTCTATCCTTGCGCTACATGGAAACCATCAAGGATGAGGCCACGTTGAAGGCGGGGCATGTCGAGAAAGCCATCACTGATCTCGACGAGCTGGTTCAGGCGGTGTTGGTCGCCTTGCCGCCCTTAAAGCCATGGCAGCGGCAACTGCTGCTCCATCTCAGGGAGATCGATCGACTGACGCAGGTCTTGCGAATGACGCTGTCGATGGCGCGCGCGCCCAGCGAGGTGAGCGAGGCGGCGCACAAGCTGCGGGTCGAACTTCGTGCTGCGCAGCGGTACGTCGGGACCGGCCGGGCTGACTCCGGTACCAAGGCCGCGATCCTCCTGGCGTGCGAATTGGGCCTGCGCATCGATTCGGCGCTGGCGTAGCTTCCCTGGCGAGCTGCGATCACGGTGCCAAGAGGTTCATCGTTAGCGCCGCGGTGATCAGGGATGAGGCTATAGCCGTGGCCGCGTGGGCTAGCCACTGACTTCGCAAGCCGACGCCGAGCATGAGCTTGAGCTGCCCGAGAGCCGGCTCCAGCTCCGTTCGGAACGCCTGCTGCGCCGCCACCTGCATGGCTTTGCTCTGAGCTTCTGCCGTGCGCTGGGCCAGCTCCTCCGTTCGGTGTGCGATGTGTCGGACGGCATGCGTCTTGGCTGCCTCGGTGAGTGCTGCAATGCTGGCTTGCGCCTGCGCGGCCCTTGCGTCCATCTCCGCACGGGCGCGGGTCAGGGCATCGCACGTCGCGTTCATCGCGGGAATCAGCGTGTCTACGCGGTCCAGCAGCGTGGAAACCTCGCCCATCAGTTCGGCGATCAGCGCTTCGCGCGCGTTGGACGGCGGGCTCATGGCGTCCTTCCGCGCCTGACTGCCGCAGGGGGATACGGCGGGTAATCCAAGCGCAACCCGGCGAAGCAGTCGTCGAGGTCGGGGACGACCCCGGCGGCCAGCCTGCGTGTGGCCAGACGTTGCGCCAGTACGAGCTTGGCGGCTTGCCCTTCGGCAGCGGCGATGGCGGCCTTGTAGTCCGTCTCGTCGGCCAGCAGCGTTGACAGGTCAAGGTCCGTTCGCCGGATCCGTCCGTAGATTTCGTTCGTGCCCATCCGGCATGCCAGGTCTGCCTCGGCCACCGGGTGCACAGCAAGGAACGCCAGGACCGGATCGAACACCTGAGCCAGGTCCTCGCCGTCTTCCACCATGTTGAACAGAACGTGGACCTTTTTGGCGGGTATCCCCAGGCGCGCGAGCTCGGCGAGCGTGGCAACGGTGTCTTGTTGCTGCTTGAGCGCGGGAACCGTCGGCACGATGAAGTGATCGAAGTCGGTGTGACTCTCCCGGTACCGCTTCATGGCCGCGAGCAACTCTTCGACGTTGCTCGCACCGATGTCGACGATGACGTTGTCCGTCATCTGCAGGTACTCCTGCAGTTCGCCGAACTGCCGGCCGCGCAGTGCCTGCTGCTCGCCTTCGTCGGCGTTGATGCTCTCTATCATGATGACCTCGGCGCCGGGGATCCTTGGCTTCAGCAGGTGCCTTGCCACGGTGGACTTGCCGACGTTGCCGGAGAAGTTGATGACGGCTACTTTCATCGTTCGTCCTTTCGGAGAAGCGGGTTGGAAATGTGGGTCTGGAAGAACGCTTCCGCGACCTCTCTGCCGGATTGGCGCGGCGGCGCGGCAGGCGGCTCAACGACAGCAGCCGTGGCGCCGAAAGTCCGGCTGACAGCCGGCGCGGACAGGTCGGGTTGAGGCCTTATGCTGGCTCTTTGAGGCGGCGCAGGCGCCTGCCGCGCTGCCTCGCGCTGGACCGTGCTCCAGCTGACGACGACGCCGGCTTCAGCCAGCGTCTCGCGGATGCTTTCGAGGGAGTAGCCCTCCGCGTGCAGCCTGCGGATCTCGTCACCGAACCGCCGCGCCTTGCGAGTGCGTTGACCTGGTGGTTCCTTCGGCTGCAGCCGGGTGGGCAACGGAGACTCGTTCGCGCGGCCAACGGTGAGATCCTGGACGCGTTCGCGGCACGTGTCGTTCGGATTCGGTTCGGCTCGATTCACTTCGCACCCGCTTTCGACCCACTTCATATTCACTTCGATCCGGTGGTCACCCGGTGACGATCCGGAGGCAACTCACGAAGACCCGCCTGTACCCATGTTCGGCGCTGGGTGTGCCGTTGAGCGCGCTGGATTCGGGCCTGAATCCAGCGGCTTGAATGCCGCGGATCAGGCCAATACTGGGGGAATGGGTGAGTGCAGAGATAGGCGGCCTGCCGCCGATTTCACAAGCGCTCCGCAGCCTCCTTTCAGTCGGCTCATGAACACCTCTGCGCATGACTTCGTCACCGTCGATATGCGCGGCCTGAAGGCCGCGCTGGTGGCGCACGCTAAGGCGAAAAGGTGCAGCGTGTCGGTCGTCGTCCGGGACGCAGTGGCGCGCGAGCTAGACGCCGCCGGTGCCGACGGTGCTGCGCAGCTCGGCTCGCCCGAAGCGCACGACGAGGCAGCTGGCTGGCTCAAGCTTTCGATCCGCGTCAGGCGCCCTGAAGCGGAACGCCTGGCCGCTGGTGCCCGGGCGGCGGGCCTGTCGAGGGGCGCCTACCTGGTGGGGCTGTCGGATGGCATTCCCGTGCTTCGCACGGGCGGGCGCGCCGAACACATTTCGTCGCTGGTGGCCTCGTGTGCCGAGCTGTCGACGCTCAGCCGCAATACGCACCAGCTCACAGCTCTTCTTCGCGAAGGCCACGTTCAGCAGGCGCTGGTCTACCGCGACATGCTGGACAGCATGGCGGCCGACGTTCGCAAGCACCTTCGCCTCGCCGCGCAGGTGCTGTCGGCGCTGCAGAGCCCGCAGGCGTCGTCGCATGGAGCGCCCAACCCCAGGCGGCAGAAACGGAGTGACCCATGGCACAAGGTGTGAACATCGACGGCGTCCTGGTGACGTGGGGCGACAGGCTCTTCTATCCTGGCAACCGAATCGTCAAGGGGGCTCCTCCGCCGAAGCTGAGAGGCGATGCCGCAGCCCATCGGGCCGCCACCATCCGCAAGCGCATCGAGGCGACGGTGCTTCGGCGTGCTCCCCAGGTGATGGTCAAGGTAACGGGCGGCGGGCGCGGCATGCAGGCCATTGCTGCGCACTTCCGCTACATCAGCAAGAACGGTCGGCAGCAGATCGAGGACCAGCGTGGCGAGACGTTGAGGGGCAAGGATGCCCTGCGCGATCTGGGCGACGAGTGGCGGTTCGGCGGCTCGCTGATTCCTGAAGCTGCCGAGGCAGGTCATCGGCGCGAAGCCTTCAACATCATGCTGTCCATGCCACGCGGCACGGACCCACAGGCCGTCCAGCGTGCCGCGCGTGAATTCGCGCGGGCCGAACTGGCCGACCACAAGTACGTGATGGTCCTGCATGACCATCAGGCCAATCCGCACGTTCACATCAGCGTGCGGGCAGAGTCCATCCATGGCAAGCGGCTCAATCCGCGCAAGGCGGACCTGCATCGCTGGCGCGAGACCTTTGCCGAGAAGCTGCGGGGCTTCGGCATCGACGCCGAAGCCAGCCGGCAGGCGACACGGGGGCAGCGCCGCAATTTCGAGCCACTCTGGCGCATCAAGGCGCGAGAGGACGGGCGGCTTCGTGCCGACCATTCCGATGCCGCCGTCGGAGCACCGGTCCACGCCGCGCGGGCCGTCAACGCCGAGGCCTGGGTGCACATTGGCCGTGCCCTGGCGCTGTCTGGCGATGCTGCCGACCGCAAGCTGGCCCAGGCCGTCGTGAACTTTGTGCAGGGCATGCCCCTTGTCCTTCACCAAGGGGCAATCGGGGGTCGATCTCGCAGCGGCCACGTGGACCTGCAGCAGGCGCCGGGCTTGGACCGGATGCCATCGCGGTAGCCGGTCCAAGAACGCGTTGGTGCCGTCTGGGCAGAGGGCGTGGTGGACAGCCTGGCCGAGCACCTCGCGCGCACCACGCCCTGGGAGCGCGGTTTCACCCGCAGGAACCCGCTCCGCATGCGGCAATCTTTCGAGGCCTACGGCGCCGACGAGAAAGTGACAGCACTGCTGACGCAACTGCCCTGGACGCACAACCTCATGATCCAGACCCAGTCCAAGCGCCCCGAAGAACGGGAGTTCTACTTGCGCATGGCCGTGCAGGAGAAGCGGAGCAGTCGCGAGCTGGAGCGCCAGTACAGTCTTAGCAGCTTCGAGCGCGTGGTGCTGAGCCCGACAATAGTGTCGTCGGCGCTGACACAAATGCATGGCGACGCTGCCACTGCTGCCTTCAAGGACGGCTACGACGTCGAGTTCCTGAGCCTGCCTGCCAACCACAGCGAGGCCGACCTGCACCGCGGCCTGCTGGGCCGCTTCGAACCTTCCTGATCGAGCTGGGCCGCGACTTCTGTCTTGTCGGCTCGGAGTTCCCGGTGCAGGTCGGCGGCCGCGACTTTGCGCTCGACCTGCTGTTCTTCCACCGGGGGCTGAACTGCCTGGTCGCCATCGAGTTGAAGGTGGAGCGCTTCAAGCCTGAGCACCTGGACAAGCTGAACCTATACCTCGAAGCGCTGGACCTCGACGCGCGCAGGTCGCACGAGATCCCTGCCATCGGCGTGCTGCTTTGCGCGTCCAAGGACAGCGAAGTGGTGGAGTACTCGCTGAGTCGCAGCCTCTCGCCGGCGCTGGTAGCGCAGTACCAGACCCAACTGCCCGACAAGCAGATGCTGGCGGCCAAACTGCATGAGTTCTATGCCTTCAATGCGGCGACGGCTGAGCATCATGCCGCTCCGATGACCGCTGCGCCCGTGCGCCGCGAGAAGAAGGGTGGGACCGCGTGATGGGTGAGCGCAGGCCGTAAGCCGAGTACGTAGGTCGCCTACGGCGGCGTCTGCATCGCCGTGGCCATGTTGAAGCTCTGCCGTGGACCGGGCGGCTCCCCGAGTTCTTCCTCTTCCGGCGTTAAGTCGATGCTCGCGGCGGGCGTGGCGATCGATGCTTGATCGCCCGCGTCGCGCCACAGCGTCAGCGAACGGGTCGGTGCCAAGCTGCCAGTATGGGCGTGAGCGTAGTGAGCAGCAACGATACGGGCCGGGTCTCGCCTTCTGCGACGATCAGGCCGCCAATCACATGGCGGTAGACCGAGCGTTGCAGGTGGGGCTGCATGAGCGCTTGGGGCTCCTCAATGGCCAGCAGTGCGTGGTCGCGCTTGTTCTCGGCCTCATCTGGCGCAGCTTCAGTGCCTTGATCGTCAGGAACGCGACCTTGGCCGAGCCGAGGCTGGTGTCGCCGATGGTGCGCAGGCCGCCGTCGATCAGCAGCCGCCGGTTCCAGAGAAGCCTACGGGTGCCTGGATGCCAGATTGATGCCAGCCCACGCTGGCATCCGAAGCAAATTGCTCGTAGCGAGGCGCGCGGATACGGGCCTCGCTGTTATCGGTCCTAGAAGTCAGCCACCTTGCCCCACGCCGATTCGTCGAATCGCCCCGGCCGGTAGGGCGCGGGGTCGAAGATCGGCTGGGCACCGGTGACCAGGTCGGCGACAAGGTGGCCGGCGCCCGGGCCGATGCCGAAGCCGTGACCTGAGAAACCCGCAGCAATGATGAAACCGGGGACGTTCGCCGCTTCGCCGATGCCGGGTACGCCGTCGGGCGTGCTGTCGACGAAGCCAGCCCAGGCGTTGGCGATCCTCGCGTCACGAAAAGCGGGCAGGAGTTCGACGGCGCGGTCATAGGTCTGCTTGACCGCCCTCGCGTCGGGCTGCGGATCCAGGATACGCACCCGCTCCATCGGCGTGGGCGCGTCGAGCCGCCACCGCGAGAGCGTTTCATGACCGCCGCGGATGCCCTCCAGCCCGCCAGGGAAAACATTGCGCCAGCGCTTGGCAAACATCGGCAGGAACTGCGGGGCGAAGCGCAGCAGCTGCGGCGTCACGTCCACGCGGCCGCGTCCGCTGATGGCCAGCGTGTAGCTGCCATCGCTGCGCCGCGTGACGGACACGCCTTTGGTGTGCAGAGTGTCCGGCAGGCGCTGCCCGACCGCAGCCACGCGCACGATGGATTGGCGAACCGTGGCCAGCGGGAAACGGATGCCCAGCTGGCGGCAGAAGGAGGATGCCCATGCGCCGCCTGAGAGCACCACCGTGCGGGTCTTGATGGTGCCGGCTTCGGTGACGACGCCGCTGACCCGCCCGCCCTCCCGCTCGATGCCGCGGGCGGCGCAGTTCTGATGGACGCTGCCGCCGAGCTTCATGAATGCGACTGCCACGGCAGGCGCCGCCTTGGCCGGGTCGGCCGTGCCGTCGCTGGGCGAGAAGACGCCGCCTTTCCAGACGCGGCCCGTCGCAGCGCCGCGCTGCGTCGCCTCCTGGCCGCTCAGCATGTGCGTCGTCACGCCGGCCGTCTTCGCGAAATCACCCCATCGGGCCCAACCCGACAACTCGGCCTCGTCATTGCTGAGATAGAACAAGCCGCAGCGGCGAAAGCCGGTGTCTTCGCCGGTGTCGGCGGCAAATTGTTCCCAGAGCTCGAGGCTCTTGGTCGCCATCGGCAGTTCGCGAGCGTCGCGGTTCTGCTGGCGGCACCAGCCCCAGTTGCGGCTGGATTGCTCGGCGCCGATCCGGCCTTTCTCGACCACGGCAACCGACAGCCCGCGCCGGGCCAGGTAGTAGGCCGTAAAGACACCGACGATGCCGCCGCCGATCACGACGACATCGGCGCTCGCCGGCAGGGTGGGCGAAGTCTCCAGGGCTCGCAAGGGCTGGTTCATGAGGGTTCTCGTTCTCGGTCGTTTCAGGCCTGGACGGTTTGCACCACGTAGAACTTGGCGACATGGTTGTGGCTCTCCCAACCGATGGGCGCGCCCTGGGGCACGAAGAGTGCATCGCCCGCGCCCGCCGACAGCACGCTGCCATCGGGGCCGGCGAAGCGCACGCTGCCGGCGAGCAGGTGCATGAACTCGTTGAGCGGATGCGCACGCACGATGCGCTCGTAGGGCGTCGAGTCCCAGGTGCCGGCCTTGTACTGCGACTGCGCTTCGGTGAAGACGTTGTCGCTGCGGCACGCCGGGGCGGGGCCGAGCAGCGTCTGCGCCGGCGGCGGATTGGACGGTTTGAAATCGGCGTCGGCCCGCAGCGGCGTGACACCGGGCGCCGACGCGGCTTCGCACGCCGCCGCACAGGACACGAAGCGCACGCCGGAGCTCGCCTCGATGCGCACCGCCGTGCCGCGCGCGATGACGGCGCCGGCCTGCGGGCCGACCCGCAGCGGCGGTTCGCCGGCCACCGTCAAGGTCAGCTCGCCGTCCAGGACGACGAGCGTCTCGGTGTGGGGAAAGCTCGCCACGTCGATGGCGCCGGTGAAGCTCACGCGGGCGGCGATCATCGAACCGGGGCCCTCCCAGGCGATCTCGCGTTGCGCCGCGAAGGGGTCATCCTTGCCGAATGCGGCCTGGTGGAAGGGCGTCGAAAGGGCGGCACCGTCGGCACGGTGCAGCAGGATAGCTGCGGTCATGTGGGTTCCTCGTTCATGTAGCCAAGAATGGCTTTGGTTTCCAGGTATTCCTGCAGGCCTTCCACGCCGTACTCACGGCCATTGCCCGAGCGCTTGTAGCCGCCGAAGGGGGCGTGTGGGCTCCACGCCGGGTGGTTGATGTGGACCTGCCCGGAACGGATGCGCGCCGCGACGGCACGCGCGGCGGCGAGGTCCCGGCTCTGCACATGGGCGCCCAGGCCGTAGACCGTGTTGTTGGCGATCGCCACGGCCTCGTCCACGCTGTCGTAGGGAATGATGGCCAGCACCGGCCCGAAGATCTCCTCCTGCGCGATGCGCATGCGCGGCTGCACGCTAGAGAAGATGGTCGGGCGGATGTAGAAGCCGCGCTCCAGGCCTGGCGGCCGGCCGGGCCCGCCGCAGAGGAGGCGGGCACCTTCCGACATGCCGGCTTCGATGATTTCCTGTACGCGGTTGAACTGGGCGCGGTTCGCGACCGGGCCGTGCGTCGTCTGCGGCGAACGCGGGTCGCCCACGATGAGGGCGCTTGCTGCCTCGGCGGCGAGCCGCTCGACCTCCGCCAGGTGCTCGCGCGGCACGATCATGCGGGTCGGCGCACTGCACGACTGGCCAACGTTGCGGAAGGCCGCTGCTACGCCCAGCGGTATCGCGCGCGGCAGGTCCGCATCCGGCAGCACGATGTTGGGCGACTTGCCGCCCAGCTCCTGCGCAACCCGCTTGACCGTCGGCGCGGCTGCCTGGGCCACCAGCACGCCGGCGCGGGTCGAGCCGGTGATCGACACCATGTCGACATCCGGATGCGCCGATAGCGCCGCGCCCACCTCCGGCCCGTCGCCGTTGACGAGGTTGAACACGCCGGCGGGAATGCCGGCATCGCGCATCACCTCGGCGAACAGCAGCGCGCTCAGGGGCGACAGCTCGCTGGGCTTCAGCACGACGGTGCAACCCGCCGCCAGCGCGGGGCCGACCTTGGCGGTGATCTGGTAGAGCGGCCAGTTCCAGGGCGTGATGAGGCCGCACACGCCGATGGGTTCGCGCAGGATGGCGACGCCCTCGCGATGCACAAGGAAGGGGTAGCCGCGCAGCACGTCCCGCGCCACGCGGATGTGCTCGGCGGCCACCGGCACCTGGTTTCTGCGGGCCATGCCGATGGCCGCGCCCATCTCCAGCGAGATGGCCTGGGCGAACGACTCGGCGCGCTCCAGGATCAGCTTGTGCACGCGGTCGAGCAGCGCGGCGCGGGTTTCGACGGCGGTGACAGACCACGTGACGAAGGCCTCCCGGGCTGCGGCCACGGCGGCGTCCACGTCCTGCGCATTGCCCAGCGTGATCTCGGCGACGGCCTGCTCCGTCGACGGGTCGATGACGGCGATGCGGGCCCGGCCCGCCGGGGCACTCCACTCGCCGCCGATGAAGACGCGATCCAGGTGGCCAGCGTTCGTAAGGCGCTCGATGACGGGGTGCATTCGGTATGTCCTTTGGCCTGACAGGGCGAACGAAAGTAGACATGAAGGGCGGCTTGAGGGCGTGCCGGATGTGCGCCGGCTTTCGCAAGAATCTGTCGTGCCGGCCCCGCATAACAGCGAGCGCTGCTGTGGATGGCCGCAGCCCCGGACCTAAAGTCGGTCATGCTTGAAGAACAGACCCCCGCCGCCGCGGTCGACGACCTGATGCCCGACCTGGTCGCTCTGCGCCGCGACCTGCATGCCTACCCGGAGCTGGCCTTCCAGGAGCGCCGCACCGCCGGCATCGTCGCGGCGGCACTGCGCCTGCTCGGCCTTGAAGTGCACGAAGGCCTGGGCGGTACCGGCGTCGTCGGCACGCTGCGCCACGGCACGAGCGGCTGCTCGGTCGGCCTGCGTGCCGACATGGACGCGCTGCCGATGGCCGAGCAGTCACGCCTGGGCCATGCCAGCCGCAACGCCGGTGCACACCACGGCTGCGGCCACGACGGCCACACCGCCATGCTGCTCGGCGCCGCGCGGCACCTGGCGCGCACCCGGCAGTTCGACGGCACGGTGCACTTCATCTTCCAGCCGGCCGAGGAAGGGCAGGGCGGCGCCCGTGTGATGGTGGAGCAGGGCCTGTTCGAGCGCTTCCCCTGCGACGCGGTCTACGCGCTGCACAACTGGCCCGACCTGCCGCTGGGCCAGGCGCAAACGCGGCCCGGCCCCATCATGGCGGCGGCGGACCGTTTCGACATCACGCTGCGCGGTCGGGGTGGCCACGCCGCCCAGCCGCACCACACGCCCGACGCATTGCTGGCCGCGAGCCAGCTCGTCGTGCAGCTCAACACCATCGTCTCGCGCCGCATCGACCCCGCCGATTCGGCCGTGCTGTCTGTCACCAAGCTGGAGGGCGGCCAGAGCCACAACGTGCTGCCGGCCGAAGCGCGCATCACCGGCACGGTGCGCAGCTTCGACGCTGCCGTGCAGGACCGCATCGAGGCCGCGCTGCGCGACGCGGCGGCCGGCGTGGCGCTGGGCCAGGGCATTGAGGTCGACGTGGCGTACACGCGCTACTACCCGTCCACCATCAACACGCCGGCCGAAGCCGCGCTCGCACTGGCCGCCGCGGCCGATGTCGGCCTGCGCGCCACCGAAGCACCCCGGCCCGCCTTCACCAGCGAGGACTTCGCCTTCATGCTGCGCGAGCGGCCGGGCGCCTACCTGTGGCTGGGGCAGGGCGGCGACAGGCCGCTGCATCATCCCTGCTACGACTTCAACGACGAGGCGCTGCCGCACGGCGTGCGGTGGTTCTGTGCGGTGGTGGAGCGGGTGTTGCGGACGGGGGAGTGACCTTCAGCAATGCCGACATAGCGGGCGCTCATGGAAGCGCCATGCACGAGGAGAGAAGCGGTTGCTCAAGCCGGCTGCGTTAGCGGTCACGGTAGCCATGTGCGATCAGGAATGCGTCGATCGCTCCGTAGGCTTGTGCTTGGATAGCCAGGTCCGGTTTAGGCATGCGGCTATCCGGCTCTCCAGCCGGCGTGAAGAGATGCCCCACCCCGTCAATAACCTTGAGCACGGAAACGTTGCCTGCCTCGATCATCTTCTCGTGGAACTTCGAGACTTCGGCCAAGGGCGTGACCGTGTCGGTCCTGCCGGTCACGATGATTGCTGGAGGTAGACCGGCCCTTACATGCTGAGCCGGCGAGAAGTCCGAAATCGGCGTCCCGGGCGGGAACAGCGCGCGAAAGTGATTGTCATTAACGACGGACAGTGCGGGCGAGACGAATGCAAGCAGATCCGGTCGCTGCGCTTTGTCATTGGCGAACACCGCAGCTGATGCAGCCAGGTGGGCGCCGGCTGACCAACCCAATGAGGCGATTCGATTCCTGTCGAGATGGAACTTGGCTGCGTTCTTGCGCGTCCATTTGATCGCCGCCATCGCATCGTCCGACGCCTCGGCCGGAGACGCGGTCTTCTGATCAGAGAGTCGGTACTGCGGAACCACCACAGTCATGCCCTTGCAGACGTAGCGGTCCACCAGCCAAAACCCCCACGACGGTTCCCCAACGACCCAGCCACCGCCATGGAATATGACCACCGCAGCCCTGGGCTTCACCGGCTGACCAACCGGTGTGAACACGTAGGCTTTCAGTGCGCCATTTGGGGTATTGCTGTACACGTGTTCGGATTTCTCGAGCGCGCATTCGCCCTGCGCACGTGCCGCAAGCGGCAACATCAATGCAAGCGTCGTGACAAGCAGCCGTGCCATTCGGTCTCCTCCAAGGTTTGTAGACGCGCGCACGTTATCCGCAAAGGTGCGGCGGTATCCGCTGCCGGTCGCGCGGTAGCGAAGGCCGACACGCGCGGCACGTCCAGGGGCGTGTCGCCCCCGCCACTCAAGCCTTCACTTCCACCACCTGCTCAAACCCGCCAAAGATCATCCGTTTGCCGTCGAAGGGCATGGGCGGATTGCCGGGTGTCGACGGGTCCATGCGGGGGTCTTCCATCATCTTTTTCATGCCGGCGTCGCGCGTGGCCTTGTCGGGCCACTCGACCCACGAAAAAGCCACGGTCTCCTCTGCGGTGGCCTGGACGGCGCGGCGGAAATCGGTGACCTTGCCGTCGGGCACGTCGTCGCCCCAGCTTTCGATCACACGGAGAGCGCCCAGCTCGATGAACATCGCGTCGAAGTGGCGCGCGTGCTCGACGAACTTCTCTTTGTTGGCGGTGGGAACTGCGATCACGAAACCATCGATGTAGGACCTGTCTTCACTCCTGTTGGGTTGGCCGTTCGGCGCACCCGCCTGTGGGTGCCCCGTATTCCGTCGACGAACGACGGGTCGCCAAATCGACATCGCCCGCCTGGCAGGAGGCAAGCGCCCTGCGGCAGCACGCCCGTCGGGTCGGCTGCAACAGCGCGCCAAGCGTAGACGCCTTCGCACGGTTGACGCCAGCCGCAACCGGCTGGCAGACTCGCGCCCTTCGTCAACCAGCCCAGGAGAAGACCATGGAACAAGCAAATCGTGTCGTCCTTCTCGTGTCCGGCTGCCTGAGCGCTTCCCGCTCCTGACCCTGCATTCATCGCGCCATTGATCGCCGCGCCAGTCGCGGCCGGCTTCCCAACTGATTGCGCCACGCGCCACTGCGCGTGGACAGGTTCGCGCTCGCGCGGACGAAGCCAAACATCAATGGACTCCCATGATCGATATCGAATTCGAGACGCTGCAGGCGCTCGGGCTCACGCCCGCCATTGCAACGCGTGCTGCACAACTCACTGGACCCGCGCCGGACATGCGCCTGGCGCGCGTGACCGAATCGCAGCGCGACCGCTTCACGCTGCATGACGGCCGCGCGGAGCATCCGGCCCGCACATTGCCCAGGCTGGTCCAGCAACTGCAAGCCACGGCGCAGCCGCTGACCATCGGCGACTGGGTCGCCATGCAGGTCGACGTGCACGGCCAAGCTTGGATCGTCGAGCGCGTCGAGCCGCTCACGCAGATCGCCCGCCGCGCCAACGACGGGCGCCGGCAGCCGCTCGCCAGCAACGTCGACGCGGCGCTGCTGGTGATGGGGCTGGACGCCGACTTCAACGCGCGCCGCATGGAGCGCTACATCGCGATGGTGCGGGCCTGCGGCGTGGCGCCGGTTGTCGTGCTCACCAAGCGCGACATCGCGCCTGACGCGCCGGCACGCATCGCGCAGATGTATGCCCGCCTGCCCGCCACGGTGCCGGTGCTGCCGGTGAACGCGCTGTCGCGGCAGACCTGCACGGATCTCGGCCCCTGGCTGCATGCGGGGCAGACGCTGGTGCTGCTCGGCTCGTCGGGTGCCGGCAAGTCGACGCTGATCAACACGCTGGCGAATGCCGGCCAGTCGACGGGCGCCGTGCGTACCAGTGACGGCCGCGGCCGCCACACGACGACGGCGCGCTCGCTGCACCGCTGCCCGCAGGGCGGCTGCATCATCGACACGCCGGGCCTGCGCACCTTTCGGCCGGATGCGGACGCGCGCACGCTGGCGGCGTCGTTCGACGATGTGCAGTCGCTCGCGCAGCAGTGCCGGTTCCGCGATTGCCGGCACGAGGGCGAGCCCGGGTGCGCCGTGCTGGCCCAGGTCGACGGCGACCGGCTCGATAACTACAAGAAGCTGATGCGCGATGCCCAACGTGGCGAGTTGACGGCGCTGGAGCGCATCGAACTGCGCGGCAAGTGGAAGTCGATCGGCAAGGCGGGCAGCCGACGTGCGCTGGAGAAGAAGGGTTAGGTGAGTGAAAGGTTGCAACCCTGCGGCGACTTGGGTGTGTCGTTTGCTGGCTTACGGCCTTGTCAACCCAGGAGCCCCTCCATGAACCAACCCGCACAGCAACAGGACCTGCCCGGCAAGACCGCCCCGATGCGCCCGCAGCCGGACCATGGCGAGCAGAGCTACAAGGGCAGCGGCAAGCTCGCCGGCAAGGCGGCCATCATCACGGGCGGCGATTCCGGCATCGGCCGCGCGGTGGCCATCGCCTACGCCCGCGAGGGTGCGGACGTGTTGATCGCCTACCTCGAATCGCACGACGACGCGCAGGAGACGCGCCGCTGGGTGGAGGAGGCCGGCCGCCGCTGCGTGCTGATGGCTGGCGACATCGTCGATGCCGAACACTGCAAGGCCATCGTCCGCCGCGCGGTCGACGAGTTCGGGCGGCTGGACATCCTCGTCAACAACGCCGCCTTCCAGATGTCACGCGAGTCGCTGGACGAGATCTCCGACGACGAATGGCGGCACACCTTCGACGTCAACATCCATGCGCAGTTCTATCTCGCGAAGTCCGCGCTGCCCCACCTGAAGCCGGGGTCGTCCATCCTCAACACGACGTCGATCACGTCCGACAAGCCGCCCAAGGAACTCATTCCCTACTCGGCGACCAAGGCGGCCATCGCCAACTTCACCGCCAGCCTGGGCCAGTTGCTTGCCGAGCAGGGCATCCGCGTCAACTCGGTAGCCCCGGGCCCGATCTGGACGCCGCTGATCCCCGCGACGATGCCGCCCGAGAAGGTCGAGAAGTTCGGCAGCGACGTGCCGATGAAGCGGCCCGGCCAGCCGCGCGAGGTGGCGCCGCTGTTCGTCTTCCTCGCGTCGGACGAGGCGAGCTACGTCACCGGTGCGCGCTATGCCGTGACGGGCGGCGCACCGCTGCTGTAGCGCGGCCTGTTCAGAACGAGTGCGTCATGCCGGCGCCGTAGACCTCTTTCGTGCCCGTGCCCAGGATGCGCTTGGAGGCCAGGTCCGCATACACCGTGGTGCGCTTGGACAGGCTGTAGCCGGTGCTCACCGAGACCATCCTGCGCTGCTTCACGCCGTTGATGTCCGCCTGGCCCCAGCCGGCCTTGAAGGTGGTTGCACCCATCCGGTAGACGGCGCCCAGCGTCGTCACCTTGGCCTTGGAGCCGGCCAGGGTTTCGCTGATGTTGTACACGCCCATCAGCGACAGCTGGCCGAAAGTGGCGCGCACGCCGGCCAGGGTCTCGGTGGCGCCGGCGCTGTTCTTGCCGCTGCCCAGCATCATGCGCAGCATGCCGTCGTTGTAGAGCAGCGTGGCGGCGCGCGTCTTGGCCACGGCGCCTTCGGGCGACTCCGGCGAGGCGCTGACGTGCAGCGAGACGTTGCTGAACTTGGGCGAGTCGTAGAACACCGCATTGGCGACGCGGCCGGAGCCGCCGCCGGCCGGGTCGGCGGAGTAGTTCCAGTGCCACAGGTCCCAGGCGGGCGACACGATGCGGTCGTAGTTGCTCCAGGCATCGAAGGCCCAGTCGTGCGCCTGGATGGCGTCGAGCGCGCGGCCCACGCGCAAGGCGCCGAAGCCGCCCTTGATGCCGACGGTCGATTCGCCATGCCAGAACGGCCTGCCGGTGCCGGCCTCCGAGGCGCCGGTGTCGGCGTCGAAACGGTGGCGCAGGCGGAAGGTCGCGGCCAGGCCGCCGCCGAGGTCCTCGGTGCCGGCGAACTCCAGGTGGCTGCGCTGGATGGTGCCGACATTCTTGCGGCCGGCCGTGTCGCGGAACACGCCCGCGTCGATGCTGCCGCTGATCGTGACGTTGGATTGCGCGCTGGCGACGCTGCCACACAGGGCGGCGCCGGTGACGGCGAGAAGGCGGATGCGGTTGAAAGCTGTCATGGATTCCCTCTTGTAGGTTGCTTGGTCGGCGACGGCGAGGGGCTGCAACTTCGCTTCGGAAGCCGCACCGCTCGGTGCCAGGGCATTCCAGCACCGGGGGCTGTGCGAGGCGTCGCGTTGTGGGCGGCTGCGGCGGCACGAAGTGCGGTTGTGAAGGGCGTTGGCAGCGTGGTCTGCGCCGATGCCGAAACCGTGCGGTGCGCAGGTGGTTGCTGCGGTTGGGAGAGGTGTTGCCGGCAGCGTTTGCGGCGTCATCACGACGCGTCGGCGCGCCCAAAGTGCAACAGGCCCGCGTGCTGCGGGCCTGCTCGGTTGGTGCGTGCGCTCAGCGCGTTTCGTTGAACAGCTTCTCGATCGCGCAATGCGTCTTCACGAAGGGCGACTTGATGACGATGTAGCTGAAGTACTTCTCGATGCCGATGTTGCGTTCGAGCAGGCCCTCGATGACCTGCTGGTAGTGGTTCACACCCCGCGTCATGAAGCGCAGCAGGTAGTCGTAGCCGCCGCTGACGAGGTGGCACTCGAGGATCTCGTCGACGTCCCGGATGGCGGTCTCGAAGCGGATGAAGTCCTCGCGGTGGTGGTCGGTCAGCGTCACCTCGGTGAACACCGTCAGCGTGTCGCCCAGCTTCTCCAGCCGCAGGTGGGCGCCGTAGCCGCTGATGTAGCCGGCCTGCTCCAGCCGCTTGACGCGGATGAGGCAGGGGCTGGGCGACAAGCCGACGGCATCGGCAAGGTCGACGTTGGTGATGCGGCCGTTCTTCTGCAGCTGGGCCAGGATGCGCAGGTCCAACCGGTCGAGCTTGAGGGCTTCTGCCATGGGGGTCGCGAGGCGTGGTGGGAGAAGGGCCGATTGTCCGGCTCAGCCAGCCATCGCGGCGCGAACATCCGGCGCCGCCAATGCGTCATCGAGCACGCGGCACAAACGCACGAACAGCACGTCGAGTTCGGCCTCGGTGATCGTCAGCGCCGGCGCGAAGCCGAGCACGTGGTCGCCGAAGCTGCGGAACACCAGGCCGTGCTGGTAGCCGAGGGCGAACAGCCGGTCGGCCAGGCCCAGCGCCGGGTCGAAGCCACGCTTGCTGGCTTTGTCGCTCACCAGTTCCAGCGCGCCCAGCAGGCCGACGCAGCGCACGTCGCCCACCAGCGGGTGCGAGCGCAAGGCCGCCAGCCCGGCAGCGAAGCGCGCGGCAACGCGCTGGGCGTTGGCGAGGATGCCGCCTTCCTCGTAGAGCCGGATCACTTCGAGCGCCACGGCGGCAGACACCGGATGCGCCGAGTAGGTCGCGCCGTGGCCGATGGGCTGGCCGGCCGGGGCGCCGTCGGCAATGCCGGCGTAGACCCGCTCGGACATCATCGTCGCGCCCATCGGCACATATCCCGAGGTCAGGCCCTTGGCGAGCGTCATCAGGTCGGGTTGCACGCCTTCGGCATCGCAGGCGAACATCGTCCCGGTGCGGCCGAAGCCGGTGATGACCTCGTCGACGACAAACAGGATGTCCAGCTCGCGCGCCGCGTCGGCCATCGCCTTCAGCCAGCCACGCGGCGGCACGATGACGCCGCCGGAACCTTGCACCGGCTCGCAGAAGAAGGCGGCCACGTTCTCCGCGCCCAGCTGGGCCACCTTGGCGCGCAGCGAGGCGACGGAGGCGGCGATCAAGGCCGCAGCGTCAGAGCCGCTTTCATGGCGATAGGGGTTGGGCGACGGGATGTGGTGCTGCGTGGCCAGCGGCAGGTCGAAGCCGCGGTGGAAGACCGGCAGCGCCGTCAGCCCTGCGCCGGTGGACGACGAGCCGTGGTAGCCACGCTCCAGCGCGATGAAGTGCTTCTTGGCCGGCCGGCCGGTGTTGTTGTAGTACTGCACGATGAAGCGCACGGCCGCATCGACCGACTCCGAGCCGCCCAGCGTCAGGTAGGCGCGGGTCAGCGAGGCCGGCGTGATCTCGACCAGCTTGGCCGCCAGGCGGATAGCCGGCTCGCTGGCGAAGTGGAAGTAGCCGGTCGCATAGGGCAGGCGGCGCATCTGCTCGACGGCGGCCTGCACGACGCTCTCCTGGCCGTAGCCGACGTTGACGCACCACAGGCCCGCGAAGGCATCGAGCAGCTCGCGGCCCTGGGCATCCTGCAGCCAGACGCCGTGGCCGGAGCTCAGCACCGTCGGGCCACGCTCCTCGTGCCGGCGCCACGGCGCCACGGGGTGGATGAGATGCGCGCGGTCCAGGCCGGCCAGCGCGGCGTGCTGTTCCGGGGTGGCGATGTTGGCGTGGTCGGCGGCGGCGGTTTGGGCGTGGGGCAGGGCAGTCATGAGGCGGCGTGTTGCAGTGGATAGCGACGCTTCAGTTTGGGCGTTAGCGGCTTCTAGTGGATGCTGCATTGGCCGCTCACCGCAGCGTCTTGCGCTGAACTGCGGGCCGTCACGGCAGAAGCTTCGGCTCGCGCTCAATAGCCTTTGTCGCGATCGACCAAACCCACCAGCGGCAGCCCCGCTTCGAAGCGCCGCAGGTTGTCCAGCACCACAGCGGCCGCGGTGTCCGGCTGCGTCATGCTGGCGATGTGCGGCGTGATCTGCACGCGGGGATGGCGCCACAGCGCGTCGTCCGCCGGCAGGGGCTCGGGGTCGGTCACGTCGAGCATGGCCTCGCCGAGGCGGCCGTCATCGAGGGCGCCCACCAGGTCCGCGCTCACCAGCTGCGGGCCGCGGCCGACATGGACCAGCGCCGCGCCGCGCGGCAGTGCATCGAACAGCGCGCTGTTCAGCAGGCCGCGCGTTGCGTCGGTCAGCGGCAGCAGGCAGACGAGGATGTCGCTGCGGCGCAGGAAGTCGGCCCGTTCGGCTTCGCCAGCAAAACACGGCACGCCGTCGATGCTGCGCCGGCTGCGGCTCCAGCCGGCGCAGTCGAAGCCCAGGCCGCGCAGCGCCGTCAGCACGGCTTCGCCCAGCGAGCCCAGCCCCAGCACGCCGACACGGCACTGCGCCGCGGTGCGCACCGGCAGCGGCCGCCACGACGCTTGGGCCTGCTGGCGCCGGTAGGCGGGCATGTCGCGGTGCAGGTCCAGCACGGCATGCAGCACGTACTCCACCATGCCCTGCACGATGCCCGGCTCCACCATGCGCACCAGCGAGACGGTTGGTGGCAGCGCGGCCAGGTTGAACTGGTCCACACCGGCGCCGGTCGAGAACAGCAGCTTCACGTTCGGGAAGCGCTGGGCCAGCTGCTCGGGCTGCTGCCAGGTGGCGAGGTAGTGCACCTGGGCCGGGTCGCCGGCATCCGGCCAGAGGCGGAAGTCCAGCGCCGGCGCGTCGCGGCGGAACATCTCGCCCCAGCACCGGCCGCGCTCGGCGTCGGCCATGTAGAGGAAGGTGGCCATCGCGCTTCAGCCCAGCGCCTGGGTGACGACGGCATAGCCCCTGGGCGCGCCGGGTGTCGGCGGCTCGGCAGCCGGGCCGCGTTGCATCACCACCGGCGCGTCCACGCGCAGCAGGCCCATCGCCTCCAGCCATTCGGCCAGCCCGCTGTCCAGGTCGATGTCGATGCGCGTGAAGCGGCCGGCATTGGTGCCGGCCAAGTGGGCGATGAGGGCCTTGGCGCCTTCCTCGTCCGGCGCGACGACCGGCCCGATGGCATGGCCACGGCCGAAGCGGCGGAGCAGGGCGAAGCCGCGCACCGTGCCGCCGTCGTCCAGCACGACGGTGAACTCCGCCTCGGCCAGCAGTTCATCCAGCAGCGCGTCGCGCGGCATGCCGCAGGCCTGGGTGTCCAGCGCCTTCAACGCCGCAGCATCGGAAGCGCCAGCGGGGCGCAAGCGCCAGCCGCTGTCCAGCGCCACCAGCGGCGCCGGCTGCGCGATGCCCTGGTGCTGGCGCAGTTCGCCGACGCGCGTGAAGCCCAGGCGCTCGTAGAGGCCGCGGCCATCCATCGTGGCGTTGAGCCGAACGCGGCAGCCGTCCAGGCCGTCGAGCACTGCGCTCATCAGCCGGTGGCCGATGCGCCGGCCCTGCTGCGCCGGCGCGACGATGACGAGGCCGATGGTGGCGTCCTGCGGGCCCCAGCGAAAGCGCAGGGCGGTGCCGATGATCGCGCCGTCGCGCTCGGCGACGACGCCCTCGGCGTGGTGGAAGACCTGCTTCCAGTCCGCCAGGCGGTGCGGCCAGCGCAGCGCTTCGGACAGCGAGTGCGCGGCCGCAAGGTCGGCGTCGTTCATTTCGCGCAGCCGCACGCCGTCGTCGGTGGCAGCTGCATTCATGGTGGTGAGGGCGCCCATGTGGCGGGTCTCCTGAAGGGCAAGGGGTTGCTCATGTTGCGGCCTTTCGCGCCTGCCGCACCAGTCCGAACAGAGGTGCCGCCGCAATTCAGCAGCTTGCGCTGCCAGGCCGGTCAGCACGGCATTCGCTGCTGAACGGCGCGCGTCTACGCACACATATTCCATGGCCTCATTCCTACCATCTGCGCCATTCCTCCAGCGCGCATCCAAGCCATGCCAGCCTTCAATCCAGATCACCTTGCAGCGGGCCGCTCGGGCAGCCTTTGCGCGACAAGACAGTGCTCTTCGATGGCCATGACGGGGCGCCGGGCCCCTTCGAAGTGCGCTCCGCAGGCCATGCCGCCGAGCCGCCTCCGAACGGCAGTTTCAGCGCCTGCGGCAACCCGTTTTCCCCACAAACCACTTCAGGGCACATGCTGCAATGAAGTCCTGATGACAACCCACTGAGCGAGACGCACAACATGAGCATCCGACCCAAGTACATCACCTTCGATTGCTACGGCACGCTGACCCGCTTCCGCATGGCGGAGATCACACGCGACATCTTCTTCGACCGCGTGCCGGCCGAGCGCATGGAGCAATTCATCGCCGACTTCACGGCCTACCGTTTCGACGAAGTACTGGGCGACTGGCAACCGTATGACGTGGTGCTGAAAAACGCGGTGCGACGGTTGTGCCGCAAGTGGAAGCTGCAATACCTGGACGCCGAGGCGCAGCGCTACGTCGATGCCGTGCCCACCTGGGGCCCGCATGACGACGTGCCCGCCGGCCTGGCCAAGGTCGCCAAGGAGATCCCGCTGGTGATCCTGTCCAACGCGATGGACCACCAGATCCAGTCCAACGTCGCCATGCTCGGCGCACCTTTCCACCGCGTCTACACCGCGCAGCAGGCGCAGGCTTACAAGCCGCGGCTGAAGGCCTTCGAGTTCATGATCGATTCGCTGGGCTGCAACCCCGAGGACCTGCTGCATGTGTCGTCCAGCCTGCGCTACGACCTGATGTCGGCCGACGACATCGGCATCGTCAACAAGGTCTTCGTCAACCGTGGCCATGGCCCGGGCTGCCCGGGCTACCGCTACACCGAGATCGCCGACATCGGCGGCCTGGCCGGCGTCGTCGGTCTCTGAACGTCGAAAGCAACCCGCCATGAAGCTCGATGCCTACTGGACCGACAGCGTGCCGGCGTTCTTGCCGGCCGCGCGCGAGCTGCCGCAGCGCGTGGACGTCGCCGTGGTGGGCGGGGGCTTCAGCGGCCTGTCCGCCGCCCTGGCGCTGGCGAGGCGCGGTGCCACGGTGGCCGTGCTGGAGGCCGGCGCGCGCGTCGCGTCCGAAGCCTCGGGGCGCAACGGCGGCCATGTGAACAACGGGCTGGCGGTGGACTATGCGGAAGCCGCCGCCCGCCATGGCGCCGCGCGGGCAGCCGCCTGGTACCGCGCCTATGACACCGCCGTCGACGCCGTGGCGCAGCTTGTTCAGCAGGAGGGCATCGCCTGCGATTTCAACCGCACCGGCAAGCTCAAGCTGGCGACCCGGCCGGGGCAACTGGACGTGCTGCGCCGCAGCGTGGAGCGCCTGCATGCCGACGGTGTCGACACCGACACCGAGATCCTCGACGCGGCCGCCGTGCGCACCGAGGTGAGCAGCGAGCGTTTCCACGGCGGCATGCTCTACAGGCGCAGCGGCCAGATGCACATGGGGCGCTTTGCCAACGGCCTGGCCGAGGCTGCCGAGCGCCAAGGCGCCGGTATCTTCATCGGCACCTGCGTGCAGCGGTTGGAGCGCACCCACGGCCATGCCCACCGCCTGCACACCACGCGCGGCACTGTGGCTGCCGACCAGGTGCTGCTGGCCACCGGCGCGTCGCGCCACGGCGGCTACGGCAGCTTCGGCTGGCTGCGCCGGCGCATCGTGCCCATCGGCAGCTTCATCGTCGTGACCGAGCCGCTCGGCGCGGAGCGCGCGGCCGCGCTGCTGGCAGCGCGCCGCACCTACACGACGGTGGCCAACATCCACCACTACTTCCGGCTCACGGCCGACCACCGGCTCGTCTTCGGCGGCCGCGCGCGCTTCGCCATCAGCAGCCCGCAGCAGGACGCCGCCAGCGGCGAGGTCCTGCGCGCCGGCCTGCTGGAGACCTTCCCGCAGCTCGCCGACGTGCGGCTGGACTACTGCTGGGGCGGCCTCGTCGATGTGACGCAGGACCGCCTGCCCCATGCCGGCGAACGCGACGGCCTGTACTACACGATGGGCTACAGCGGCCACGGCACGCAGATGTCCGTGCTGATGGGCCAGCGCATGGCCGCCGTGATGGGCGGCGATGCAGCCGCCAACCCATGGGCGGACCGCGCCTGGCCAGCCATTCCCGGCCATGTCGGCCCGCCGTGGTTCCTGCCCGCCGTCGGCCTGTACTTCCGGCTGAAGGATCGCTTCGCCTAGCCTGGAGCGGGCGGCTCTCCCAAGACCCGCCCCGAACTCGTCAACCCCAACAGAACACTGAACGAGAAACACACCATGAGCCATCGCCAATCCCTCGAAGCCCTTGTCGGCCCGCAAGACAGCCAGCGTCTGTTCGACGCGCTCCAGCGCGGCGCCAGTCGTCGCGACATCCTCGGCCTGCTCGCCGGGGCCGGCATGCAGACAGGCCTCGCGGGCGCGCTGGCGGGCACGGCGATGACGGCCCACGCGCAAGCGCCCAGGCGCGGCGGCAAGCTGCGCGTGGCCGGCGCCACGGCGTCGGCCAGCGACACGCTGGACCCGGCCAAGCAGTCCAACCAGGCCGACTACTCGCGCTGCAACATGCTCTACAACGGGCTCACGTCGCTGGACGGCAGCCTGACGCCGCAGCCGGCCCTGGCCGAGCGCTTCGACACCAAGGACGCCAAGACCTGGGTGTTCACGCTGCGCCGCGGCGTCACCTTCCATGACGGCAAGGCGCTGACCCCGGCCGACGTCGTCTACTCGCTCTCCCGCCACAAGGACCTGGCCACCGCCAGCAAGGCTAAGGTCCAGACCGACCAGATCGAGAGCATCAAGGCAAGCGGCCCGAACGAGGTCACCATCGTGCTCGCCGCGCCGAACGCCGACCTGCCGGTCATCCTGGGCACCTTCCACTTCCACATCGTCAAGGACGGCACGACCGACTTCAACGCCGGCATCGGCACCGGCCCCTACAAGCTCAAGGAGTTCAAGCCCGGCATGCGTTCGGTCGTCGTGCGCAACGAGGCCTACTGGAAGCCCGGCAAGCCCTACCTGGACGAGATTGAATTCGTCGGCATCAGCGACGAAAACGCCCGCGTCAACGCGCTGCTGTCGGGTGGCATCGACCTCGTCGGCGCCGTCAACCCGCGATCGCTGGCTCGCATCGCCGGCACGCCGGGCTACGCCGTGTTCAAGACGCAGTCGGGCCAGTACACGGACCTGACGATGCGGCGCGACAGCGGGCCGGGCGCCAACCCCGACTTCGTGCTGGGCATGAAGCACCTGTTCGACCGCGAGCAGATGAGGAAGACCATCGCCCTCGACCAGGCCGTCGTCGGCAACGACCAGCCCATCGACCCGACTAGCCGCTTCCACTTCGCCGGCCTGCCGCAGCGCGCCTTCGACCCCGAGAAGGCCAAGTTCCACCTGAAGAAGGCGGGCGTCTCCGGCACGGTGCCGGTGGTGTGTTCGCCTGCGGCGCTGTACTCGGTCGAGATGGCGTTGCTGCTCCAGCAGACGGCCAAGGGGGCCGGGCTGGACATCGAGGTCAAGCGCATGCCGGCCGACGGCTACTGGTCCAACCACTGGCTGAACAGCGCGGTCGGCTTCGGCAACGTCAACCCGCGGCCCAGCGCCGACATGCTGCTGACGCAGTTCTTCAAGTCGGACGCGCAATGGAACGAGTCGCGCTGGAAGAACGAGAAGTTCGACCAGCTGCTCGTCGCCGCGCGCGGCGAGACCGACCTCGCCAAGCGCCGCCAGATGTATGCCGACATGCAGACGCTGATCCACCAGGAAGCCGGCATCGGCATCCCGCTGTTCCTGGCCAGCCTTGACGGCCACAGCACCAAGGTCAAGGGCTTGTCGCCGATCCCGCTGGGCGGATTGATGGGCTACAACTTTGCCGAGAACGTCTGGCTCGCCGCCTGACGCCGAACTCCCCACACCAGGCAAGGCATCCTATGAACGGGATCATCCTCAAGCTGCTCGCGCAGCGCATCGGGTTGTCGCTGCTGTCGCTGCTGGCGGTGTCGGTGATCGTCTTCGCCGTGACCGCCGTGCTGCCCGGCGACGCCGCCCAGGAGCAGCTCGGCCAGGACGCCACGCCCGAAGCGTTGGCGGCGCTGCGGGCGCAGATGGGGCTCGACGCGTCGGCGCCCGAGCGCTACCTGCGCTGGCTGGGCGGCCTGGTGCAGGGCGACTTCGGCAAGTCCGTCACGGCCTACCTGCCGGTGGCCGAGCTGATCGGCTCGCGGCTGCCCAACTCGCTGCTGTTGGCGGCCATCACGGCGCTGTTTTCGGTGCCCATCGCGCTGGCGGCCGGCATCGCCTCGGCGGTGTGGCGGGGCTCGTGGTTCGACCGCGCCGCGTCCACGGCCTCGGTGGGCATCGTCTCGGTGCCGGAGTTCCTGATCGCGACGCTGGCGGTGCTGGTGTTTGCGGTGCAGCTGCGCTGGCTGCCGGCGCTGTCCTATGTCAACGACATCGAATCGATGGGCCAGTTGCTGAAGGCCTTCGCAATGCCGGTGCTGACGCTGACCTGCGTGATCGTCGCCCAGATGATGCGCATGACGCGTGCGGCGGTCATCGACCAGCTGGAGGCGCCCTACGTCGAGATGGTTCGCCTGAAGGGTGCCTCGTCGCTGCGCATCGTCATGTGCCATGCGCTGCCGAACGCGGTTGGCCCGATTGCCAACGCGGTGGCGCTGAGCCTGTCCTACCTGCTGGGCGGCGTGATCATCGTCGAGACCATCTTCAACTATCCCGGTGTCGCCAAGCTGATGGTGGACGGCGTTGCGCAGCGCGACACGCCGCTGGTGCAGGCCTGCGCCATGCTGTTCTGCAGCGGCTACCTGATCCTCGTCACCGCCGCAGACATCTGCGGCATCGTCGCCAACCCGCGGCTGCGGCACCGCTGAACGGAGCACTGGCATGAGCGTCGTTTCCATTCCCCTGCCGGCCGTGCGGCCAGCGCCCTGGCGCCATCGGCTCGCGAAGTTCGGCCCCACCGGGCTGTGCGCCATGGCGGTCCTGATCTTCTGGGTCCTGGCGGCCGTGTTCGGCCCCACGCTGCTGGCCCGCAGCGGCGCCCACGGCGGCGGCGCGGTGTTTGCGCCAATCAGCGCCCAGCACTGGCTCGGCACCGACTACCTCGGGCGCGACATCCTTGCCCGCGTCATTGAGGGCGCGCGCTACACCGTCGGCGTCGCCATGGCCGCCACGCTACTGGCCAGTAGCGCGGGCACGCTGCTGGCGCTGCTGGCTGCAGCCAGCGGCCGCTGGATCGACGGCGCGCTGAGCCGCGTGCTGGACACGCTGACGGCCATCCCGAGCAAGATGTTCGCGCTGCTGATCGTGGCCGGTTTCGGTTCGTCTGTGCCGGTGCTGATCGTGACGGCCGCCGTCATTTATGTTCCAGGCGCCTACCGCATCGGCCGCTCGCTGGCCGTGAATATCAATGCGATGGATTACGTCACCGTGGCCCGCACGCGCGGCGAGGGCACCTGGTATGTGATGCGGCGCGAGATCCTGCCCAACATCCTTGGGCCCATGCTGGCCGACCTCGGGCTGCGCTTCGTCTACGTCGTGCTGCTGCTGGCGTCCTTGAGCTTCCTCGGCCTGGGCGTGCAGCCGCCGATGGCGGACTGGGGTTCGCTGGTGCGCGAGAACATCGGCGCGCTGGCCGACGGCGGCACCTCGGTGATTGCGCCGGCTGCAGCCATCGCCAGCCTGACCATCGCCGTGAACCTGTTGATCGACAACCTGCCGGGCCGCAAGGCTCGCGAAAGAGGAGCGCGCTGATGGGCAGCCTTGTTGAGGTGAGCAACCTGACGGTCGTGGCCGGAGACGCCACGCTGGTGGACGCGCTGTCGTTCAGCATTCGGCCCGGCGAGGTGCTGGCGCTGATCGGCGAATCGGGTTCGGGCAAGACCACCACCGCGCTGGCGCTGATGGGCTATGCGCGACACGGTTGCCGCATCGCGGCGGGACAGGTCCGCATCGACGACATCGACGTGCTCAAGCTCGGCGCAAGCCAGCTGCGCAGCCTGCGCGGGCGCAAGGTGGCCTACATCGCGCAGAGCGCGGCGGCGTCGTTCAACCCGTCGCGGACCATCCTCGACCAGGTCGTGGAGCCCGCGACGATGCACGGCACGCTGTCGCGCCCGGCGGCCGAGCTCAAGGCCATCGCGCTGTTCCGCGAGCTGGCGCTGCCCGACCCGGAAGGCATCGGCGCGCGCTACCCACACCAGGTCTCGGGCGGCCAGCTGCAGCGGCTGATGGCGGCGATGGCGCTGATCACCGACCCCGACGTCGTCATCCTCGACGAGCCGACGACGGCGCTGGACGTGACCACGCAGATCGAGGTGCTGCGCGCCTTCAAGCGCGTGGTGCGCGAGCGCCAGGTGACGGCCGTCTACGTCAGCCATGACCTGGCGGTTGTGGCGCAGATGGCCGATCACATCCTCGTGCTGCGGGGCGGTTGCATGCAGGAGCTGGCCAGCACCGACCGCGTGCTCGCCCAGCCGGCGCATGAGTACACCCGCGAACTGCTGGCCGCTGCGCGGCCGGCGGCGCGCGATTCCGGCCACGTCTCAGGCAGCACGCAGGCCCTGCTCGAAATCAGCGGCGTCTCGGCCGGCTACGGCGCGCGCGACGCGCAGGGCCGGCCGCAGGTGTGCATCCTGCAGGACATCGGCCTGCGCCTAGAGCGCGGCCAGGCGGTGGGCGTCATCGGCGAATCGGGCTCGGGCAAGACGACGCTGGCCCGCGCCGTCGCCGGCCTGCTGGCGCCCAGCGCCGGCACCATCCGCTTCGACGGCCAGGCGCTGTCACCCACGCTCGCACAGCGCAGCAAAGACGAGCTGCGCCGCATCCAGATCGTCTTCCAGTCGGCCGACACGGCGCTCAATCCGTCGCAGACCATCGAGAGCATCCTGGCCCGACCGCTCCAGTTCTACCGTGGCCTGAAGGGCGCCGCCCTGCAGCGCCGCATCGCCGAGCTGCTGGACCTGGTGAAGCTGCCAGCTAACCTTGCCGGCCGCCTGCCTGCGGGCCTCTCGGGCGGCCAGAAGCAGCGCGTCAACCTGGCGCGGGCGCTCGCCGCCGAGCCGGAGCTGCTGCTGTGCGACGAGGTCACGTCGGCGCTGGACACGGTTGTCGGCGCGGCCGTGCTAGATCTGATCGCTGAACTGCGCCGCGAGCTGGGCTTGTCGATCCTGTTCATCAGCCACGACCTGCACACCGTGCGCGCGGTCTGCGACGAGATCGTCGTGATGCGGCATGGCTGCAAGCTGGCCCAAGTTGCGCGCGCCGACTACGACCGCGGGCCGCACCACCCCTATTACGAGCAACTCGCGCGCGCCGTGCCTGAATTGCGGCGCGGCTGGCTCGAGGAACTCGACCTGCCGCGACCCGTGCTGGTCGCCTGACAACGACGAAGAAGGAAAACCCATGATCAACACGTTCCGTATTGCCGCCATCGCAGGCGATGGCATTGGCAAGGAAGTGATGCCCGAGGGGCTGCGGGTGCTGAGGGCAGCCGCCAGCCGCTTCGGCTTCGCCCTCGAACTGCGCGAGTTCGACTGGGCCAGCTGCGACTGGTATGCGCAGCACGGCCAGATGATGCCGGACGACTGGAAGGAACAGCTGGCTGGCGTCGACGCCGTCTATTTCGGCGCCGTCGGCTGGCCGGCGACGGTGCCCGACAACGTCTCGCTGTGGGGCTCGCTGCTGAAGTTCCGGCGCGAGTTCGACCAGTACATCAACCTGCGGCCGGTGCGGCTGTTCGAAGGCGCGCCGTGCCCGCTGGCGGGGCGCAAGGTCGGTGACATCGATTACGTCGTCGTGCGCGAGAACACCGAGGGCGAGTACACCAACCTCGGCGGCGTGATGTTCGCCGGCACCGAGCGCGAGATCGTCATCCAGGAGTCCGTGTTCTCGCGCCACGGCGCCGATCGCGTGCTGCGCTACGCCTTCGAGCTGGCCAACTCACGCCAGCGCAAGGCGCTGACCGTGGCCACCAAGAGTAACGGCATCGCCATCAGCATGCCCTGGTGGGACGCGCGCACCGACGAGATGGCGCGGCAGTACCCGGACGTTCGGGTCGACAAGCAGCACATCGACATCCTGTGCGCCCGCTTCGTGCTGCAACCGCAGCGCTTCGATGTCGTCGTTGCGACCAACCTGTTCGGCGACATCCTCAGCGACCTCGGCCCCGCGACCACCGGCACCATCGGCCTGGCGCCCAGCGCCAACCTCAACCCGGAACGCCAGTTCCCATCGCTGTTCGAGCCGGTGCACGGCTCGGCGCCCGACATCTACGGCCGCCGCATCGCCAATCCCATCGCCATGATCTGGTCGGGCGCGCTGATGCTCGATTTCCTGACGCAAGGGCAGGGCAGCGGGCGCGCGGCGCACGACGCCATCGTGCGCGCCATCGAGGACGTGATCCGAAGTGGACCACGCACGCCCGACCTTGGCGGCGACGCCCATACCGAAGACGTCGGCCAGGCCATTGCCAATCAAGTGAAGGAATTTTGAAATGCCATTGACGATTCAACATGACGACCTGCTGCCCGGCCGCAACTTCATCGGGGGGCAATGGCGCGAGGCGCAGGAAGGCCGCCGCTTCGACGTGACCGACCCGGCGACCGACGCCGTCTTCGCCACCGTGCCCGACAGCGGCGCGCTGGACGCCGCCGCAGCGCTGGAGGCCGCGCACGCGGCGTTCGCGAGCTGGCGGGCGGTGCCGGCCAAGCAGCGCGCGCAGATCCTGCGGCGCTGGAACGACCTCGTCCTGGCGCACCAGGACGACCTCGGCCGCCTGATTTCGCGCGAGCAGGGCAAGCCGCTGGCCGAAGGGCGCGGCGAGGTGGCCTATGCGTCGAGCTATGTGGACTGGTTCGCTGGCGAGGCCACGCGCGCCAACGGCGACGTGATCCCCGCGCCGGTGCCGGGGCGGCGCATGTTCGCGCTGAAGGAGCCGGTCGGTGTCGTCGCGGCGATCACGCCGTGGAACTTCCCTGCGGCCATGATCGCCCGCAAGATCGCACCCGCGCTGGCTGCTGGCTGCACGGTGGTCTGCAAGCCGGCGGAGGACACGCCGCTGACCTCGCTGGCGCTGGTGCGGCTGGCCGAGATGGCCGGTGTGCCCAGCGGCGTGCTGAACATCGTCACCGCGTCGCGGCAGCGCGCGGCGGAGGTGGTGGATGTCTGGCTCGACGACCCGCGCGTGCGCAAGATCAGCTTCACCGGTTCGACGCCGGTGGGCAAGCACCTGGCGCGCCGCAGTGCCGACACCTTGAAGAAGTTGTCGCTTGAGCTCGGCGGCAATGCGCCCTTCATCGTGTTCGACGATGCCGACCTCGATGCGGCAGTCGATGGCTTGATGGTGGCCAAGTTCCGCAACGGCGGCCAGACCTGTGTGTGTCCGAACCGGGTCTTCGTGCACTCGGCGGTGCATGACACCTTTGTCGACAAGTTGGCGGCGCGAGTCTCGGCACTGAAGGTCGGCCCGGCCAGTGATGAGGCGTCGCAGGTCGGGCCGATGATCAACGCGCGTGCCGTCGAGAAGATCGAACGTCACGTGAACGACGCGGTCGAGCGCGGCGCGCAAGTCGTCGTCGGCGGCCAGCGCCTGGCGTCGATGGGGTCCAACTACTTCGCGCCGACGCTGCTGGTGGGCGTCGATAGCTCGATGGCGTGCAGCATGGAAGAGACCTTCGGTCCGGTCGCGCCGGTGACGCGCTTCGACGACGCGGCCGACGTCATCCGCGCCGCCAACGGCACGCCCTTCGGCCTTGCCGCCTACTTCTATACGCGCGACGTGCGCCGCGTCTGGCGACTGGCGGACGCGCTCGAGTGCGGCCTGGTCGGCATCAACGAGGGCGCCCTCGCCGCCGAGGCGGCGCCGTTCGGGGGCGTCAAGGAGTCGGGCTACGGTCGCGAAGGATCCGTGCACGGCCTGGATGAGTACGTGCACTTGAAGTACTTGTGCCAAGGACAGGTGTGATTCGCTAGATCCTCTGCGGTGAGCACCGTTGAGAAAGCGACCACGGGCAACTTGATTCGACGGCTTTTCAAGGTGGTGAATGGCAGTGATGGGTCGCTATGCAAAGCTTTTCATAGCGACCCTGAACCGACATCCGTGGCCCTGTATTCGCCGCCGCGAAGTGCCCGGTTGGATCCTTGTCAATGCGACGAAGGGCGCATCGACGGCGTACGGTTGCAGTCGAAGTAACACACTGACCCCGGGGGCGGCAGCACCGGGGCAGAACAGGCCACTTCGAACCGGTCCCCCTCTTGTCAGGAAACCAGCAATGTCGCCATCAAAGCTTGCGCACCCAGATGTTGCGGTACCGGACCAGATGCCCATGATCCTGCAGGCGCAGCGGCATTTCCGCGTGGGCTCGATAGCTGGGCGTGCCGATGTAGGTGGTGCTGCCCTTGAGCGCGGAGTTGTTCTGCACCAGCACGCCATTCAACAACACCGTGAGTCGGGCCGGTGAAATGAGCGAACCGTCACCCGCGAAGCGCGGCGCGGCGTAGATGATGTCGTAGGTGTTCCAGGTCTCGGCTGGCCAAGTGGCATTGACGAGCGGAGGGAACTGCTTGTAGATCGACCCCACCATGCCGTTCACGTAGGTCGGGTTCTCGAAGTTGTCGAGAATCTGAACCTCGTAGGCATCCTGCAGGAAAACGCCGCTGTTGCCGCGATCCTGATTCACTTTGTCGGCGGGAAGTTTGGGCGCGCGCCACTCCAGGTGCAGTTGAACGTCACCAAAGGATTGTTTGGTCTGGATGTCGCCGGTGCCCGGGCCGACCACCAATTCGCCGTTGTCAATTTTCCAACCCGCGGTTGCTCCGGTGTTCGCGCTTTTCCATGCGTCGAGGCTCTTGCCGTCGAACAGCACGATGGCGTCCGACGGCGCGGCACCTGGCGCCGCGCCCGGCGTCACCTTGGGTGGAACGGGGAACCATACCTCGCTGAGTTCAGGTGCAGGCGGCATGTCGTCGGTCTCCGTGAGCGCCCGAACCTTGATGTTGCGATAGAAAACCTCGGCGCCTTCCGCTTGAAGCACGATCTTGCCATGGTCGAGTTTGACCCAGCTGTTCGTGCCGGCATCCCAGGACTTGAGTTCGCTGACGCGCATGTTCACGATGCCGTTGACGACGTGTGTGGCGCGATCACCGCGCACGATGACTTCGAGCGTGTTCCAGCCCGGACGCTCGTTGGCACGCCCGTGGCGCGTACGGTGAAAGCCCTCGTTCTTGCCGCCCGTGATGGGGACACCGCCGTTTTCGGGCGGAGCATAACGGCCGGTCTTCGGATCGACGAAGCTCGAGGCTCGCGTCGATATCGCCCACGCATCTCCGGTGTCGCCTTCCTGGATTTGGGCTTCGGCACTCGCCGGCCAATCTGACGGCCGCATGCGAACCACGTGATACAGCAGGCCCGCGTCGCGCACTTCGTGAAGCCGCGGCGGAAACTTCTTCTCGCCCCATTTGTATTCGAGGCTTATCACGTAATCCTTGAAGTCAGCGTCGGTGACGATGTACGCGAACGGCTGAGGCGTGCCCGCCACGTGCGTCGGATACGCGTGGATCTCGCCATTCTTCACTTCGAAGATGCTGGACGCGGCCGGCGCATCGGCGCTGACTGGGAATGCGTAGTGCGCCGACCAGCCGCTGAGATCCTTGCCGTTGAAGATGTGCTTCCATGTTGCGGTGTTCGCCGCATTGCTGGCGGCCAAGGCAGCGCCGGCAAACAAACACATGCTGGCGCAGACCAGCCTGGACATCATGTTCATTCCTCACATCCCCGAAAGTGCGGCCCCCCGGAAGGGCGGCTCAGAAGTTGGATTTGAAGTGGAAGGCGTTGGCACAAGAAGTACCTGAGTACCTGTCTCGTGAGGACGACGATGCGCCTAGCCCTTTCATCGTAGGGAGACGCGAAAGCGGGGCTTCGCCCATTGTGACTGCCGATAAAGTCAAACGTTGAGCGGCCACTTTCCGGAGGCTTGCTCAAGCTGTGCTAATTTTCGCTTCAGGTCGGGAGCACCCGTTCGACCGCTCGGGCAGCAGAAATTCATCCGGGTTCAACCGGGGTGATAGGCGGCCCTCCCACTTGGATGGCAGTTTCGCCCTCGACAGCGGTCGTAGCTGCTGCCGCGTCGTCAGGTGAGCCAGATGACGGCTTCATTCACTGGGCCGTGAATCCGGCATCCTGCTGCGGATTAAGGAAACCGCCGCAGAACCACCCCTCGCGACCGCAGCGTCAGCCCGCTGGGGGTCGTCCTTGTGATCACGCGATGAGCAATTTCGCGGGCTCGCCCCGATCTAGCAAGGCGACGCTGGGTTGTCCTTCACCGCATCGAAGGTCGTAGCGAAGAAGCTTCTTGAATGAACGACCATCACGGACCAGTTGTTCGACGAGCTGCTGTTCGTTCATGGTGTCTACCGGGAGCCACTGCCTGGTTACCGGCATCAGGTGGATGCCGCAGATGGCCGGTACGCCCGCCGGCCTCAGTTCGAAGGTTGCAAGCATCAACATCCGGATATCGGGCCCTGAGGTCCACATGCCCAGTTCCCGGCTGAACCGCTGCCCGATCGCCTTGCAAATCGGCTCGTCGAGGGTGAACGCCACATCCGGCACGTGCTTGACCACAGCTTTGTGGCCATGCCGAGCGGGCAGCACCTCTTTCACTTCGGCGATGAGAAGCGACAGCTGCTGGTGCCTACCTTCTTGGGCCGCTGCGCTTGACCAATTCGCCCACCGGCGGGCGCGGATCTCATCCTGATTCGCCAAGGAGAACGGCTCTGGTACGTACAGCCTGGCCCCAAGCGAGCAGCCACCGGCAATTACGTGGTCTGCTGCGCGTTGCAAATGCCTGCGGATGATGGCCCAGGTGCGCTTGCCTTCAAAGCCGGGGTGCCAGCGTGTCAGGCCTGCGTGCTCCCAAAGGTAGTGCAGCAGGCCACCCATCGACAGCTTGGTGCCGCTGGCGCTAACGCCGTAGACGTGCGCAGAAGATGAGGCGACCGTTGAGTAACCGGTCTGCCTAGATCTGAACAGCGGAAAGTCCAACCTGAGCGTTGTGATCCCGGTAGCAGGATCCTCCCTGATTGCGCTGCCCAGCAGCGGCGCCAATCCTGTCTGCTCTGCGGACGGTGCGAACGACGGGCAATCTGCGGCGTGACGATTGCCGGTGTCGGGCATCCGCTTGACCACGTAGCCATGAGCCAGTCTGGCCACGTACATCTCGGCCCCTTCGGACCGGCAAAGGCATCGTGGACGTAGGCGCCCCGCATGTGCTCGAGCAATGGCCTCCGCGAAGCCAGGATTGCTCGGTTCGAACCTCTGACCGCTGATCTCGAAGATGGTGTCTCTTCGTTCGTGAAGCTTGTAGGCGGCATGCATGACAGCGGCTCACCGAGCGTGTGCTGGAGCGGCTCGATCGCGTGAGTGGCTGGCTTCTGGCGTGGGCGTGCTGACGGTTCGCTGCGGCGGTGCCGCCTGGTCGTAAACCTTGACCTTGGGTGTTTGGCTGAGGCTTGCTCGCTGGGCAAGCTTTTCCGTCGCGGCGGCCAGGACGGCATTTCGCTTGGCTTCCGGCACTCGCTTTGCGACGAGCACTGCTTCGATGGCCGCAACGACGGCCTTGCGTCCGCCACCACCGCGCGCCGAGGACTTCTCTGCGGGCATGGTGGCCGTGCCATTGCCGGTCTCTCGGGTCGGCTCGATGCGATTGGTCAACCGAGCCTGCTGCTCGTGCCTGAGCACATCCATGTCCGCTGGGTTCGGCTCGTAGCCGATGGCCTTGACGCCGCGCACGGATGCTTCGAGCCAGACCAAGCGCCGGAAATCCTCGCTGCCCGACACGCGCACCCCTTTCCAGTTCCTTGCCTGCGCGACGTCGACCATGGATCGCGCGACGGAGGGGCTGTTGGTGTCGGTGGCCAGCTTGAACGTGGACTCGGTGAAGGCCACTCGCGAGCTGTCGCCACGGAAGCGGTATTCGGTGTGCCCGATGGCCACTTCGCCGATGGTCACGGGCGCACGCTTGATGACGTATCGATCCTTCAACGCCTCCTCAAGGCGGGCCACAAGAGCGGCCCGGTCGGCCTGGGCGTCGATCTTCGCGATGGCCTTGTCGTCGACCTCTTGCTGAGCTGCAGGCTTTGTGGACGGCGTCTTGGCGACTGCGCCGGCATCGGGCAGGTCGTCTCGGGCAGGCGCTGGGTCAAGAGGGCGTTGGGGCAGGGGCGCGAGCGGCGCGCCTCGCTGCCACTCGCTGCCATGCTTGAGGACCGGCGTGCGTGTGTCGTCCGCAGCGATGGCCGTGAAGCGGCTGCTGCCCAGCTGGTCGGCTTTCGCGACCATCTCGGCGAAGGAGTTGGCGCGATAGGTGATGTCGGCGAACGGGTCACGAAGCTCGTACCGCTCGCTTGGCGCCTCAGGTGGGGTCTGGAACTTGTTGATCGCCACGGAGGCTCGATTCGCCGGCTCAACGACGCCGCCGCGTGGCAAGGGGGCTGCGTGGCCTGGGGAGGTGTCTGCATCCACGGTGATCTCCTTGTGGACCGTGTTTCAACGCTGTACTGCGGCGGCCTGTGCAACAGGCAGAGCCTGATAGATCTCGATCTCGACTCGCCGGTTGAGAGCGCGTCCCGTCGGGCCGCTGTTGTCGGCCACGTGGTCTCCCGAGGGTTGGTAGGTCGTGCGGATGAGGGATGGGTCAACACCCGCAGCCACCAGGTAGTCCCTGACGGCCGTGGCGCGCTCGCGGGCGATGCGGCTCTCTACTGCGGAGTCGCTGCTGCCGTCGGTCCTTCCGCGCAACTTCACGAGCGGCGCGGCCTTGGCTTGGTCGGTCAGCGCCTTGGCTATGTCGGCCGGGAAGTCGACTTGCGAGCTGCCGAACTCGAAACGCACGCTGTAGACGCTGTTGCCACGTGGCTTCTTCTCGTTGAGCGGCGGCAGGCTGGCAAGAGCCTGTTGCCTTGCAGCGGTGTTGACCAGCGTGGTGGTTGCTGTCTCGGCCAACAGGCCGGCTTCCGTTGCCAGCAAGCGGGTGTTCTGCAGTTCGTTCTTGCAGACCTGCAGCTCGACCGCCATGGCTGTATTCGCAGGTCGCCTGCGTGCCTCGTCGACCGACGGTGGCTTGGGCGGCGAGCTGCACGACGCCAGCAGCATCAGCGAGAGCAGGAAGGGCGTGAGGAGGATGGTCGCTCGCATGGCGGTGCTCCCTTCAGGGGTGGATGGCTTTCGGCGCGCGGACGTCGCCGGCCCGCTGCAGTTCGGGTTCGACGAGCAGCACGCCGTCGTCGTCGGGTATGGCTTCAATTGCGCCGCCGATGCCTGCGTCGCTGGGGCCACCGGCCGTGAAGAAGTTCAGGAAGGTCTCCGCGATCCCATCCGGCGGGCCATCGAAGTTCTCGGGCAGCTGCGCCAGGTCGTGGGCAAGGGCCTCGATGTCGATACCCTCGCCGGGGGCGAGTTCGTCGTCGGCGTAGCGCCAACGCTGTTGAACGCGAGCCAGGTGCAGCTCCACATTCATGGATGGCACCACGGGCGGGGGAAGCAGCCGTGATCGAAAGGCCTTGTCCTTGAAGTAGCGGATCTTCTCGGCCAGGATGGGCTTGCAGTTCTCCAGGATGACGACCAGCCGCTCGCTGCCCAGCTCTTTGAACTCCTGGGGCAGCAGCAGGGCCCGGCGCTGTTCGCTTTCGTTGCGGCTGACAGAACTGCTTCCGCGCGTGCTGAAGGAGCGGCTGCGGCCGTGCGACGTGGCTCGCTCGGTGAAATGGCCGAGCATGGCGCTGTACTCATCGGCGTCGCGCTGCTCCCTGGGCGCGTAGAGGATCTGCAGGCCGTGGTTGGTCGCGAATGTGCGGGCCTCCTTGTCGCCGTACACGGCGTCGAGTTGGGACATTGCCTGCACGACCGTCAGCAAGCGCAGGTTGTAGCCGGCGAGGAAGGCTGCGGCGCTGGTGATGACGCCGACCCGCCCCATCGCCGTGAACTCGTCGTTGACCAGCAGGCACTGGAAGCGCAGGGACGGATCCTGCTCAGGCAGGTGCTGGGTGTTGAGGCTGACCAGTTGGGAGAAGAACAGGGTCAGCAGCGGTCGCGCGTTCGTCAACCGGTTGGGCGGGATGCGAACGTAGATCGACATGCGCCGGCGCCGGACGTCTTCCAGCCGGAAGTCGTTGGCGCTGGTCGCCGCATCGACGATGGCGTCCGCAAAGATGGTCAGCGGCGCCACGAAGGTGGCGACGATGCTGGACAGCGTGTTGTCCGAGTTCGACAGCAGTCGCTGCAGTGCGTCTGCGCACTCGTCAGTGAGAGGACGCTCTTCCTCGATGCGTGCTGCGATCAGGCCGGCAAGGTGGTCGCGGAGCGTGCGCCCCTTGCCGGAGGACTGCCGCAGCATCGCCCCGACCGTGCGCGGCAGTTCGGGCGTCTCCAACAGCAGCAGGCCGAGACCGAGGAAGAGGTTGCGGGCCTGGTCGTTGAAGAAGGCTTCCGACGAGGTGCCGCTGCCGTCGTTCGGAAAGAACACCTGGCCGATGTTCAGCAGGTCGCCAACGCGGTGCAGCAGGCTGGCCCGCACCGTGGTCAGCGGGTTCCAGCGGTGGCTGCGCGCTCCGTCATCGAACGGCGAGAAGGCGTAGACCGGCTGGCCGTGCGCCGCGCGATAGCCAGCCGTGATGTCGTAGTTCTCTCCCTTGATGTCGAGCACGACGACGGAGTCTGGCCAGTTCAGCAGGTTCGGGATTACCACCCCGACGCCCTTGCCGCTGCGGGTCGGCGCCGACAGCATCACGGAGAGCTGTCCCGACAGAGAGAGGTACTGCCCGCGATGCTTGCCGACGAGGATGCTGGGCTGGCCGCCGGCGGTCAAGCCGGCGCGCGACACCTCGGCAGGTGTTGCGAAGCGGGCGTCGCCGTGCAGCGGGCGCCTCTGCCTCGCGGCGGTGACCAAAGCGGCGGGCAACAGAATGAGCATCCCGCCGCTCGCCGCGCCGATGGCAATCTGCAGCTTCTTCCGGAGGGGTGGGTCGTCGGCGTAGAGGCGCCAGTAGCTGACGATGCTGGGGAACCTGGCTTGTGCCGGGTTGGCCTTGTTCAGCAGCAGGAAGATCACGCCCGCGAGGTAGACCGCCGCCCAAGCCAGCATCGCGTAGCTGGTTATCGCGAAGGTGGCGGCTGCGACCTTGCGGCCGGTCGACCAGGACGAGAAGGGAAGGGGGGCGACGCTGCTCATGCCGATGCCGCCTCGCGTGAGTGAGCCAGCCGCTGTGCGCGCGGCCGGTAGTGGATCTCCGAGATGAAGCGCCCACGCTGGTCGCGGTCGAACTGGACGACCACGTCGACCACGAGGCTCAGCAACCTCTTGATCTCGTCCATGGTCAGCCCGCCCCCGGCGCCTGTCTCCCGGATCATCAGTGCCATCTGTTCGAAGGCCAGCGCGCAGCTGCCGGCGTGGACGCTGGTGATGCTGCCCGGGTGGCCCGACGCGGCCAGGCGGACAAAGTGGAAGCACTCATCGCCCCGGACCTCCGCAAGGAAGATCCGGTCCGGCTTCATGCGCAGGCAGGCTTCGAGGAGAGACTTCGCGGTCACGCGGGCCGTGCCCTGGCCGTCCTTGCTGTAGAACAGGTGGACGGCGTTGGCATGGTTGGGCAGCGTCAGTTCGGCGGTGTCCTGGATAGTGATGAGCCGCTCGTTGCGAGGCACCTCTTCGACCAGGCCCTTCATGAACGTGGTCTTGCCGGACCCGGTCTTGCCGCTGACGACGACCGTCTGACAGCTGCGGACAGCCAGACGCAGGAACTCGGCATATCGACCGGCGTTCTTTAGCGCGACCAGCTCGGCCTCGTGCGGGGGAAGCCCTCCCGGGGATCTTCGGGACAGGTCGTCTGTCCGTTCAAACAAGCCTTCTCGCTCGAAGTCCGCCAGGCCCTTGATGACGCTGGACGGCTTGCGAATCGTGATGGACACCGTGCCGCGCGGCACTGCGGGTGGGATGACGAACTGGACGCGCTCGCCGCTGGGCAGCGTTGCGGACAGCAGCGGTCGCTCCTGGTTGATTTGCTGGTCGCAGTAGGTGGCGACGGCGGTGGCCAGCGACAGGCAGCGCTCCAGCACCATCTCCGGCGCAGCAACCGTTCTCCAGCCCGTCGTGTCTTCTATGAGGAGCTCGCCTGGGCGATTGACGCAGACCTCAAGGACATCCGGCGCGTCGAGGTGCGGGCGCAGCGGGCGCAGGAACTCGATGACCGATGTGGCGTCGCCGCACCAGCCATCGGGCGCCGCGTCATGGTCGCAGTCGCAGTTGCTCATGGCGTCTCACCGCGCGGTGGGCCGAAGTTCGTAGACGGACGAGAAGTCCACGTCTCGGGCGACGTAGATGCCGACGATGCCGCCCTGGTTCTGGTAAACCAGCGGCGGGATGTTGATCGTGCTGTCCAGCACCTTCTCGGCCAGCTTGCTGGTGTTCGCGGTGGTGGCGGGCATCACGAGGGTGTCGCCCTGGCGGTCGTTGGCCTGGTTCTGGATGACCAGCTTGACGGAGTCGTCGATCAGCGACAACAACATGGCGGCGCCGATGCGCTCGGTCCAGCGGTTGTCGACATGGCCCTCTACGCCTGACTCTCCGAGAGGTCCCGTCGCGGGAGACTCGATGTCCACGGTCACGCCCAGCGGCGTGCGGATCCGCGTCCAGAGCACTGGTATTCGGACCATGCCCGGCCGTGCGGATGCGGTGCGGTACTCGCCGTCCAGGTGTGAACCGCGCTCGATGAGCAGGACCCGTCCGTCGTCGCTGAAGACATTGCGCTGGACCTGGCAACCCACCAGACCCGAGGCGGCGCTGATGAGCCTTGTCTTGAGGGCGCAGGTGAACGCGGTGCCCTTGGGCAGGGTGAGGCTCCGATTGCTCAGCATGCCGGCGCTTGCCTTGGGTGTCGCCGATCCCTGCAGCTGACCACCGAACAACGCGCCGGCAGGCGCGTGGCCGGCGTTCCCGCCAGGACCGACGGGCGAGGGCGCGCTCAACAGGGGGCTGGCAGGGCTCTGGGCGCTGCCCGCGCCGCTTGCGAGGTCTGCAGTTCGGGTCAGGTCGCTGAGCAGGCCCTGCAACTGCCGCTGGTAAGCCTCCAGGTTGCGGGTTGTGGCAGCCAGGGGATCGGTCGTGTCGGTCTCACTGGGGTGTGAGTCCGGGCCAGCCGTGCTGCCGCTCGACGGCTCACGATTGGCCTGCTGTGCGGATGCGTGGCCGGATGGACGAGTTGAGACAAGCAGGATCGGCGCGTCTTCGGGGGCTGTCTGCTTCGAGCCGCTCTTCGGAGGCGCGCCCGTGCCCGTGCGCCGGACGCCGATGGCTTGCGCCACTTCATCATCATCGGGCTCTAGCGCTGGGATGCGTGGGGCGGCGCTTGCGGAGTTGGCTGGCACGATCTGGGTGACGTCCAGCTTGCGAGGCTCGGTTGTTGCCGCAGTGGGCTTGTCGCCAGCGCGCGTGGATTCCGGCTCGGTCTTCTTGCCGCTGGTGGCGATTCGCTGGATCCCAACGGCGCTGATCGCAACCACGGTGCCCAGGAGCAGCACCAGCGCGACGAGCCCCTTCTTGGAAATGGCGCTGCTCTGTGCGGCAGCGATGTTCGGAATCCCAGGCTCACCAGGCAGTGGAGACAGGGTGTTCCCATCGAGCTGCATCCCGGACTCTGGATCGCTGGGCGAGGTTTGGCGGTCGGTGGTCATGGCTTCGCTACCCGGTGCGTCTCAGCTGCCGGCGCCGCTGTCTTGAGGACGCGTTGCACACCTGGCACCGTCGTTCCGTCGCCTGGCGGAAGTCCCTCCAGATCGAACGCCTCGTTCCAGAGACCGACCACTGACGATCCGGCGCGCAGCATCAGCCTGCGGCTGACGCGATCCACCACCAGGAGGTCGTCCTCCATGCGAGCGTTGACCAGCGTCTCGCTGCCATCGCTGCGCACATGGAACACCGCAGGCACTTCACGGTTGCCGGGGAAGCATAGGTAGGTGAAGCGTCCGTCATCGAAGACCAGCGAGGGCACGATCTCGTCAGAGCCGCGACCTTCCGCCAACGAGTAGTGGGTGTTCAAGACTTGCGGCTTGGCCTGCATGCGCTCGGCTATCAGTTCCTCCGGGAGGATCAGCGGCTGCAATACGAGCGGCGGCAGGCGCGGAAGGGCAGGAGTGGACGCGCTTGATGCAGCCGGCGCGGGCCGGGCGGGGGCCTTGACGTCAAGCCGGTAGATCGGTGGTTTCGGATCACTGTCTGCCAGCACGTCGAACCTGAACGCATGGGTGCGACGGTCGGTGACGACCATGAGGTTGTTCGCTGCGCTGGCATTGCTCTTGGGCTTGACGAACAACGTGCGGCCGCCGGGCTGTGCCACAACACACCAGGCCGCCTCGGGTTTGGCGCAGTCACCGCCAAGGCCTGCGGCGACTTCCGCGATGGCCTCATCGGCATCGAGGACCATGAGAGACACGACACCGCGCTTGACCGGGACGGTGACGACGGCACGCGGGTCGTAGATGACCTCCCTCAGGCGCGGGTCGCCGTCTTTGCGAACTGCGGCTGCGGCGGGGATGGCGACGGCGATGAGCATCGAGACCAAGGTCTTCATGGCTTGGCTCCTGGCGCGCTGGCGTTGATCTCCGGATCGGAGCGGTAGGCGGTGACGACAAAGCCGAACGGGTTCTCAAGCCGGTCCCGCTCCTTGGCGAGCACCTTGGGCTGGTACTTGAAGACGAGGCTGGCGACGTGGCGCGTTGTCACGGGCGGCAGGTTCCGATCGGTGAGGTGAACGACCTTGTCGTAGGTGACGGTCGCTTCGCCTTGGTTGCCGCTCCGGCCAGTTGCGGCCAGACGCACGCCGACCACGTTAATGCGCCAGTCCTGGGTTCCGCTCAGCTTCTTGTGTAGGGCTGCATCGCCTTCGAACTGCCGGTTGTATTCAGCGAACACCGTAGGGACCGCCATGCGTGCGACTTGGTCGAAGTCGCGCTGCAGGAACATCCAGTTGTAGCCTTCGCGGGCGCGAACGAACGCCGCCGCGTTGTGCTTGTCCAGCGCCTCCAGAGGCGGGATGGTTTCGGCGGCCAGGCGCTGCTGGACCGTCGTCTCGCCGGTCACGCGGTCGACGACGATGGGCACCTCGACGACGCTGCGCAACGGCCCTTGTACGAACACCGCTGCGATACCGATCAGGCCCAGCGCCGCACCGCCGGCGGCTACCCGCCAGGCACGCCGTTCCGACCGTTCCATCAGCAGCTGTCGGTCAAGCTCCCAAGCCTGGTTGGCTTCGATGGCGTCGGCGATGATGGCCGTGCTTGCGGGTTTGCTGTTGTGCTTCGGCAATGCGGCAGCCTCGCCTGGTGTCAGGACAGCGCTCATGGGGTACCTCGGGTGACTGGGTGTGGGTCTGCGCTTCAGGGCAGGTAGTCGGAAACCTTGCCGGTACGTGCCAGCATCTGGTACTGGCGTTCGCGGTCCTGGGCTCGGGCGATGCGCTCCTCGCTGTCTGCCATGCCCTGGAGCATCTGCACCTGCGAGACCTCGTGGGCCAGTAGCGCGTTCTCCGCCCCGATGCGCGCCTGGATCTCCTGGACCGATTTCTGATCGTTCGTCGCGTTGATCTGGCCCATCAACGACTGGATCTGCGAGAGACGGCCGGCTGCGGCTTTCATGGCGTCCTGCAGCAGGCCTTTGTGCTGGAAGGGTTGCGCCAATGCGGCCTGGCAGGCTGTGCGGTCTGAGCTGCTGCGGTCGGCGCAGTTGTAGATCATGTTGGCGTCCCGCAGCGCCTTGGCGGTTGCGTTGAGCCCAGAGTACCCGGACGAATTGACATCGTTGAATAACGTGTAGACCTCGGCCGGGACGTAGTTGGTCAGGGCCAGGTCGTGGAAGACCTTGCCCAGATTGCGGACGCCATTGATGCTGGTCAGCTGCGACCGCAACTGGTTGATTTGCTGGACCTGGTTGTTGATCTGCTGAACCTGATTGGTGATCTCGGTGATGTCGTTCATCACCTGCTGTACCGTCTGGACCAGATTGGCGACATCGATGACCGGGATGCCGGTTGCGCGTGCGGTGCCTGTGATTGCGAGGATGGCCGCAGCCGCGGCGACCTTGAGACGTGTGTGCATAGCGGACTCCTGGGCTTGGGGTCAGGTCCTGCCGCGCAAGGCGGCGAGCTTGTAGGCGGCGGTGCGAACGGCGCCAGCACCTTGGCGAGCCATGCGGCTGGCTGCGGACGCCGCTGCGCCCGTTGCTTGGCCTGCGATATGTGGAATGCCGACGCCAGCGCGGACCGTGCCTCCGCCGCTTCCACCGGCAGTGCCGTTGCCGGCGCGGGACGAGGAGCGCAAGCCGGCGACCATCATGGCGTTCTGGACCATTTGGATGCCCTGCTGCATCGCGGCGCCGCCCGTCAGTGACGAGGCAAGGCTCGGCGCCTGGAAGCAGATGATGGCCATCAGGATCATGACGACGCAGTACTTCAAGGATTCGGCGACCGCGTTGAACGTGGGACCTGCGAGACCGCCTTGGCCCTGGATGACATGAACCAGCGAGTCGCCCATGTACGCGCTGAGTCCAAGGGCGAAGAGTGCGAACCAGGTCATGACCACGGCGTTCAGCATCATCGAGAGCCAGCTGTCGAAGAACCGGGCTGTCGGCTTCCAGGCCAGCGCAAGTACGAACAGCGGCCCAATGGCGATCACGAATGTCAGGAAGACCTTGGACAGTGTCACGACGAACAACGAGACGCACAAGAAGATGACGTTCCCGAACGCAGTCACCACGGCGGCGAGCAGTAAGTCGAGCCTCGTGATCCCGGCCTCCTTCATGAGGTCCACCACCAACTGGCTCGCCTTGTCATTGAACGCGTCGAGCACCGCATACGGCGACGCAAGCAGGGCCGGACTCGCTGACGGCGGCAGGAATGTAGTGGCGACACCGGTCGCCAGCGCGTTGGCCGTACCAGCAATGGTGGAGATGTAGAAGCCTGACTGAAGTGCGATCGCGAGCACGAGGCCGATCTTGAAGACCTTCCAGACGAAGTTGGGCACCGTATCGGCGACCTCGTTGCGGAGAACGGCCCAGCCATAGAGCCCCACCCAGAGCGTCATCGCGGACAGCGCGATTGGAGTGATCCCGGTCATCAGCGTTGCGACGACGCCTACGACGTATGTGTTGAGGACGCCGTCGAACTGGGATCCGATCCAGGTGAACATGGTCTCGCTCCGATCTACTGGATGACGGCGTGAGGCAGCGTCTTCGTGCTTACGCACTTGCTTGAGATGTCCGGGTGTTGGCACTGCATCCAGGCACCCTTGAGCTTCACTATCCACAGGCGGGGGCGCCTCTCGGTGCCGAACGTCGACGCGCGGCATGTACCGGCGCGCGCGTAGATCTCCGTGCATTCCTGGAGGCCATCCTTCGTTTCAACCATCCGCCATCCGCTTGGGGTGCAAGAGACTTGAGCCGCCAAGCAAGGAGGTCCCAACGTCATGCCCGGCAGCGGTGGCGTCTCTACCTTCTTGGTGCCGTCCGGCATCGTTGAAACTGCCTCGTTCCCCTTGACGAACTGGGCGCTGGCCGAGCCAACGGCCAGCGAAAGCACCACTGAGTTGATGAGGTAGGCGATGGGCTTCATGCGGCTCTCCGGTGGGTTTTGGATCCGCGATCGTGAACCTCACGAAGCAGCTCGGGAAGCCACTGAAACGGATCGTTGCCATGGCGAGCGCGGATCGCATCGAGGAGGGCGACGTTGTCTGTGCTGGCGGACAGGACGGTGATGAAGTCCTCCAGGCCGCTCAGGTCGAGTTCGCAGATGGCGCTGCCGTGCGGCTGCTTCACCAGGAAGCGGCGCCCGCTCTGGGAGCCCAGCGTGCGCACGATCTCGTACTCGGCCTCGCTGAGCCCGAAGCCTTCGACGTACTCGTCGCGGACGGCTTGCGGGTTGGCCAGGAAAATCTTGGTCACGCTCTGCTCGACCATGGTCCGACCGATGGGGTGGCGCAGTACGTCGGACGGGCTCTGCGTGTCGAAGATGCCCAGGCCGTTCTGCTTGCGGATGGTCTTCTGCTTCTTCTTGGCGAAGTCGCTGAAGATCTCGTGGTCGAGCGCCTTCCAGAACTCGGAGATGACGTAGATCAGCCGGCTGCCGTCGACCAGCTCGTCCATGACCTGCAGCAGGTACATCATGACCGGCGTCCGAACCTCGGGTAGGTCGAGAAACTCCGTGGTGTCGAAGCCGATCACGGATGCGGTCTGCAGGTCGAGTAGACGGTCGTCCGCCTGATCGAACACCCAGCCCAACGCGCCGCCATCGCACCAGCGTCCCAGCCGCTCGAAGAGGCTGTTCTCGCCGGCCTTGGGCAGGTTCTGGCGCACCGTCGAGAAGCGGCGCAGATGGGAAGGCATCATGGCGACGGCCTTCACCGCGTCGGCGATGGCGCGCTCGTCCGCTGGCATCAGCGGTAGCGCTGTCGAGGAGAGGCAAATCCTGACAAGCTGCTCCCAGAACTGGATGCGTGCGGGCGTGGGGTCCCGCTGCAGCGGGTTGCAGCCCGTGGGCCGACCTGCCTCCAGAGCGAGGTAGCGGCCACCCAGCGCGCGGATCGCGATCTCGCAGCCACGGTCCAGGTCGAAAAGCACCAGGCGCGGCGCCGGCTCCCACTTGCGGGTCAGCGTCAGCAAGAACATCTCCAAGGTGGTCTTGCCCACGCCGGTGGAGCCAATGATCAGCGTGTTGCCTGGCAGCTTCTTGTCCTCTGAATCCTCGTCGACAGGGCTGCTGTGCAGGTTCAGATAAAACGGCTGCCCGGACGGTGTGCGAAGTAGCGCGAGCGCTTCACCCCAGGGGTTGCCGTTGCGCTTTCCCTGAGGGAAGTTGTGGGCGCTGGCGAGTGCGGCAAATGCCCGTGAGGACAGCTTGGCGTCCCTGGGACGCCATTGCCAGTTGCCCGGCATCTGGGAGAACCATGCGGCGTCGGCCACAAGGTCGACCGGCGACATCTGCAGGCTGCTGTATTCACCCACGGCGCCGATGGCCTGCGCCGCACGGCGACCGGCATCTGCGACGCTGTCTCCAAAGACGACGAGGGAGTAGTGGTACTCGCCCATACAGAACTGCCCGTCGCCCAGTTCGTTGAGCGCCAGATCCATGTCAGCGATCTGGCTGGCCACGACATCGTCGCTGGCGATCAACTGGTCGCGCTGCAGCTCCAGCGCCCGCATCGCTTCGCGGCGGGGCAGGGCGGAGAAGCTCTGGGTTTCGATGAACTCGCTGGCTTCGTAGAGCAGGGCATCGAGGATGCCGGGCTGGACTGCGTCCGCGTACTCCTTGATGTCGATCAGGGCGCCGAACCGGCGTTGGTCACCATGCCGGATCTCCAGTTTGTCGCCGCCAAAGGACAGTCGTGCTGTCGGCAGCGTCCGGTACAACGCGCCCTTCGTGAAGGAAACGTCCCGCCAGCAGCCGTTGACCAGGTAGCCGAGGAACTCGGCCACTTCGGAGTAATTGCGACCGTGCTGCTCGCGGACGCCAAGCAACTCGGATCCGAAGCCGCGCAGCACGCGGCCGACCAGCGCTGAACGCTCTTCCATGGCGCGAAGGGCTTCGGCCTGCGCTTCGGCGATCGCCTCGCGCGTCCGGCGCGTCGGCTGCAAGGCCCGATTCACACGGGAAAGCGTGGGGCGGTAGACCAGCGTCAGGTAGAGCTCGTTGCTCATCAAACGGTGCTGGCCGATGCGGGCCTGATAGGCCTGGGACAGGTCACGAGCGAAGCCGGGCTGCTCCGGGTCCTGCAGCGCGTCGGTCACGACACGGTGGAGGCGATGGGTCCAGACGGCCCACTGACCACCGGCAAGGTTTCTTAGCAGGCTGCACAACGCCTCGTGGCGCTCGGCGATCTGGCTCTCGTCGGCGCACTCGAACGCGATGCCGTCCAAGCGCCAGACCCGCAAGTAGTCGCCGCCGCGAGTGATGACGTCGTGCTCGCTGACCAGCGAAGAGAACGGAACGAAGCGCGCGAGCGGGTTCTCGACCTGCGCCTGCGCCCAGTGGCGAGGCCTGACCGCGGTACGCTCGCGGCGGCGTGGGCTGCTATTGCGTTCAGGCATGCCAAGCATCGCGTGCTCCTCGGTACAGCGTGGGCGCATAGCTGCGGGCATGCCAGAGCGCGTGGTTCCGGTCGTACAGGCGCAGCTTCATGGCCAGGAACATCTGGCGAAAGCGCTGGTCGTCCTTTGCGGTGACGAAGCGCATCCAGGCGAGGGCGGGCGCGACAGCCAGCAGCACGGCGACGGCGAGCCACCAGCTGAGAAGGGCACCGCCCCACATGATGAGCAGCATGCTGGTGCCAAACAGCGCCACCAGCGGCACGAGTGGAATCCCCAGCTTCATCGCCGGCCGCGTGGCGCCCTTGTAGATGGCTTCGGCTTGCATGGCTGCCTCGGCGATCAGGTGACGATGTATGACGCCATGGCGCCAGCGCCGCCGATCAGCGTGGCGCCGATCAGCACGTTGGCAACGTCAGCCAGGCGGGCACCTTGGAAAATCATCTTGAAGCCGGCCCAGATGATGGCGATGGTCACCACGGCAATCGAGATCGTCACGAGGATCGCGTTGACGTTCACGACCGTGTCGTTGATCTTGTCGAAGCCTTGAGCTTCGGCGGGGCGGTATGCCATGACGAGCGCTGCCATCGAGGCCGCGGCGCAGCGGTTCTTGAGTTGTCCGAGTCGAGTCATGTCTTCTCCTTCGGGAGGGCTGGGGGGAGGGGCAGCTGCGCGCCGGTCGCCGCTCGGACGACCCGTTGCACGTAGCCGTGCTGGAAACCCGTGGAGAAGTCGCCGCTGTAGTAGCAGGACAAGGCCTGCCGGAGCGTCTGTTGGTTGCGTTGGCCTGCGAGCGCTGCTCGTTCGAAGCAGTCGGTCAAGACGACCTGCATGGCGGTCAAGTTCGAGCAGGGCTCGAATGCGCTCTGTAGCGTCAGCCCCAGGCGCGCGAAGTTGCGGACGTTGATTTGGCCCAGGCCGACGCTGAAGTTCCAACCTGCGGTCTGCAGCGCTGCCGCGGTGGCCAACGCCTCGGCTCGCCTCCTGGGCTGCCACTGAACCTCACCGCTGACGACGCCGATGGCCCAGGGGTTGAAGCTGCTTTCGACCTTGACGAGGGCATGAGCCGTGTCGACATGTACGGCAGGCGCGCAGGCGAGCGCCAGCGCCACGAACGCTGTGGTTTCCATGGCTGACGCTCAGTGGGCGGTCGGCGAGATGGCAGGCCGCATGGCCAGCCACGCGGCGAGCTCTTCGTCGAAGCGCTTATCCCAGGAGCGGAGCTGCAGCTTGGCGGCGGGGCTGAACTCCGTCACGGAGTCACCATCGAGGGACCACCAGGTGCGTGCGTAGGGTGCTCCCTGGACAGTCAATGAGATCGCGCCGGTGTAGTCGCAGATGTAGGTAGGGCCGTTCGGACCAGCGAACACCCGCGTGTACTGTGGGGGGCAGAACGACGGCGCACTCGACCAGCTATGGGATGCCGAGTTGCCTGCGCCGGCCATGGTGCATGTGGGGAACGGCTTGCCGCGAGCGAGATCGCGGAGCACCTGGCGCACCGGCGGCACGCACTGAGGAATGGACTTCCAGCTGGATGCTGCGAGGCACAGCAAGACTTGGCACCCGTCTACCGCGTATGCGGGCGAGGAACCAGCCAGAGCGACGCAAGCCGCCAGTGCGCTTCGGTGGAGATGCCGTAGCTTGGGGCGCTGGGTCAGATGTGGCGTCTTCTTGTCATCGTGCCCTTCGGGCCGTGAGATCCACTGCAACAGCTTCATGATGATCGACCTCTTTTAGAGAGCGCCTCGCGGGTGCTCTGTAGCGGCTCGTCGGGAGCCATGAGGTCAATTTAGGAACTGGAGGCAGTTGGTCAGTCGCTGGATTCGCGTCGATTTCCAGCTACCAACGAAGTGCCTTTGCGGGGGGGGGCCGGGGAGTTGATGTCAAGCCTTACCGAAGGCTGGCTCGGCTGTCTTCAAAGCAGGCCGTACAGGCGGGCAATGCGTGCAGCCGTTCTTCGATCTGGAGAGTTCAGCTTCGCGCACAGCTTCTGGAATCGGCAGTCAACGGTCTTCGCCTCGATGTTGAGGGCTGCGCCGATGTGCTTGCTGGTATGGCCCGCCTCCTCGTGTCGAAGAAGATCGAGCTCAGCAGCCGAGATGCGTGTGCTCGCAAGCAACTCGTGACGCATGAAGTTCAGCTGCCAGCGATGCAGTTCCATGGCAAGTGCCCGTGCCAGGACGCGTACAACAGCGAACGCCTCGTCGTCTTCGAAGAAGCCGGGGTTGTGCGAGCCCAGGCACAGCATCCCTACGCGCGAGGCGCCGACGTTGGTGGGAGCAGGCACGATGACTGCGGACGCGAAGCCTAGGGTGGCAGACATTGCAGCGAACTCTTCTTCATCTGGCCGGACGTTCAACTCCGTTCCGCGAATCGGTTCCGTGCCTTGGAGCGCATGCCTTAGCCAAGGGTCGTGGTTGTGCCAGTCATTTCGTGTGTACTCGACAGCCCACAGCGCATCGCAGGCCAATAGCCATCGATAGGAGCTGCGCGTGGCGTCGTCACGGATGAAGCTGAGGAGAACGCCGGCGTCCGCGCCGAATAGCTGCAGGGTCTGCTGAAGCTCCTTTACGGCCGAAGCAGGATCGGGTGCGTCGCTTAGGTGGGTCAGGACCTTCAGGATGCGCGCCCCGTAGTCTGGAGCGCCTGTCAGGGCTGACAAGCTGAACAGATCAGCCACTGCTGCACAGGACTTCATGGCCATGACGACACAGCTGGTCGAACAGCATCGGATCGTCGAAGCGGACTGGTTCGCTGGCGCACCAGCGGTCAAACCGCTCGGGACTGTCGAACAGCATCCGAAGCACGATGCGTGGACCGAGCGAGCGGCAATGCGTCCGTTCAACCAGCATGCCCCCGGCAGCCTGGCGCAGGGAGAAGGTGAGGGTCGCGTCCGCAGATGAGACAACGCGCGCGCTCTGGCTCGCTGACGCGCGGCTCATGGTTGCAGGTCGTCGCCTGCGTGCCAGCAGCGCGGCGCGCTTGTCGCCTAGCGGTCGCGCTGGCTCCTCGATGACGTCGATGCGGCGATGCGCTGATCCATCCTGAACATCGAAGGGCGCATGTCCTCGTTTGTAACGATACTTCTTGTCTGAGCTCATCCCTGCTCCTGACCACCTCCGGCCACGTCACGGTCTTGCGGGCGGCTATTTCGCGGCTCGCCAGTGCGTGCCGCGTGGTCCATTGCAGACCTCTCGGGGCGACATGTCCAGAATGCTTCGTAGCAAATTCAGCACACCAGTTACGACCACTGAGGCGGCTGGTTCGTCCCAGGGCGTCCCGGCAATCTCTGCTTCACCGAACGTCCGGATCGACGGTCAGTTCGTTCGGCCATTTACGGGTCCAGACACCGTCGCCGTTCCTGTGGTCGAGCGTCCTACAGGAAGCGCGTCCATCCCGAGTGCCGAACGCCTGAAAGCATTCTTACGGATGGTTTCCGTACAGTCTCTACGTTAGTGTGTTCGGTGGTGTCATTTGCCAGGCGCCGACTTTCGGCGATTGAAGGAGATCCACCGTGCTGCTGTTGATCGCGCGAGAGCCACGGCCTGACGCTGCGTACTGGCCGGGCCGAAGGGGGCTTGCGGCAGTCGATGCGGTGATATGGCCGCTGCTGTGGATCATCTTTATCCGTCAGCTACCAGCGGAATCCGGCGTCGTTGGGGCCGTGGGCATAGCTGTCGCCGTGCTTTGCTGCCTGGGTCGCCTCTATCGCGCGCTGTGGGGCAACGAACGCTATTGGTTCACGACCTGGCGCTGGGGCCGCTTGGTGGCAGCACTGCTCCTGATTGGAACAGTGCTGAAGTTGAGCGTTTGACGGGTGTTGGCGGCGGAGGTTCTGTTCAGTGCGCAGCCACAGGCCTTGCCGCACTCCATGCGTCGATGTCGCTCACACGCCAGCCGACTGCCCGTGGCCCGAGGCGCACGGGATTGGGGAACAGGTTCTGAGCCATCAGGCGGTAGATGGTGGTCCTGCCCAGACCCGTCATCTGCCTGAGCTTGGGCATGCGGACGAAGACGGACGTTTGCGCTTCAGTCGGGGTGGTCGCAGTTGCGTTGGCATTCGGTGTGTCGCTGTGCATGGCTTGAACCTCCAATGACATGTCATAGGAATCTAGGCATCGGCGGATAGCGACTGAGCGCTGGATTCGGAGGGAAATCCTGCCGTTGTGTTCATTGACCGACCAGCGATCAGCCTACGCCGGCCGACATGGCGCTCATCAAAGTTGAGTCTTGCCGCGACCAGCAGCACGAAGCCTTGGGTTGCGCCTCGAACTGATAGGGCGCGGCGCCGCTCAGAACGGCGGGTAGCTCGGCCAGCTCAGTGCGGCGCGAACCCGCTCAAGCGCAGCAAGGTCGCTCGGGTCCTCAATGCCCACCAGCAGGCGCGTGAACGGCCTTCGCACGCGCTGCGCCAGCAGCTCCATGTCGGTTTCCATGCCGTACTGATTCAGCACAACAGCGCGGGCGGCCTCATTCATGCCGGCGAGGGCGACGACTTCACCTTGCCGTTCTACGTTTTGGTTGCGGCTTGGGCGCTGACCGCCGGCAGCAACCATTGCTGCTCAACCGCTTCGCCCGGCTGCTGAGGCCCTGGTCGACGCGGCGCGTTGACCGACGCGCGGCACGCTGCCGGCGCAATGCTTGCAGGCGCCACCGAAAGCTGCAACACACTTGGACTATGCTGTTAGCGAGCGCCCCCAACCAGGGCGTGGCACGGAGCCAATGTGCAGCCAAGCGGCCAGCCCAAAGAGGGTGGAGCTTCTTTCGAGGAGGAAGCAGCCTGCAACGCGCCTGCCTTTCTGCTGGACCAGCCCGCCGGCCAGCGCGAGCGCCGCCATGCGCTGATCGTCGTGCTGCTGTCGGTGGTGGTGTTCGCTGCCCTGGCGCCCTTTGCAAAGGTGAAGCTGGCGCCGGTGCCGGCCTTCATCCCGATCTACCAGTCGGCCATGGTGTTGACCGACCTGATCACCGCCGTGCTGCTGTTCGGCCAGTACCGCATCCTGCGTTCGCAGGCCCTGCTGGTGCTGGGCTGCGGCTACCTATTCACGGCGCTGCTGACGACGGCGCACACGCTGAGTTTTCCGGGCCTGTTCAGCGCCACGGGCCTGCTCGGCGCCACGACGCAGACCACCGTCTGGCTCTACATGCTGTGGCATGCCGGCTTTCCTGTCTTCGTACTGGGCTATCTGGCACTTAAGAGCCGGCCGCGGCTGGCCGTGCCGGCGCAGTTTTGGCCGGCTGTCACGCTGATGGCGGGCGCTGGCTGCATCGCGTTGACGACGATCGGCCACGCCTGGCTGCCCGACCTGCTCGTCGGCGGCCGCTATTCGCTGACCTTCCAGCTCACCGTTGGCTGCGTCTGGGCCCTCAGCCTGGTCGCGCTGGCGGCGCTGTGGCGCCAGAAGCCGCGCACCGTGCTCGACCTGTGGCTGATGGTGGTCTGCCTGGCGTGGCTGCTCGACATCGCGCTGGCGGCCATGCTGAACGGGGCGCGCTTCGACCTCGGCTTCTACGCCGGCCGCATCTATGGCCTCATCGCCTGCTCGGTCGTGCTGCTGGAACTGCTGCTGGAAAACAGCACGCTGTATGCGCGCCTGTTCAAGGCCTACGAAGCGCGCCAGCAGCAAAGCGAGGCCTTGGCGGTCGCACGCGACGACGCCCAGGCCGCCAACGCGGCCAAGAGCCTGTTCCTGGCCAGCATGAGCCATGAGATCCGCACGCCGATGAACGCCGTCATCGGCCTGACAAACCTCGTGCTCGAGACCCGCCTGGACGCGCGCCAGCGCGACTACCTTGGCAAGGTGCAGACGTCCTCCAAGGCCCTGCTGACGCTGCTCAACGACATCCTCGACTACTCCAAGATCGAGGCCGGCAAGGTCACGCTGGAGGCCGAGGAGTTCAGCCCCGAGGAGGTGATCGAGAACGTCGGCCACCTGTTCTCGGCGCGGCTGGAGGAGGCCGGGCTGGACCTGATCTTCGAGTTCGACAAGCGCCTGCCCGACCGCCTCGTGGGCGACAGCCTGCGCCTGACCCAGGTGCTCAGCAACCTCTTGGGCAATGCCATCAAGTTCACGCCCAAGGGCGAGATCGTCGTGGGCGCTGAAATGCGCGGCGAGCGGGACGGCCGCGTGCACCTCGCGATGAGCGTGCGCGACACCGGCATCGGCATGGCGCCCGCGCAGGTCGGCCAGCTCTTCCAGGTCTTCGGCCAAACCGATGCCTCCATCGCACGCCGCTACGGAGGTACCGGCCTGGGCCTGGCGATCTCCAAGCGCCTGGTCGAGCTGATGGACGGCAGCTTCGACGTCCGCAGCGAGCCCGGCAAGGGCAGCACCTTCGTTTTCAGCTGCAGCTTCGGCAAGGCCAAGCCGGGCGCCGAGCGCATCGACCTGCACCGCATCCGCGGCATGCGGGCGCTGGTGGTGGACGCCCAGCCCACCGGGCGGCTGGTCCTGCAACAGATGCTGGAGAGCTGGCGCTTCCAGGTCGGGGTCGCGTCATTTGGCGACGAGGCCCTGTACCGCCTGCGCCAGGCGGACCCGCAGCACCCGTATGAGCTGCTGCTGATCGACTGGAAAACCACGGGCGCCGAGTTTGTCGACGCCGCCTGCCGCATCGCCATCGAGCGCGGCGCGCCGGCACCGGCCGTCATCGCGCTTGGCAGCCTGCACGCCAGCCGAAGCGTCGCCGAGGAACTGCAAAGCCGCCTCGACGCGCAGGTGCTGGTCAAGCCGGTCACGCCGTCGCGCCTCTTCGATGCTCTGGCCCAATTGCAGCGCCGCGCGCCGGTGGTGACTAGCCCTGCGGCGACCAGCGGCAGCATGGCCGACCTGGCCGACAGCATGCGCGCCCTCCACGGCGTACGCGTCCTGCTTGTCGAGGACAACGCCGTCAACCAGCAGGTCGCCTGCGCCTTCCTGGAGATGGCGAAGCTGGAGGTTGTGGTGGCAGAGAACGGACTGCAGGCCATCGAACGCATCCGGCACGAGGCCTTCGACGCGGTGCTGATGGACATGCAGATGCCCGAGATGGACGGCCTGACCGCCACGCGGCTCATCCGCGCGATGCCGGAACATGCGTGCCTGCCCATCATCGCGATGACGGCAAGCGCCATGGAGACCGACGTGCAGGATTGCCTGGCCGCGGGCATGAACGCCCACGTCGGCAAACCCATCGACCCGCGGCAACTGGTGCGCACGCTGCTCGCATGGGTGCCGCCTGCGGCGCGCGACCAGCTGGCTTAGGTCACCAGCCACTCGAAGTCCATTCCCCGCTCGTCTCCACGTCTGGCCGCCGTCGGCTGAGAAGACCTGCTGCCAACTCGGCCTGGCGGTGGCGGTGTCGGTCCAGCGGACGTGAACGTGCCGGGGTGGCCTCGCAGTTGGTCGTCGCACTGGCGACTACCGACGCATTGCAGGGTCGAAAACTCGCATGGATGCGGCACAGTGAGGACCGGTGGGGCAGCGTCAGCATGGCGTCGATGTGGCCGGGTCCGCAGAGCAGCCGGCGACATGCTGGAGCAGGCTCGTTTGCCGCTGATGCGCTGCTGGCGACGGTCAACGACCGTTTCAGGCTGGCTGCTGCCGCTCGGATTCGTCAGTCGTGGGGCAGCAATGTGCTCTTATGTACATCTACACATAAGGGCACTTATGCACAGCACCCAGTTATGAACAGTTCGGCACTGGCCTCGGCCGGACAGCGGCGGAAGTGCTGGTGATCTGACCGTGTGGATCGCGCGGCACTGGACATAAGCCGTGCTTCGGCGCAGGGGTGGTGGTCTCACAACTGGAGATCACCATGGATCCGATCTGCGCGCTGAATCCGCTGGCCCGAGCTTGGTTGCTCGATGGCCCCTTGGCATCGCACTTGACTGCCTACCTGGCCCTGCTGGAGCGAGGCCACTACGCGACCGGCACCACCACCACCTATGCGCGAGCCTTGGCGCACTTTGCACACTGGATGGCATTGAGCCGCCTGGAGGCGATGCAGCTTGACGAGGCCTCGGTCGCCGAGTTCCTGAACGACCACCTGCCGCGCTGCGACTGTGATGCCACCGCCTTGCGCACGGCTGCTGATCTGCGAGCCGGCCTGGGCCATCTGATGAGGCTGTTGCGCGCGCTGCGTGTGATCCCGGAGCCGCTATTGCCGACTGGACCCATCGCCGAAGAGCTGTGCCGCTACGACACCCACATGCGTGACGCTCGCGGCCTGGCCGCAGGTACACGCGAGGGCCGTCTGAGCTTGGTGAACCGATTGCTACTGAGCAAATTCTCCGGCCGTGTGTTCGCCTTCCAGGAGTTGCAGCCCCAGGACGTGCGTGACTTCATCGCGCAAGAACTGCAGCGCGTCAGCACCGTGTCCCATGCCAGTGCAATAGCGGCCTCGCTGCGGGCCTACCTGCGCTATCGCAGCACTTGCGGCGATGTCGTCGCCGGCTTGCTCGGGGTGATCTCTTCGCCCGCACGCTGGGCATTGGCGTCGCTGCCCCGCGCCCTCACCGAGGACGAATTGCAACGGCTGCTGATGCAGTGCGGACAGACCCACTCGGCGCCTATGCGCTTGCTGGCCATGGTCCATCTGGCATCGGATCTGGGATTGCGAGTTGGCGAGATTGCCGCACTCGAACTTCACGACATCGACTGGTCACGCGGCACACTGACGCTCCGGCGCACGAAGTCCCACCGACAGGACGTATTGCCGCTGCCCATGGCCGCCGGCACGGCATTGGCCAACTACCTGCGCCACGAGCGCCCCAACTCCACCCTCGCCACCGTCTTCGTGCGCCGTCACGCCCCGCACGACCAACCGGTCGGCGTGGACGCGGTTCGCGCGGCCGTCGGCAGAGCGATGCGTCGGGCCGGTATTGCACGCGGGTACACCCATGTGTTGCGCCACACCCTGGCGTGTCGGCTGGTCAACAGCGGGGGCTCGATCAAGGAGGTGGCCGATGTGCTGCGTCACCGTTCCTTGAACACCTCACTCATCTACGCCAAGCTCGACCGCCACCACCTTGACGAGGTGGCCTTGCCCTGGCCCGGGAGCGCAGCATGAGTGCCCCGCTTGATCTTGCAGGCCGAGTGCAGGTGTACTTGGCCGAACGGCGCAGCCTGGGCTTCGGCATGCGCTGCCCCAGTCAGGCGCTGCCCAGCTTCGCCCGCTTCGTCGAGGCATCGAAGCACAGCGGCCCCTTGAGCGTGGAGCTGATGACGCAGTGGGCTCGCCAAGCCCGGGGCGGCAACCCCAGCGCGGTCACCGTGGCGCGCAAGCTGGCCTCACTGCGTCCCTTCCTGGGTTGGCTGCAACAGTTCGAACCTCGCACCGAGGTGCCCGACGACGCCAGCTTCGGCCCGATCCCGGGACGGGTGTCTCCGCATATTTACCAACTCGCCGAGATCTTGGCGCTGCTGCAGGCCGCACACCAGTTGGGGTCTATCGACGCGCTGCGATCAGCCACCTACGAGACCCTGTTCGGGCTGATGGCGTCGACCGGGCTGCGCATCTCGGAAGCCCTGCGGCTGAGTGACCATGACGTGGATCTTGAGGCAGGCGTCTTGACGATTCGCCAGACCAAGTTCTGCAAGTCCCGGCTGGTGCCGGTGCACCCGAGTGCTGTTGCGCCTCTGGCGGCCTACCGCGCACTGCGCAGCCAATTGGTGGGCGCACCGGTGCTTGGGTCCTTCTTCGTGGGTTCGCGCGGGCAGCGCCGAGGGTTGCCGTTGGGCAACCGACAGGTGGCGCACACATTCACGCAGTTACGCGACCAACTCGGCTGGGTTGACCGCGGCGGCCATGGTCGGCCTCGGGTGCACGACCTGCGCCACAGCTTTGCCGTAAGGCGTTTGACGCTGTGGCATGAGCAAGGCGGGGACCTCGACCAACGCATGCTGGCTCTGTCGACCTACATGGGCCACGTCAAGATCTCCTATACCTACTGGTACCTCACCGGCACCCCCGAACTGATGTCCTTGGCCGGCGCGCGCTTCGAGCGCTTCGCCGATTCCCAGTGCGTCCAGGAGCCGCAAGATGTCTAACGCCAGCACCCCGTCAAGACCGAGCTTCGCCGCCTTGGTACAGGCATTCTTCGCCGATCACCTGACCCAGCAGCGCGCCCTGAGCGCACGCACCGTGGCGGCCTACCGAGACGCCTTCATGCTGTTCCTGCAGTTTGCTCAAGGCCGCCTTCACAAGGCCCCCACGGCGATGCAACTCAGCGACATGACGCCTGCGCTGATCCTGGCCTTCCTCGACCACTTGGAGAGCGAGCGCGGCAACACCGTGCGCAGCCGCAATGCCCGCCTGGCAGCGCTGCGGACGTTCCTGAAGTTTGCAGGTCACAGGGATATCGCGGCCTTGCACCTCATCGAACAGGCGCTGGGCGTGCCGATGAAGCGCTTCGAGCGGCCGATGCTCGGCTTCCTCGCGCGTGACGAGATGCTGGCCGTCATCGGGCCGCCCGCGCAGGGCTGGACCGGCCAACGCGATCAACTGCTGCTGGCTCTGCTGTACAACTCCGGCGCGCGCGTCTCGGAGATCATCGGCGTGACAGTGGCCGACGTAGTGATCGAGGCCGCCGCCTGTGTTCATCTGCACGGCAAGGGGCGCAAGCAGCGATCAGTGCCGCTGTGGAAGTCCACGGTCAAGCTGGTCCGTGCTTGGCTCAGGCTCAACCCAGGCCTGTTGCCGACCTCGGCCTTGCTGCCCAACCGCGGCGGCGAGCCGATGACGCGCTCCAACGTCACGCAGCGCCTAGCGCTGGCAGTCAAGGTGGCCGCACAGACAACGCCCAGCCTGCTCGGGCGGGCGATCTCGCCCCACACCTTGCGGCACACGACCGCCATGCATCTGTTGCAGTCGGGCGTGGACATCAGCGTCATCGCCCTGTGGCTGGGCCACGAAAGTCCGACCACCACGCATCAGTATGTGGAGGCTGACCTGGCGATGAAGGAAAAGGCACTCTCCAGGCTACAGGACCCCAACGCCACCACGACCCGCTTCCGCCCGGATGACGCGCTGCTGGCCTTCCTCAAGACGCTGTGACTATGCGGAGCAATCAAGCCACGAATCGGGCAGGCTTGCCTATGAACGTCGCCTCGTCACGGAGCAAACTACTCATAACGGTGCCCTGTGCATAAGTGCCCTTATGTACATCTACACATAAGGGCACAAAGCGGTCATCGGGTTGTCCACCCGACCACCGCCTTCGATAACCGGAAAGCTGCGGTCATCCAGCCTCGTGTCAGGCAAGCCTTGGTTGTCAGTCAACCTCTGGCACAACAGGCTGCGTGGGGCGACCTCGCGCCGGGTAGCCGGACTTTTGCCGCCACTCGCGTGGCGAAAGGCCAAACTGCTCCCTGAACGAGCGGCTGAAATGAGTCGCGTCGTTGAAGCCCCATGCAAACGCGATTTCGCTCACGCTTCGATTCGCCATGCGGGCGTCGCAAAGATCTCGCCGGCACGCATCGAGCCGTTGCTGCCAGATCCAACGAGAGAGCGGGACAGGTTCGCCACGGAATAGGCGCGACAGGTGGTCCGGCGACACGCGCATGGCGCAGGCAATCTTGGAGATCGACAACTCCGGGTTGCGCAGGTTGTCCATCGCATACGCCTTCACTCGCGCAACGTGATACGCACACAGTTGCGAAGAGCGCTGCGTATTTGCGCCTGGCAAGCCGCGCAGTCCGGCGGCGATGATGCTCGTGATTCCCTCTGAAACGCCGATGGCCGACGACGGATGCAGGCGATCAATGTCGCGCTGCAGGGTGTCGATCATCGTGAGAAGCAGGTTTCCGGCGGCGCAGGTGCCCGGAACAGTCGTCGCCGTCAGATCGTGCAGATTCGTGACGTGGGGCTGCAGTTCGCTGCTGGGCAGGCGCACGACGATGAGCTCGTGGGTTTCATCCTCGAAACGCAGTTCGTACGGTCGCGTCGTGTCGTACATCACGAAATCACCGGGGACGAGCCGCGCTTCGCGGCCGTCCTGGCGGACCACCGCACGTCCGACCCGCTGGATCTGAACGAGGGTTGAGTCGCGAGTGTCGTTGCAGATCATGCTTGGCGTGCGACGAAGGAACTGAACGTTCGAGTGCACTTCGGTCAGGTCGAGTACGCCTAACGGGCTGAACGAGATCTCGCCGAAGACGTCGCTGCCCGGGCGATCACATTCCAGCTGCGCGTATATCGCGCAGACCATGTCCAGCCAATAAGCGAAACGGTCGTCGGAGCCAACCGTTGCCGTACTGAGGCGTTTGCGATGCGGCGAAATGGTTTCGGACTTGAGCGATGCGTGCGGTGGGATTCTGGCTGCGTACATGGGCCTCCCCATTTGCGATGACATCCCGACGGAACGCAATTCCCGCGCCGGACGGGACAAACCAAGGGTAGCTGATCGCTACATCCGCATGCCTCAGGTCCTTCCCGGCCGCGACGCGTCGGATTCAGTCGATTGTCTGGTCGGAACCAGCCGAATGGTCGGATCGGGTCAAGCCGCGAGGCGTTTGCAGTCGAGCCGTAAGCACGCCCGGCTCCTACGCTAGCTCCCATCGCATCTCACCTCCAGAGACCACCATGCACCAAGATGAAACTTGCCTCGACACCACCGCTCCGCGGAGGCGCTTTCTCAAAGGCGCAGCCGCATTGGCTGCTGGTTCGCTGGGCGTGCCCAGCGCTTTCGCCGCGGACGACACGATCCGCATCGGGTACCTGACTCACCGTACCGGTCCGTTCGCGCCGTTCGCCGAGGCGGATGCCTTCATCCTCGACAACGCGAACAAGGCCCTCGCCGGCGGCCTGAGCATCGGCGGCAAGAAATACAAGGTCGAGTTCGTCCCGCGCGATGACCAGAGCAATCCTGATCGGCAATCCAACCTGGCGGCCGAGCTGATCAACAAGGAAGGCATCGACCTGATGCTCGGGCAGGCGACCATCGGCCCCGGGATTGCGCAGCAGTGCGAGGTCAACGGCGTTCCGTGCATCACGACGATGAGTCCGTGGCAGGCCTGGATGTTTCCGATGAAGGGCGATCCGGCCAAGGGCTTCAAGAACGTCTTCCACTTCTTCTGGGGCATCGACGACATTGCCAACGTCTACCTCGACATCTGGAAGGACCTGAAGCTGCCCAAGGTGCTGGGCTCGGCTTTCGAGAACACGTTGCCTGGCAACGCCATGGGCGACCTGAAGATGGGCATGCCCGGGGCCTTCGCCAAGGCCGGTTACAAGGTCGTGGACATCGGCAAGTTTTCCGCTGACACCGACGACTTTTCGGCGCAGATCCAGGCCTTCAAGAAGGAGCGGGTCGAAATCGTCACGGGGTTGTTCGCACCGCCGCAATGGGCGAGCTTCGTCAAGCAGAGCGCGCAGATGGGCTTCAAGCCCAAGGTCATGACGATCGCCAAGGCGCTGCTGTTCCCCGGCGGGGTGCAGGCGCTGGGCAAGAGTGCGCACGGCATGTCCACCGAGATCTGGTGGTCGCCTGCCTACCCGTTCAAGAGCAGCCTCACCGGCCAGACCGCGCGCCAGCTCGCCGACGCCTACATGGCGTCCACCAAGAAAGAGTGGACGCAGCCGATCGGCGTGATGCACGCCCTCGTCGAGGTGGGCATCGCCGCACTCAAGGCAAGCGGCAATCCGAAGGATCCGCAGAAGGTGGCCGACGCCATCCGCTCGATGAAGCAGGAGACCGTGATCGGCCGGCTCGATTTCGCAGGCAGTGGCATCAAGAACGTTTCCAAGATCCGCTGCGTTGGCGGCCAGTGGGTCATCGACGCCAAGGGCAAGCTCGACATCGTCGTCACCCACAACGGCACCGCGCCGGAGATCCCGGTGCAACGCAAGTTCGAGTTGCTGGGCGCCTGAGGGCCATCGTCATGCTGCTTGAAGTCAATGGGGTCCACAAGGCTTACGGATCCACCGCCGTGATCCGCGGGCTGGACCTGCAGGTGGCGGAGGGCGAGTTCGTCGGCGTGATCGGCCCGAATGGTGCCGGCAAGACGACGGCCTTCGGCCTCATTGCGGGCCATCTGCGCTGCGACAGCGGCATGGTGCGGCTTGCGGGTCGCGACATCACGCGGTTGAGTGCGGACCAGCGCTGTCGTGCGGGCATTGGCCGGACGTTCCAGATCCCGCAGCCCTTCGGCGGCATGACGGTCTACGAGAACGCGTTGGTGGCCGCCACCTACGGGGCTGGCCTGCGCGGTACGCGGGCACAAGAGGCGGCGCGCGATGCGCTGGCGCTCTGCGGTCTTCTGTCCCTGGGCGACGTACCGGCGGCCAGCCTGCGGCTGCTGCAGCGCAAGCGGCTCGAGGTGGCCCGGTCGCTGGCCACCGGACCGCAGCTGTTGCTGCTTGACGAGGTAGGCGGAGGCCTCACCGATGCGGAGGTGCATGAGCTGCTCGACCTCGTTCAGGCGGTGCATGCACGCGGCATCACGGTGCTGTGGATCGAACACCTGGTGCATGCGCTCGTCTCGGTGGTTCGCCGCCTTGTCGTGCTCACTGAAGGCCGCGTGCTCGCCGATGGGCTGCCGAAGGACGTGATTGCGAGCCGGGAGGTGCGCGAAAGCTACCTGGGGTCGGAGCTCGACATGGAAGCGGAGGTGGCTGGTGCTGCGCATTGAGTCACTCGACGCCCACTACGGCCTGTTCCAGGCGCTGTTCGGCGTGGCGCTGGCAGTCGCGCCCGGAGAAACCGTTGCACTGATCGGTTCCAACGGTGCCGGCAAGACGACGTTGCTGCGCGCCATCGCGGGCGCGCTCCGCGTGCGCCCCGAAAGTTTGCAGTTGGACGGTGAGCCAATCGGCGGCGCCACCGAACGCGAACAGCTGGCGCGCGGCATCGCATTGGTGCCCGAGGGGCGAAGGCTCTTCCCGAGCCTTACGGTGCACGAGAACCTGCAGCTGGCGGCGACCAACGGTCGCCGGGGCTCCTGGACCATCGAACGCGTGCTCGAGTCCTTCCCGGGGCTGCGCGCGCTGTTGTCGCGCCCGGCCACCGCGCTGTCCGGCGGCCAGCAGCAACTCGTCGCGATCGCCCGCGCGCTGGTCTGCAACCCGGCGTTCCTGCTGTGCGACGAGGTCTCGCTCGGGCTGTCGCCCCTGGTCATCGACGAGGTGTATCAGTTGCTCGCACTCGCACGTCGCGATGGCATGGCCATCGTCTTGGTCGAGCAGAACGTGCGTCGCGCACTGGTCGAGTCCGACCGCTATGTGTGTATTCAGAAGGGGCGTGTCGTGCTCGAAGGCATCTCTGCAAGTGCTGATCGCCATGCCGTCGCGCAGGCGTACTTTGGAGTCTGAGCCATGGCTGACATCCTCGAATTGCTGATCAATGGGTTGATGCTCGGCGCCCTGTATTCGCTCTTTGCTCTCGGACTCAGCTTGAGCCTGGGCGTGATGAAAATGATCAACCTCGCGCACGGCGACTTCATTGTGCTGGGGGCCTATCTCGCTGGTGCGGCCATGTCGGCCACCGGATGGCCGGCGTTGGCCGCCGTGGCGTTGGTGCTTCCCGCCATGTTCGCGATTGGCTGGTTGCTGCAGGCTGGCTTGCTCAACCGCGTGGTCGGTGCGCACGAGTTGTCGCCGCTGCTCGTCACCTTCGGCCTTTCGGTGGTGGTGCAGAACCTGCTGATGGAGGTCTTCAGTGCCAATACGCGCAGCCTGCCCTCTGGGGATCTCTCCTTGCAGGGCCTGCACATTGGCGAGGTCTCGATCGGACTGCTGCCGCTGTTGATCACCGCGGTCAGCATCGGGCTGTATGCCCTTACGCACGTCCTCGTGGCCCGCACCCACCTCGGGCGGCAGGCGCGCGCCGTCTCGGATGACCCGGCGACCGCTCGACTCGTCGGCGTGAACGACAAGCGCTTCTTCGCGCTGATGGCCGGCTTCATCATGGCCATTACCGGGCTCGCTGCGGTGCTGTATGGCATCCGCACGCCATTCGCCCCGTCCGCCGGCCCCGAACGCCTGCTCTTCGCTTTCGAGGCGGTGGTGCTGGGCGGTTTGGGCAGCCTGTGGGGGAGCTTTGCCGGCGGCCTGGTCATCGGCCTCGCGCAAGTGCTTGGCGCACAGGTCAGTACCGGGCTCGGCTCCTTCTTCGGACATCTCGTGTTCCTCATTGCGCTGCTGGTTCGCCCGCAGGGCTTGTTCGGCGCGCCGCGCCACTGATTGGCAATGCCCATGTCCCTTTCCAACGGCGCTTCCTCCTTGCTCGCGGGTGTCGGTCGGCCCACCTCGCGGCTACGCAGTTCTCTGGCCGCAGCCATCGCACTGCTGGCCCTGGTGGCGCTGCCAGCGTATGCGGGCTTTGCCACGCAGAGGCTGTTCGTCGAAGTCTTCACCGTCTTCGCGATCGCCACGGCGTGGAATTTGTTGGCGGGCTTCGGCGGGCTGGTGGCGGTTGGGCAGCACGTCTTCGTCGGTTTGGGCGCCTACGCGTTGTTCGTGGTCTCCAACGAGCTGGGCCTGAACCCCTGGTTGACGCTGCCAATGGCAGCGGCCGTGTCGGCTCTGTTCGCGTTACTGACCGCATGGCCGATGTTTCGACTCTCCGGTGCCCACTTCGCCGTCGGTACTTGGGTGCTGGCCGAACTCGTACGCATCGCGGTTCTCAATTCCGAGTCGCTGGGGGCCGGCGGCGGCCTGCCGCTGGAATCCCTGCGCGAGTTCAGTCGAGCGCAGCGCAACAGTGGCGTCTACTGGGCGGCGCTCGCCGTCGCCGTCACCGCCCTGCTCGTGGCTCGCCTGCTGATCAAGAGTCGCCTCGGGCTTGCGCTCACCAGCGTGCGTGACAGTGAGGCCGCTGCCCTCGCGAGCGGCGTGTCGGTGAAGCGGGCCAAGCTGGCGCTGTGGATCGTTGCGGCCACGCTGACCGGCCTGGCTGGAGCGGTGGCGTACATGAACACGCTGCAGGTCTCACCCGACGCCAGCTTCGGGCTCGGCTGGACGGCGACGGCCATCTTCATCTCGGTGCTTGGCGGTATCGGCCGCATCGAAGGCCCGGTGATCGGAACGGTCGTGTTCTTCGCGCTGCGCGAGACGTCCAGCCAGTTCGGCGCCTGGTACTTCGTCGCGCTCGGCCTGATGGCCATCGCCACGATGCTGATTGCGCCAGGAGGCGCCTGGAGCCTCATCCAGCGTCGCTGGCCGAATCTGGATCCCTTGGCCATGCGCCGATGGATGCCCTAGTGGCGCGATGCCTGATCCCCTGAATGTCAACCAACCATAGGAGTCCCTTTTCCATGACCTCAGTTCGCTGCTGCACGCTTTCACTGGCCCTGTCCCTCGGGGCGGCAGGCCTGGCCCAAGCCACGGAGGGCGGCGGCTCGGCCTATCCGCGTGGCGTCGAGAACTACCTGGCCGGTGCGGTGCCACCGCCGGGGCTGTACTGGCTGGGCTATGGCAACGTCTATTCGGCCGACCGACTCAACGACAAGGACGGCAATGAAATCCCTATCCCGGGTTTCAAGGTGCAGGCCGGGGCCCTAGTTCTGCGGCCGGTGTGGTCCACGACGTACCAGGCGCTGGGCGGCAACATCGTCTTCCACAGCGTCATTCCGCTGGTTGACCTGAAGGTGAATGCGGCCGGCAACAGCCAGCACAAGACCGGGATCGGCGACGTCACTGTCGGCATCGGTCTGGCGACTCACTACTCGCCGCAGTTCCACACAGCGCTCGGCCTTGATCTGGTACTGCCGACCGGGGGTTACGGCAAGGACGATCTGGCCAACATCGGCCGCAACTACGCGACCTGGCAGCCACTGTATGCGTTGAGTTGGACCGACGCCAAGGGATTCAACGGGGACCTGAAGTTCACGTTCAACCTGAACCAGCGCAACAAGGACACCGACTACCGCAGCGGCAACGAGCTCTTCATCGACTATGCGGCCGGCTGGGGACTTGGCAACGGCTGGACGGTCGGCGTCGGCGGTCACGCGTGGCAACAGCTGGGCAACGACAAGAGCGCCGGCGCCACTCTGGCCGACAGCAAGGTGCGTGCGTTCTCCATCGGCCCGTCCATCAAATACGACAACGGTGCTGGCTGGTTCATCACCGCCAAGCTACAGAAGGAAACCGCCGTGCGCAACTCGACGCAGGGCACAGCCTTCTGGCTCAAGACCCTGATTCCCTTCTGACCCCCACCCCAAGAGCAATCCCCATGGGCTGACGGGAAGGAACCATGCGCTTCTTCTGGCCAAAAACGATACGGCACCGCTTGGTGCTCGCCTTCGCAGCGGTGCTGCTTGCCGCCCTCGTTCAAGGTGGTGTTGGCCTGTGGAGCGCGAGCCGGCTCGCGGCTGCAACCGAACAGACCGTGCGCCAGCAGCTGCCAGCGCGTGCGGCCCTTGGATCGCTGGCCTCGCGGGCGGCTGCCTATCGCATCGGGCAATTCCAGCACACCCTGGCCCCGGAGACTGAACGGCCCGGTCTTGAAGCGGAGATGGCCCGCGTACTAACGGAGCTCAACGCTGACGGACAGCGCCTTCTGGAACTTGAGCCCGACCCGGCAACGCGCGCGGCGTTCACGCAATTTCGGAAAGCCTGGCAGGCCTATCTCGAACAGGACCGGCGTGTCCGGCAGTTCATGGTCGATGGGCTGCCACTGCAGGCGACCGAACTGCTCGGCGGCGAGGCGAGTATGTCCTTTGACGCCGCTCGCGATGCGCTACGGAATCTCGCTGAGGCCAACTCGGCGCGCGCCAGCGCGTTCGCCGAGAGCGCATCGACGCTGCGCGCTCTGTCGCAGTGGGCTACGGCCCTCGGCATCGCGGTGACCTTGGTCGCGGCGGGTGGCCTCGCCTGGCCCATCGTCCGGCGAATCGCACGCATGCTTGAGCAGGCGCAGCGGGCTGCGCAAGCCTTGGCGCAGGGCAAGCTGACCCTTCACGGCGACGTACAGGGTCACGACGAACTGGCCGCGCTCATGAAGGACCTGCACCTCATGGCCCGCCGCTGGCATGAACTGGTGGCCGAAGTCAGGCGCGGCGCCCTGGGCGTTGCGGGGGCCAGCCGAGAGATCGCACAGGGCAGCGGTGATCTCAGTCAGCGAACCGAGCGGCAGGCGGCATATGTGCAAGAGGCGCTCAGTCTGTCTCGCGCGCTGGAAAGCATGGCTACACATAGCGCAGGCGGCGTAGCGCAGGCGGATCAACGGTCCCGCGATTCGGCTCAACACGCTCGGGTCAGCGCGAAGATGCTGGGCGAACTGCGCGAGTCCATCCTGGCCATTCACCAGAGCGCGCGACGAATCGCGGACATCAGCTCACTGATCGACGGCGTCGCCCATCAGACCAATATCCTCGCGCTGAATGCGGCAGTGGAGGCAGCCCGTGCGGGCGAGCATGGCCGAGGTTTCGCCGTCGTCGCCAGCGAGGTGCGGGCACTCGCTCACAAGTCGGCGCAGGCGGCGCTCGAGATCAAGCAGATTGCTGCGGACAGCATCGGCCGAAGCGAGCAGGGTGCTCAGCTTGCCGAGCAAGCGGCTTCAGGGGTGGGCGAGCTTGCGCGCAACAGTGACGATGCCGCAAACGCGGTAACAGCTATCGCGGCGGCGGTTCAAACGCAGACCGGGAACGTCGGCCAGCTCAACGAACGCATCGCCCTCATCGACGGCGGGACGCAACAGAACTCGGCGCTGTCCGAGCAACTTGCCGCTGCGGCCACATCCATGGACACCGAGGCACAGCGGCTGGTGGCCTTGATGGAAGCTTTCGAGCTCGATGCCGACGGGAGACAGTCGTGAATATCCAGCGATCCTCCCGCCGCAGGCGCATGTGCGCCTGGATTGCATCGTGGCGCCCAGTGTCAGGCCATGAAACTACCTGAGGCTCCCTTGGATTCAGCCATCCCTACCCATCTCCGCTGCCCGCGTACGCGGGAGCCGCGTGCTTTTGACGCTTACGTGCCTCCCAACCCCGCGTATACCGCGCGCCTGGATGCGTCAGTGAAACAGGTCGTCATCGCCTACTTCGGCGTCCAGTACCGCAGCGGCCCGGGACGTATGGCCGCGCGCGAGGGCTTGGCATTCCTGCGCCACGCCGCCACGTTGGCGGATGGTCCGCGCCACCACGACCTGGCATTCGCCATCGACGATGCCGGCTACGACACGCTCGTGTGGGCGGCCTACTGGACGGATATGGCGTCTTTCGAGCGTTGGCAGCGCGGCCAGGACTTCGACCGCTGGTGGAACTCGGAAGACCGGCTGGAAGGGCCCTGCGGGTGGTTCTGCGAAGTCGCCAAGCCGGAGGTCGAGCGATTCGAGACGCTTTTCTCCACGGGGGACCACCCGGAAGGGCTATCGATTCTGGCTCCCTCGATGAGCGGCGAGATTCAGGAGCACGCCTATTGGGGGAGCATGCGCGATCGCTTGCCGGCATCACAAACCGATGCGCTGCGCGGCGCTGGCGTGATCGCCCCGCCCGTACCAGGTCGTCGCGTGCGCATGAGCGGGCTCGAGAACCTCGCACTGATCCGCTCGGGCCAGGATTGGTCCGACACGCAGGGGCGGGAGCGTCGGCTCTACTTGCAGCAGATCGAGCCGAAGCTGCGCGAGGGCATGGACTTCCTGCGCGATAGCGGCTTGGACGTCGGTTGCCTGGGCAATCGCTACCTCGTCCATGTCGACGATGACTTCTCGCCGGTCGAGCGGAGCTACGGACTGTCGTGGTGGCGTGACCTCGAGTGCATGGAGCGCTGGTCGGAGAGCCACTCGACTCACCTAGAGATCTTCGGTGCCTTCATGCGCACGGTGCAGCAAATGAACTTCAAGCTCGATTTGAGGCTGTATCACGAAGTCTCGGTGCTGCGCGCCGCGAGCCAGAGTTTCGAGTACCTGAACTGCCATCCAAAAACCGGACTGTTGCGGCTCGCCGGATCCCAGTGAAGTCCGGTGTCCGAGCCGACAGCATGCTCGGGGCGTTCGCCAGTCACCTTTTGCCCTCGCTCCCGTTCCCGATAAACCCCTGAGAGGTTCCATCATGTCCAGCACAGCGTTCAAAGTTGCCGTCGTCCAGGCGGCTCCCGTCTTCCTCGATGCCAAGGCTTCGGTCGACAAGGCCATCGGCCTGATCGAAGAGGCCTCAGCAGCCGGCGCCAAGCTATTGGCTTTCCCCGAGGTCTGGATTCCGGGATACCCGTGGTGGTTATGGCTCGGCACTCCGGCCTGGGGCATGCAGTTCGTGCCGCGCTATCACGCAAACTCGCTGCGAGCAGACGGCCCCGAGATTGCCGCACTGTGCGCCGCCGCCGCAAAAGGCCGCATCAATGTCGTGATGGGGTTTTCAGAAGTCGACGGAGGCAGCCTTTACCTGAGTCAAGTGCTGATCGGCGACAACGGCGAGATTCTTTTCAAGCGCCGAAAGCTGAAGCCAACCCACGTCGAGAGAACCCTGTTCGGCGAAGGGGACGGCTCCGACTTTCAGGTCGTGCCGACCAGCATTGGCCGAGTGGGCGCGCTGTGTTGCGCGGAGCACATCCAACCCCTGTCGAAGTACGCGATGTACTCGATGCACGAGCAGGTACACGTCGCCTCTTGGCCATCGTTCACCTTGTACAAGGGTATGGCCTACGCGCTCGGGCATGAAGTCAACCTGGCCGCGAGCCAGGTCTATGCGCTCGAGGGAGGTTGTTTCGTATTGCATGCGACTGCCCTGACGGGCCAGGACATGTTCGATCTCCTGTGCGACACGCCCGAGAAAGTGCAGCTGCTGAACTCGGACGGCGCCAAGCCCGGCGGCGGTTTCTCCATGATCTTCGGGCCCGACGGCCAACCGCTGGTGAAGCCGCTGCCGGAGGGCCAGGAAGGCATTCTGTATGCCGACATCGACCTCACGACGATCGCGATGGCCAAGGCTGCTTACGACCCCGCCGGGCACTACGCGCGCGGCGACGTCGTGCGCCTGATGATCAATCGAGCACCGCGCAAGACGAGCATGAACTTCTCGCATGGCATGAGCGACGTGGGCGGCACCGACGAGAGCGACGACTGACCGAGCAATGGGCGCGTCATTGACGCACGTTCAATGGCGCATCGATCAATGATCTCAGGTCGGCGATCCTCGGCGTCCCCAGCAGCGTCATCGTCCGAACAAGTTCCTCGGCCAACAACCCGAGGACCCGATCCACGCCAACCGCCCCGCGCGCCGCCAACCCATAGAGCACAGGCCGTCCGACGAATACCCCCGTGGCTCCCAACGCAATCGCCTTCGCGATGTGGGTGCCTCGACGAATGCCGCTGTCCATGAACACCGGCATCCGCCCTTGCACCGCCGCGACGACACCAGGCAACGCCGAAATCGCCGAGGGTGACGCGTCGAGTTGCCGGCCGCCATGATTCGACACGATGAGGCCGTCGACACCATGTTCGACCGCGAGACGCGCGTCATGCGGATGCAGCAGGCCCTTCAACAATAGCGGCCCCTTCCAGTCGTCGCGCAGCCGGGCCAGCGTCTCCCAGACGAGGCTTCGATCCATCGCTCGGGCCAATAGCGCAGCCTGCATGCTCGCGGAGCCTGCGTCAGCGCCGTCCGCGGTGATGTTGGCAAAGTCCGGTGCCCCGGCGCGCGCCGCGCGCAGTGCCCAACGCGGGTGAGTGATCAAGTCCCATGCCAGTTTCGGCGTCGGCCTGAACGGCATCTTGAAGCCATTGCGAGCATCGAGTTCGCGATTGCCGCTGACGGGCACATCAACGGTCAGCACCAGCGCCTGATAACCGGCCTTCTGGGCGCGTTGAACGATGCGCTGCGCCATCTCGCGGTGCATCACGTAGAGCTGCATCCACTGCACGCCGCCGGGTGCTGCGGCTCGCACGTCTTCGAGTCGCATGTTTGAGGCGGTCGACAACGCGAACGGAGCGCCGGCTCTATCCGCTGCCGCCGACAGGATCGCATCCCCGCCGGGTTGCACCAAACCATTCAGGCCGGTCGGAGCGATGCCAAACGGAACGCGCCACTGCCTGCCAAAGACCTCGATGGATGTATCTATGACAGTCGTGTCGCGCAGCACGCGAGGCGCGAGGGTCAGCGATTCAAGATCGGACCGGTTGCGGCGTAAACAGTCGCCGTCATCTGCTGCGCCGTCGACGTAGTCGAAGACGAACCTTGGCAGGAGCCGTCTGGCCTCCTCGCGGAAATCATCAGCGTTCAAAAGCATGGTTGGATGAAGCGCGCTTCAGTCTTTGTACGTTGGATCAATTAGCCAGCGTCACCGAGGAACTCGGGCGACTGCCGGGCCAAATCTCGTGCATCGATGCCCTGGATGATGGGCTGATCGGCGTGGCGACCTCTTTGCTCACGGTCGCTCGGCGTTTGATGTAGCGGGCCATATTTGCACGCAGCCGTCGGTGCTGTCAAACGACTACGCCTGCGAAAGCACCCGCGTCATCAGTGGTCAGAAAAACGCCTATGCCCTGGTCAGAAAGTGCATAGCGCGATGGCGCTTGCACTGCGAATCTATGTGCGCCGCTCAGGCCCCGTGCGAATCGAAAATAGAAGGAGATCCTCTGTGACCATTGCCTTTGCCACATCCAAGGACTATGCGGCGCCGTCCAAACGCGTGAGCGCCGGATTCATCGTTTTGTATGCCCTGGCCTTCTTCGGGCTTTGGATGGCCATCATGACGCCAGCGGTCATGACGCTCGCACTGCGGGTGAACGAAATCGATCCCGCCAACAAGGAATCCAATCTTTCCTGGATCCTGGGAGTTGGCGCCATCGTCGCCATGCTCGTCAATCCGATTGTGGGTCAGCTCAGCGATCGCACCACGTCCAGATTCGGCATGCGCAAGCCATGGATGGTGGCCGGCGCCGCGCTGGTCCTGGTCGCCTTGTACCTCATGGGCACAGGCGATCTGATGGTCGTGGCTGTGGGATGGTGGCTGATGCAGTTGGCCTTCAACGCGGTTCTGGCCACCATGACGGCGGTCATGCCCGACCAGGTGCCTGAGGAACAGCGTGGTGTCGTGTCCGGCGTGCTGGGCATCTGCCTGCAGGTCGGCATCGTCGGGGGCGTTTATCTTGCTCAGGCGGTCGGATCGACCTTCCAGATGTTCATGGCCCCGGGCCTGATCTTTGTGGTCCTGCTGGCGGTGTTCCTACCGTCCTTCGAGGACCGTCGGCTGAAGACCGACACGATGCCGAAGCTGGAGCTGATCGCTCTGGCCAAGAGCTTCTGGATCGACCCCCGCAAGGCCCCGGATTTCGCCTGGGCGTTCGTGAGCCGATTCATGCTGATCATGGGCCTGGCGACGCTGCTGACCTACCAGGTTTTCTTTCTCATCGACAAGCTGCACTTCACGCCGGATCAGATCCCCGGCGCCATGCTGACGGCCACGCTCGTCACCACGGCGACCACGGTCATCGGCAGCCTGCTCAGCGGCTGGCTCTCCGACAAGATGCAGCGCCGCAAGTTCTTCGTCTGGTCGTCGACTTTGATCTTTGCCGCCGGCCTGGCAGTCGTCGGCATGGCCAACGACTTCGAGGGCTTCCTCTGGGGCATCGCGATCGTTGGCTTTGGTCAAGGTGTCTACGTGGCCGTCGATCTGGCCCTGGTCACTCAGGTGTTGCCCAATCCGGCGGAGTCCGCCAAGGACCTCGGCATCTTCAATCTGGCCAATGCACTGCCGCAGACAGTCGCACCCGCTATCGCGCCCTTGTTCCTGATGATCGGCGCGGAGGGTGGCAAGGGGAACTACATCGCCCTGTTCGTCGCCGCAGCGTTGATCTCGGCCGTCGGAGCACTGGCGGTCATCCCGATCCGCAAGGTCAAGTAGGGCTGGGCCCCTTCCTGACGACGCCCACGCCACCATCAACATGGACTTCGACATGCAATCCAACTCCGACAATGCAAGCGACTGGCCACATTCGGCCGATGTCGCCAACCGGGTGCGCGAGATCCTCGGCAAGATGACGCTCGACGACAAGATCGAACTCGTCACGGGCGATCTCAACCACAACCACGGCTTCTACAGCGCAGCGGTCGACAGTGCCGGAATTCCGGCGCTGGCAATGGCCGACGGCCCACCGGGGCTGCGCCTGAACATGGGCATCAACGATGGCAAGGCCACGGCCATGCCGGCGCCCATCGCATTGGCCGCGTCGTGGAATCTGAACCTTGCGACTCGCTATGGCGAGGTGCTGGGCGCGGAGTGCCGCTTGACGGGACACAACGTCTTTCTGGGTCCCGCCGTCGACATCGCGCGCGCGCCGCTCTCGGGCCGCATCTTCGAGTCCTCGGGAGAAGATCCGCTGCTGAATGGCCGCATGGCGGCCGCGCAGGTCGATGCCATCCAGAAGCGCGGCGTGCTGTGCAGCCTGAAGCACTTTGCCTGCAATAACCAAGAGTACTTGCGCGCCAGCATCGACGTGCAGGCCGATGAGCGAACACAGCGAGAGTTGTACCTGCGCCCGTTCGAGATCGTGCTGGGCGCCGTCCCTGTGGCTTCGGTGATGGGCGCATTCAACCGTGTCAACGGCACGTACTCGTGCGAACACCAGTGGTTGCTGCGAACCGTCCTGCGAGAGGAGATGGGTTTCCGGGGATGGGTCATGAGCGACTACGGCGCGACGCACAGCACCGTGCCCTCGGCGCTCGCCGGCCTGGACCAGGAGCAGCCCGCAAGCGTGCACTATGGAGCCTCGCTCAAAATGGCGGTTAACCAGGGCGACGTGCCGGTGGAGACGCTGGACGCGATGTGCGCGCGCATCCTACGCACCGTCATCGGCCTCGATCTGATCGGCCGCGACGAGAGCCCGCGTCTGACGCCGGCCGATACCGAGTCCCACCGTGAGCATGCGCAGGCGGTGGCGGAGGAAGGCATCGTCCTGCTCAAGAACGACGGCCCGATGCTGCCGATCGATGCGGGCCGCTTGCGCCGGGTGCTCGTGGTCGGCGTGGACGCGGATGGTGTGGGTGCGGCCGGTGGTGGCAGCGGCAAGGTGCGGCCCGCGCATGGGGTGAGTCTGCTCGATGGTCTGCGCCATCGTCTCGGGCCAGAGGTCGAAGTGGAGTACGCGCAAGGGTGTGATCCGGTGTCGGCAGCGGACCTGCTCGCCGGCGAAGAAAGCATCCCTTCGACCTTCTTCCGACAGCCCGACGACAGTGGCTATGGCTTGCGAGCCGAGTTCTGGGCCAACCCCGACCACTTGGGCGACCCTCACACCACGCTCACCATGCCCCAGGTGGCGCTGAACCTCGGATTCTTCAACTTTCCGGGGTGCAGTGCCGCCTCGCCGAAGTACCCGACCTTCGCCAATGAACTGACCCCACAGACATCGTCTCGCTTCACCGGTCGCCTGCTCGTGCCGGTCGATGGCCACTATCACCTGACCGTCACAGTGCTCGGAACCGTTCGGATCTGGCTGGACGGTGAACTGGTGCTGGACTTTCGCTATCACGGCAACGGGGTTGCCAGCGGCGGCGGCAGCGGAGGCTTCGGTGACATTGGGCTGCCGGCTGTTTTCGAGGCCGACACGGACTCCCCCAGCAAAGTCGGCGCAGCGGCGGCGTCGTCCCCAATCGGGCTTTCGGAGGACATCGACATCGCCGGCGGCGTCAGCGGCCCCGATCCCGCCGTGGTCCCGCTCGCCCTGGCGCTGTGCGGTGGCGCGCAGGGCCACGATCTGCGTATCGAGTACGCCGCCGATTCGCCGGCACAGGGCTGGCTCACCGGAGCCCAGTTGCGACTGGGCTGGCGCCCACCGACACAGCTCTTGTCCCATCACATCCGACATGCCGTCGAGTTGGCGGCGCGTGCCGACCTGGTGGTCGTCGCGGCGCGAGCCTACGAGAGCGAGCACACTGATCGCCCATCGACTCGGCTGCCCAACAACCAGCGCGCATTGATCCGTGCTGTCGCGGCGGCCAATGCGTGCACCGTGGTCGTCACGATGTCGGGTGGTCCTCTGGAGACCATCAGTTGGGAGAACGGCGTTCCAGCCCTCCTTCACGCGTGGTACGCCGGCCAGGAGCAGGGTGCAGCGCTCGCGCGAATCATCTTTGGCGATGTCTGCCCGTCCGGTCGATTGCCGATCACGTTCCCGCTCGGTGATCACGACGGCCTCTTCGACCCGCAGATCCGCCGCCACTACCCGGGTGTCGACGGACGAGTCCACTACGACGAAGGTGTCGAGGTGGGCTACCGGGGTTTCGACGCGAGGCAGTTGCAACCCCGATTCGAATTCGGCTTCGGGCTGTCGTACACGAAATTCGAGTACTCCGAGCTGTCGACTGAGAGAGTCGCAGAGGGCATTGCCGTGCGGTTCACTGTCAAGAACATCGGCGAGCGCGCGGGGCAGGAAGTGGCGCAGCTGTACCTCTCTCTGCCCGTGGAGGGAGAGCCGCCGAAGCGCTTGGTCGATTGGTCGAAGGTGAGGCTTGAGGCCGGGGAGGCCGCGGACATCAGGCTGCTCGTGAGATGCGATTCGCATGAGCGCCCCCTCGAAGCGTGGCGCAACGGCGTCTGGCGACGCGCCTCGGGTACGGTAGGCGTACTGGTGGGTGCGTCTTCACGCGACGTCCGTCTTCGGGGAGCTGTCGCACTGTGAGCAAAGCACAGATCAAGGAGATCCTCGGCGAGATGAGCCTGTCCGAGAAGATCGGGCAGTTGTGCCAGGTTCAGCCCCACGGGCGTGACATCGACGGGCGGATTCGCGCCGGAGAGGTCGGATCGGTCATCAACGCGGTCGGAGACGACGCTTATCACTTTCAGTGGCTGGCCGTCGAGCAGTCGCGGCTGCGGATTCCGCTGCTCATCGGCCGCGACGTGATTCACGGGTTCAACACCATCTTTCCCATCCCCTTGGGGCAGGCCGCCAGCTTCGACCCTTGCGCCGTGCGGAAGGCCGCCGAGCTGGCAGCCCTCGAGTCGGCCACCGCAGGGGTGAACTGGACCTTCTCGCCGATGCTAGACATTGCGCGCGATCCGCGCTGGGGGCGCATCGCCGAGAGCTTCGGTGAAGACACCTTGCTCGGCAGCATCATGGGCTGCGCGATGGTCGAAGGCTATCAATTAGCCGGCATCGCGGCTTGCGCCAAGCACTTCGTGGGCTATGGCGCGGCCGAAGGCGGGCGCGATTACTCGCAGGCCAACATCACCGAGCGCCAGTTGCGCGATACCTACCTGCCGCCATTTCAGGCGGCGGTCATGGCTGGCGCGATGAGCGTGATGACGGCGTTCAACGAGTTGGACGGCGTGCCGATGAGCGGCCACCGCCCGTTGATTGTCGATACCCTGAAAAAGGCCTGGGGTTTCGACGGTTTGGTCGTCAGCGACTGGAACTCGATCATCGAGATGATCACGCACGGCTTTGCCCGGGACGAGGCCGAAGCGGCTGCCAAGGCGCTGCACGGGGGTGTCGACATGGAGATGGCCAGTGGCAGCTTCCTGCGGCACCTGCCGCTGCTCCTGGAGTCGGGACAGATCGGCATCGAACAGATCGACGAGGCAGTCAGCCGCGTTCTGCGCATCAAGTTCGAGCTGGGGCTTTTTGAGCAACCCTACGGCCGGGAACGGCAGATGCCGGCCCTGGCAAAGCGTTTGGAGCTGGCACGATCCCTGGCCCGCGACAGCTGCGTGCTTTTGAAGAACGACGGTGTTCTGCCGCTGCGCGATGACCTGCAGCGGGTGGCGGTGGTCGGGCCGATGGCCGATGCCCCGGGCGATCAGCTCGGCTGCTGGGTCTTCGACGCCGATCACGGGCGAACCACGACCGTGTTGGCCGCCATCCGCCAGCGACTGGGCGAGCCGGGTGTGGCTTTCGAGCCGGGGCTGGCAAGTTGCCGCGACGTCGGAGAAGCCAACTTCGCGGCAGCGGAGGCCGCCGTTCGAGGCGCCGACGTCGCCATCGTGTGCCTCGGAGAGGACGCCGGTCTGAGCGGCGAGGCCCATTGCCGCGCCCACCTTGGGCTGCCCGGCGCACAGGCGCGTCTGCTGGAAAAGTTGGCGGCCACCGGGACGCCCGTGGTGGTCGTTCTGTTCACCGGCCGTCCGCTGGTCCTCGCTCCAACACTGCAATCGGCGGGCGCATTGTTGTTGGCCTGGCACCCCGGCAGTGAAGGCGGGCCGGCGATCACCGACCTGCTGTTCGGCGAGTCCCCCAGCGGCCGACTTCCCGTGAGCATGCCGCGATCCGAAGGTCAGATTCCCGTCTACTACGGCCACAAGAACACCGGTCGTCCCCCGTCTCCCAATGCGCCGAGCATTCCATCTGGAACGCCGCTGGACCCTACTCATTTCTGTGCCGCTTACCTCGACGAGGACCATCGCCCTCTCTTCCCATTCGGCTTCGGCCTGAGCTACACGCGATTCGAGTACGACGCTCCACAGGTCAAGAACGAGGTTGTTCCGCTGAACGGCGTGTTGCTCGCCAGCGTTCGGGTGACCAACGTCGGCGCGTTCTCGGGAACGGAAACCGTCCAGTTGTACGTGCGCGACCTTTGCGCCAGCGTGACGCGGCCGGTGACGGAATTGAAGGCCTTCAAACGGATCACGCTCAGCAGCGGCCAATGCGAGACGGTCGAGTTCGAGGTACCTGTTCATCACCTCTCATTTCATGATGCAGCCTATCACCTAAGCGTCGAACCGGGGGACTTCCATCTTTGGCTGACGGGCGATTCGGCTTCCGGGACGTCGGTATCTTTCAGGATCGCTCCTCAATAGGTCTGCGGCCCTGGGCGACTTCGACTTCTCGATGGCGCGAGATCAGAACGTTGCTCCTGCTCAACCCATTCTCAATTTCCAAATCCTGATGACTTACCCAACACCTCATTCATTCAGAACACTGATCGCGGCGGCGATCACGCTAGGTACGGCTAGCGCGATGGCACAGCCAATGCAGGCTTTCTCGGCCGATTCGCCTTTCATGCTGGGTGATCTTGCCGGAGCCCGAACCGAGATGGGCAAGAGCGGCTTGTTTTTCGGACTCTTCTATGTCACTGAGTTTGCCACCAACGCGAAGGGCGGCTACAACGAAGACCGAGTGACCGAACGCAGCGACCAGACCACTGCGTTGCTGAATTACAGCCTGATGCCCAAGCACGGCATCGATGGCGAATTCAGCATCGTCATCACCAATCGGAACAACGGCGATCTGTTGAGCTTGACGCGCCTGAATGACCCTCGCACGGGAACCTTGCCGAACCTCAGCCAGGAGGTGTGGGGCTATGGTTCGGTCAGCCGTCTAACCCGTCTCACATACAACCAACACTTTGCCGACCGCACTTTGCGTGTGCGTGTGGGCAAGATGACGCCTACGGAAGAGTTCTACCCCACGACCCTGGGTTGCGAGTTCCAGAGCCTCATCAACTGCGGCGCTGTTCCGGGCGTTAGCAGCATCTGGTACGGCTGGCCTATCAGCACCTGGAGCGCGATGGGCGAAGTCAAGTTCAACAGCAATTGGTACGCGCGTGCAGGCGTCTATGAGCAGAACCCGGACACAACCAAGACCAGCAGGGGTTTCTCGCTCAGCAACCGTGGCGCCCAGGGGCAGATCGTCCCGGTGCTGGTGGGATGGCGCCCGAGCGTTGGTGAGAAGAAGATGGCCGGAAACTACTTTGCTGGCGTCTACTACAGCAACGTCAAGTCGGCTGATCTGAGCGACAGCAGCGTGCAGCGCAACAGCAAGAAGACGCTGTGGGCGTACGGCGAACAGCAAGTGACCGGCCCTGGCGGCGACAGCCCCCAGGGTTTGCGGTTGTTCGCCAGCGCGGTCGTCAACGACTCTCGTACCGAGGTGCTGCAGAAGGCTTACGGCGCGGGCTTTTACTACATGGGCTTGTTCGATTCGCGCCCGCAGGACATGCTGGGTTTCTCCGTAGCGGCGGTGAAGATCAACGACCGTTTCACTGCCAGCCGTGCCGCTGTCAACCTGGCAAATGGCCTTGTCGGAGACTTCAGCAGCCACGATTACCTGCCGTTGGGCAGCCGCGAGGTTACCGCCGAGTTGTTCTATCGTATGAACTTGGCCAAGTGGATATCCGTCCAGCCAAGCATCCAGTTCATCAAGGCGCCCGGCGCAATCAAGCAAGTTCCCAGTGCAACTGTCTTCGGCCTGCGCATGAACGTCGCGATCTAAGGCCGGCGCCGACGATCGTGCAGACCTGCTCGGCTTTAGATCCACTTGTTCCTGTCAATGTTCAGTGATCCTCCATCACCAGGCTGTGCAACAGCTGCATGGCCAGGCTTTCGTGATGCACCCCGTACGCCAGGCCCGAGCGGCTTTGCGCGGCCGTTTCCAGGTACCTGGCGCGCCACGTCGAAGGCGTGCATCCGAGCGTGCGCCGGAATGAGACGTTGAAGGCCCGGCTGCTCGGAAAGCCGCATTCGAGCGCGATGCAGGTCAGAGTCCGCGCACGGGGCACGGACATCATCTCCAGTGCCCGCCGCAGACGAAGATTGGTGACGAAGCTGTGGAAGCCTTCGCCGGCTTCCGACTTGAACAGACGGGAAAGGTAGCCTGCCGACAGGCTGTGGTTGCGAGCCACGTCCTCGATGGACAGGGGTTCATGGGCGTGTCGGCGAATGTAGTCGGCCACTGCGTGCAAGCGGGCGCCGAGCACCACCTGCTCCTGCGGAAACGGTACGCAGCCGTCGCTCTCCGACAGCGTGCAAGGGACCTGCCGCAACAAGATCGCCAGCAGGCGGAGCACCAGCGCTTCGACCTCCATCGGCCATCCTGCACGCTTCATGCGAATCTCGAGCATGGTGCGTGCCATGAGGCTGCGCACCTTTGCCACGCGTTTCATGCTCTCGGCGTCTTGGTGCTGCACCGTCAGATCGAACGCGCGGCGCCCGAACTGTGAATCGTGACGCGTTAGCCAGGGATCGATTTGCAGGCCAAGCAGGACGTTGTCGTCGACGAGCCCCTGGCATGCATGGGGCTCGCGCGCCCGCACCATCGCTACGTCACCCGGCAGCAGGCGCCTCTGCGAACCGACGCTGAACAGCACTACCTCGCCTTGCAGCACGAGGACCAGTTCCATTGCGGCGTGCATGTGAAAGTCCACGGACCGCACGGAATGAAAAAACGCGTGAACGGGATTCTCTGGCGAGGTCAGCAATCGTTCGACCTGCCCGCTGTGGACGCGATCCCCTAATGCCCGGGCGGTCACGGTGCCTACGCCTTTGGTGGGGTCAGCGGCCACAGTGTGCCGGGGCGGTCGATGCTGCCTAGGCAAAGTCGAATGTCAAACCCACGTCGTTTTCCACCACTGTCCGCCCTGGCTCGCCGTCGACCGGAGCCGTGTCGGCATGCATGCCGAGCCATGCGAAAGGGTAGACCTCCTCGTGCATGCGTTGGCCAGCACCGAGCTCGTGTCGTCGCCTGCGAACTGCTCGCTGGTCCGCTCGCAGACCTCGGACGACGGGAGGGTTGAGGGTCAGCGGAGGATCTCCATCGCAGGCCCGATTGCGATGCCTTCGTTGGTCCTTGATCTCGATCGTTCATGCGGTCCCGACTACCGCGCGGGCCTGGATCAGGCGAACCAGTTCCAGCAGCGTTGCCGTGCATGTTGTTGCCACGCCCAGCCTTCGACCTGCGGCGACGATCGCGCCATTGATCGACGCAACCTCTGTCGGGCGCCCGGCCAGTACGTCCTGCAGCATGGACGGCATGTGCCCGCGATGCCCTTTGATCGCGTTCACGACTTTGGCGCTTGTCCTGGCGAGGTCGGCCGCCACCCCGCTGGCCCGCGCCACGGCGATCGCTTCGGTGACGACCTGCAGCGCCAATGCGCGGCCTTCCGGCAGCAAGTCGAGCTGATCCACGGTGCAGCGCGTCACGGCGCAGATGCTGTTGAGCGCCGCATTGAACGCGACCTTCTCCCAAATCGACACCCAGACCTCCGGGTCGGCTTCGCAGCGAAGCCCCGCGGTCGACAGGGAGTCCACGCAGGCGGCCAGCGCCGGTCGCTCCGAACCGTCTGCCGTCATCAGGTGAATGGCGCCCTGGCCATGGGAGTGAACGTGTCCGGGGCCGACCATGTCGGCGGGCCAGGTGGTCACGCCGATCATGATCTGTCCCGCAGGAACGAACTCGCTGATCGCCTCGACGTTGCCCAGGCCGTTCTGTAGCGACAGCACCTGCGTATCGGACGACAGCAGATGCTGGACCCCCTTCAACGCGCTGACGGTGTGAAGGGTCTTCGTGAAGACGACCAGCAGATCGGGCGGCTCCGTCGCCTGCTCGGGTCGACAGACCTTCAGTGCCAGGATGTGGCGGTCGCCGCTGTCGTTGGTCAGCCGCAGCCCCGTGTCGCGGATGGCGCCGAGATGCGCCGCATTGATGTCGATCAGGGTGACCGACTGGCCGGCTTCGGCGAGCAGGCCGCCGAACAGCGACCCCATCGCACCGGCGCCAAGAATGGCGATCTTCATGGCGCGCGCTCCGTGGTTCAGAAGGGGTAGTGGCGACACTGCGTCTGCACCGTCACCCAGCGCAGATCGGTGAACTCGGCCACGGCGGCTTTCCCGCCAAACCGGCCGATGCCACTGCCCTTGACGCCGCCGAAAGGCATCTGTGCCTCGTCATGGACGGTCGGGCCGTTGACATGGCAAATGCCCGCCTGAATACGCGCGGCCACGTTCAACGCTCGCGCGGTATCGCGGCTGAAGACTGCCGACGACAGTCCATAGGGGTTGTCGTTCGCGCAGGCCACCGCCTCGTCTTCGCCGTTCACCCGCACGATGCCCTTGACCGGGCCGAAGGACTCTTCGCTGTAAATCTTCATCTCTGGCGTCACATGGTCGAGCAGCGTGGCGGGCATCAAGGTGCTATCGGCCTTGCCGCCGCACAAAAGTTTTGCGCCCTTGGCCAGCGCGTCGTCGATCAGCGCATTGCAGCGTTCGACGGTGCTCATGTCGACCACCGAGCCGAGCACCACCGGGCCCCGGCGGGGGTCGCCGAGCGGCAGGCTTGAGGCTTTGGCGGCGAGGCGCGCCACGAAGTCGTCCGCGATCTTGACGTCGACAATGATGCGTTCGGTCGACATGCAGATCTGACCCGAGTTGGCAAAGGCGCCGAAAGCGGCCGCGCTCACGGCCGCATCCAGGTCGGCGTCATCGAGGACTAGCAGCGGTGCCTTGCCACCGAGTTCGAGCACGGCGGGCTTCAGATGTTTCGCGCAACTGGTCGCAATGATCTTGCCGACGTGGGTAGAGCCGGTGAAGTTGACGCGCCGAACCGCCGGGTGCGCAATCATGGCTTCCACAACGGCGGCGGCGTCCGCCGGCGCGTTGGTCACGAAGTTGATCACGCCCTTCGGCAAGCCGGCCTCTTGCAGGGCTTCGACGATCAGGCCGTGCGTCGCGGGGCACAGTTCCGAACCTTTCAGGACGACGGTGTTGCCGCACGCCAAGGGCATGGCGATGGCTCTTATGCCGAGGATGACCGGCGCGTTCCAGGGCGCCATGCCGAGCACCACGCCCGCAGCCTGGCGAATGCCCATCGCCAGGCTGCCGGGCACATCCGACGGGATGACTTCGCCGCTGATCTGCGTTGTCATCGCGGCCGCTTCGATCAGGGTGCCTGCCGCGAGGTGCACGTTGAAGCCTGCCCACAGCGCGGACCCCCCGGTCTCTGCGGCGATCGCGGCGGCGAATGCTTCGCCCTTGGCTTCGAGCGCATGGGCGGCCTTCAGCAGCAGGGCGCGGCGTTGACCGGGACCGGTCGCAGACCAGGCCGGAAAGGCCTTTGCGGCGGCATCGATCGCGGCGATGGCATCCGCCACGGTCGCAGCCGGCGCGCGTGTTGCCACGCTGCCGTCGAGTGGGTTGCGGCGATCGAAGGTCGCGCCGTTGGCGGCTTGTGTCGCTTCTCCGTTGATCAGCATCGAAATGTTTTTCATGGGTTGTCTCCGTGGTGGAAAGTGCTGTCGTGCAAGGGGGGCGTCGTGATGTTGTTCCGGGCTCAGGCGACTTCGACTTCGACGACGGTGGGGCCGCTTGACCTCAGCGCCCGGCTCAAGGCGTCGTGCAGCCTGTTGGCGTCGGTGACCTGCAGGCCCGCGCAGCCCATGCCTTGCGCCAAAGCGACGAAGTCGATGTCCGGCAGTTCGGTGCCTTGAACCACGTCGCTGGCCGCGAAGCCGAAGACCGGCGCGAACTCTTGAAGCGCTGCGTAACGCCGGTTGTTCAGGATCACGTAGGTGATGGGCAGCTTCAGTTGAGCCGCGCTCCACAGCGCCTGGATCGAGTACATGCTGGAGCCATCACCGATCAAGCCGATCACGCGCTTTCCTGGCTTGCCGAGCGCCACGCCCACGGCGGCCGGCATGCCGTAGCCGAGCCCACCGCTGTCCATCGTGTAGAAACCTCCACTGCGCGTGATGGGTAGGTAGCCCTGCATTACCGGGCGCGAACTTGGCGCTTCCTCGACCACGATGTCGTCGGCGTCCCGCAGCTCGGCGAGCGTTTGCAGCACATATGCGACCGACATCCGATCCGACGGCTCGGCGCGTGGACGCGCAGTCCTGGCAGCCGGCGCCGACCTTGGGGCCGGCGTCGGGCGGGATAGCAGGTCTTGAATCGCGAGACCGATGCTGCCCACCGCCGAGACGCCGACCGGCGTCCAGGCCGCCGTGTCAGGATCGTCGGTCAATTGGCACAGCGTGGCGCCTGCCGGAATATGCGGGCCGGCGCCCTCGACGTGGTAGGCGAACGCAGGCGCGCCGATGGCCACGATGACGTCGTGACCGCCGAGAAGGTCGACGATTTTTTCGCGCATGGCCGGCAGGAAACCGGCGAATAGACGGTGGTCCTCGGGGAAGCTGCAGCGGCCCGACATGGGCGCCGCCCAGACGCGGGCGTTGTGTGCCTCGGCAAGCGCCAGCAAGTCGTCCCACGCGCCATCGCGGTCCACCGCCGCCCCGACCACGAACGCCGGGTGGTGGCTGGCGTCAAGCGCCGCGCCGATCCGGTCGAGCACCAGCGGTTCGGGTCGCAGGCGGGTGCTGACGACACGCTCGGCGACCAGTTCCCCGGGCTGATCCCAATCGTCGACCGGCACCGAGACGAGCACAGGTCCGCGCGGCTGCATCATCGCGATGTAGTAGGCCCGGGCAATCGCCAGCGGCACGTCGGCGGCACGCGCCGGTTCAATGCTCCATTTGACGTAAGGCTTGGGCAGCTCGGTGGCGTGGGCCGACGAGAGGAACGGATCGAACGGCAGGATCGACCGCGCTTGCTGGCCGGCGGTGATCACCATTGGTGTCCTGTTCTTGTGGGCGGTGAAGATGTTGCCCATCGCGTTGCCGACGCCGGCGGCCGAATGGAGATTGACGAAGGAGGCGTTGCGGGTGGCCTGCGCGTAGCCATCGGCCATGCCGACCACCACGGCCTCCTGAAGCCCAAGCACATAGCGGAAGTCGGCGGGGAAGTCGCGGAACATGGGCAGTTCGGTCGAGCCGGGATTGGCGAAGACCGAGGTCATCCCAAAACGGCGCATCAGATCGAACACGGCGTCTCGCACCGTGATCGTGGCGAGGGCCGAGGGGGCGAGGGAAGCATGGACGGCGGGCAAATCGGTCTCCTTGCGAGGTGCGGTGCGTGGGGTGCGCCGCGCTGTTCGATGGACTCAGTATCAAAGGCCGAAGCCTGTCTGAAAATTGCCATTTTCAGGAAAAGCCATTACCGTCCTGATATGGCTTTCGACATTCATCAACTGCACGCCTTCACGACCATCGTCTCGGCCGGCAGCCTCGGCCGCGCGGCGATCGCGCTGAACGTGACCCAGCCCGCGCTCAGCCGCACCATCAAGCGATTGGAGGAGCAGGTCGGCGCACCGCTCTTCGAACGGCACAGCAAGGGAATGCAGCTGACTGACATCGGCAGCGTGCTGCTGCCACACGCGACGCTGATGCAACGGGAGTCGGAGCATGCGACCGAAGAAATCAATGCGATGCGCGGCCTGGCGAAGGGAACAGTTCGCGTTGGCGCGGTCGGCAGCATCGCCTGTCATATCCTGCCTCTGGCCATCGGTCGCGTGTTCGCCAAGTGGCCCAAGCTGCAAGTGCAGGTGGTCGAAGGCGTCTGGGACCGATTGGCCGACGCGCTGACCAAGCACGAGATTGACCTGGCGCTGGCCGTCGCGGTATCCGACACCGATGAGATCACCGCGATCAAGGACTGTCGATGGGAAGACTACAGCCACGTCGTGGCGGCAACGAACCACCCGTTGCGGCAGAAGCGCCGACTGCGGCTCGCGGATGTCAGCGACGCGCCGTGGGCAATCGCACCACGCGGGACAGGGCCCTTCGAACATATGCAGCAAGTCTTTGCCGCCAACGGATTGGGGCTGCCGAATATCGTCGTCGAGACGCGATCGGTCACGGTGTTGAAGAGCCTAGTCAGCCAGTCCGGCTTCTTGAGCTGGATGGCGGAGCCGATGTATGAGGCGGACCGCAAGGCGGAGCTGATCGATGCCCTGCCGCTACCCGGCGTCAAGAGGACGCGCATGCTGACGGCCTTTCGGCGTCGAGCAGGAATCCTGCCCGGGCCTGCGGTCAAACTCCTGGAAGAGCTTCGCGCTCTGACGACAGACGACGTCCATTGAGGCTGACCACAGTAGATGCTTGTGCCTTTAGCCTGAATCCGTGACCTCGCCTATGTAGACGGTCACCCAGCGGGTGTCGCCCGGAGGCAGTGAGTTGCAGGAGTTTGGAAGAATCCGGGGATGCGTCCGATCCAAGTCAAGCAACTCGACTACGACCTCACCCCGACTGCTGGCCTGGCCCTGGTCGGACATTTCCTGAAGACGCTTGCACCGGTACTCGCCGATGTCGATGCGGCCTTGCCGGTGCGCACCGGCGTGGCCACCAGCGACATCGTGCGCAGCTACCTGGGCTTGCTGGTGCAAGGCAAGAGCGATTTCGATGCGATCGAGAACCTGCGCGGCGACAAGTTCTTCAAGCAGACGCTGGGCATCAGGCTGCTGCCGTCGAGCCCGACGCTGCGCCAGCGCATGGATGCGCACGCCTCGAGCCTCGCCGCACAAGTGCAGCCAATGATCGAGCGTCTTCTGGCGCGCCACGCCCCAGACTATGGCGTGCTGCCCTGCGGCTGGCTGCCGCTGGACATCGACACCTTTGCGATGGACAACAGCGGCACCGCCAAGGAAGGGGTCGGCCGCACCTACGCGGGCGTCGACGGCTACTGCCCGCTGGCCGCCTACCTGGGCTCGCACGGCTTCTGCCTGGATCTGGCGCTGCGCCCCGGCACCCAGCACTCGGCCAAGCACACCGATGACGATCTACGCGCCGTTGTGCCGCTGGCCCAGCGCTTGAGCGCAGCCGGGCCGAAGGCGCCGCTGCTGGCGCGGCTGGACTCGGGCTTCGATTCTGCGGCCTTGATGACATGCATCGAGTCGATGAACGTGGCGGGCTTGCCGCAAGTCGACTGGCTCATCAAGTGGAACCCGCGCAGTTCTGACGCCGCGCAGATGGCCGCCGAGCTCGACGCCGCCGGCACGGCCTGGGCGCATCCGCGCGCGGGCAAGCGCGTGGCGACCTGGGAGCACAGCGTGCAAGTGCCTGGCGCGCAGCGCCCCGTGCGCCGCGTGCTGCGGCTGGCCGAGCGCACCATCGGCTCGCGTGGCCAGCACCTGATCCTGCCCGAGTACGAACTCGATGGCTGGACAACCACGTTGCCCGCGCGCATCGACGCCAGCCAAGTGATGGCGCTGTATGCCGACCACGGAACGCACGAGCAGTTCCACGCCGAGTTCAAGACCGACCTGGACCTCACGAGGCTGCCCTCGGGCAAGTTCGACACCAACGCGCTGGTGTGCCGGCTCGCGGCGCTGGCGATGAACATGCTGCGGCTGATGGGCCAGCGCGGCCTGCTCGGGCCTGATGCGCCGGTGCGCCACGAGGCCAAGCGCCGGCGCATCAAGACGGTGATGCAGGAGTTGATCTACCGAGCGGGCCGCTTGATCGAGCACGGTCGACAGCTGGTGCTCGGACTCGGGGCCAACGACCGGGCGGCAGTGGTGTTCCTGCGGCTGCACGCGCAGTTCGCCGCCTCGGCGTAGCGGCGCGAACGAGCCGAGCGGTCCAGTTCCAGGTAGGCAGCCCGTCAAGGCGCCGGCCGACTGCGTCCAAGGCAGGCTCTCGGCACGGCCGCTGCATGCTCGGGCTACGGGCTTCACCGTTCAATTCGAGCGGCAGATGCACTGCGGCATTGCAATGGCCAAACCAAGCCGCCAGTTCATGCGCTGCGACCATCGATTCGCAGGCCGCAATCAGGTGATCGGCATCGCCTGCCGACGCGCGGCAGTCGAGGTCACGGATTCAGGTTTAGGTCTTGTTCCCTTTCGGTGGCCTCGCGTGTCTTCTCGTTAGTTGCCATTCGCCTACGAAACCTTCCTGGACAAGCTTTCGATAGGCTTCGGCTGACTGTCGGTAGCTCGGCAGCGTTTGGCTGAGCTTGGAAAGTACCTGCTGGGCTGCAGCGAGGTCCGCACGAGCCTTATTGAGTGTTTCGTTCTCCTGGGCAACACTGTCCAAGTGCGCTTGCCGGTGTGCCCGGAACTGGCCTTCGGTTTGCAAGAAGAGGTCGGCCGCTCGGCCTTGTCACGGACGAACGGCTTGTCCTGGGTTTCTGCATCAATTCGGCGCAGGTTGAGTCTTCGCATCGCGACGTCCCGAGCGAGCGCATTCGTATCGGCCTGGGACAACCGTGCATCCAAACGAAGCAATACCTGACCTTCAGCGACCACGTCCCCATCCTCGTTGCCGATCTCGACATAGCGCAGCTTGAACGGCGCCGGATGGCCGTCCTTGGCGCGCTTCGCGCCCCACTTCGTACTCACTCGCCGGTCACTTATTCGATCTCGTCGAGCGCGTCCTGAACGAAGGGCTGCAGTTCCTTGCCGACCGGGACGGCCTCGCCGCTGAGCGCGTAGCCGGCGAACACCGCCAGCACCGGTTCGGCCTTCGTCCTCGCACCACAGCGAAAATTCGAGCAGCCCCACGCGGTCGGTAGAGCGGTAGCCCCAGCTGCCGGGATTGCCTGGACGCTGGTCGATCGGGCGCAGCGTTTCCTTCCACTTGAGGCGGTTCGTCACGCTGCGGCCTTCGACGTAGTTCCCGCCGGGGAAGCGCAGGAAGCCCGGCTTCATGTCGATCATCTTTTGCATCAGGTTGGGCCGGTTGCCGTTCGGCCGATCCTTGTGGGTCGGCGGGAACAGCGACACCAGGTTGAACCACACCTTGCCCGACTTTCGGTGGCAAGAACCAGGCGCGCGTCGGCTGTCGGCTTGACGTTCGCACCGGTGGCGAGGCTGACGCTGTAGCGCTTCCATTGACCGTCGATCCGGCAGCCTTCGGCTTGGGCGTAGACGGACTTGCCGTCGACGCCTTCAATGCTGATGGTCAGCGGCACGCCGGCAGCGCCGGACGTTTTGGCGTAGAAGGTGGCGCTCGGCGTGACCGGTATGCCCCAGTAGCCAGCATTGTCGATGCCGACCCGGTGACCCGGCGAAGCGTTCTCGGCGTCGATCCACAGACTGGTCGTCAAGGCGGTGCCGGCGACCGGGTATCGCTCGTCGAGCGCCATCGCGCGTTGCCGCCGGCGTGCTGCACCAGCGACCAGCGTTCCGGCGTGTAGCCGTGATTCTTGAAGGCGCGGTTGCGTCAGTTCCGCATACATGCCGCCATCGTAGGAAAGTTGATTTCCTCGGTCATCAAACCGTACAAGGTCGGACTGACCGGCAGGCCAGGCTTGGCGACGTCGATCCGGACGGTGATCTGCGCCATCGCCAGCGGGGCGATCAGGGCACCACCGACAGCAGGCGCTGGGCGCGGAAGCGGCCGCGCCAGCGTGCTCGACAAGTGGCCGAGACGCGTTAGCGAGACGGAATGTTCAAGGGGGTATTTCGAGGGCCCGGCAAGGTTCGGCCTTGAACAATTTTGACGGGCAGAACGATCTCGCTTGGGCCGACATAGGCTTCCCCACGGCGCTGCGCCTCGATCAGCTGCATCAGAACGTCAACCGCACGACGACCCATCTCAAACAGGGGTTGACGCACCGTCGTCATCCGCAACGTGCGGGCCATCAAGGTGTCGTCGAAGCCTGCAATGGAGATGTCATGAGGCACGCTCAGTCCGCAGCCCTCCAATGCGTCGATGCAGCCGAAGGCGATGTCGTCGCTGCCGCAACAGACGGCCTCGGGCAACGGCTGACCGCGGTGGCGTTGCAGCCATTCCTGCATGGCCTGCCTACCCCCTCCGGCAGTGAACCATGTGCGGATCACGTGGTCGGGAGCAACTTCGACCCCGGCTTCGGCATGGGCGCGCAGGAAGCCATCGACACGGCGGTCTGCTCCCTTGACATTCATCGGACCGCCCATGCAGAGGATTCGGCGATATCCAAGCTCGAGCATGTGGCGCGCGATGGCATAGCCGCCCACTTCATCGTCCGCCTCGACGTTCACCTGCGCCCGCAACGGCCCGCCGGCGTGGATCGTGACCAAAGGAGTACGGGGCGGTAGCCAGGTCGTGCTGTCGTCTTCCAGGTAGGGCGCCAGCACGACCAGACCGTCGACGCGGCCATCACACAAGGCTGGGATGCGCTTCGGTGCTTCTTCCCAGCCGCCGAGCGGAAAGATGCAAGTCGCCTGGTGGGCCTCCGTCGCACCCCGCACGACGCCGTTGAACACCTCCAGGAAGTAGAGGTTAGGTTCCTCCGCATTGGCGATGTTGCTGACGAAGCCGATGACATTGGTTCGTTGAAACGCCAGCGCGCGCGCGGTCGCATTCGGCCGGTAGCTCAAGCGCGCCGCGGCAGCAAGGACCCGCTCACGCGTCTCGTCCGACATGCGTATCGAACCCTTCGCACCGCTGAGTGCGGAGGACGCCGCCGCATCAGATACCCCTGCTTCTCGCGCGACGTCGGCAAGCGTGGGCGACTTGTGACGACGACTTTTTGGTGGCTTGGAAGGCTTGGGTGTCGATGCGGACACTGCCAGTGAGCGGTAGAGACGGGGCGCCACACTCTAGCATTGCATCTGGTCAGTCGACGCCGCCAGCAATTCGACCGTGGCCTGCAACGTGGTAGGCGCCAATGCCAGACAGTCGCACCGATGGCCGTTGGCCAGCAGGCCGTAGTGCCGGATGCGATGGAAGCCTCCGGGCAGCACATGCAGCAGAAAGCGGCGCATGAACTCCTGCAGCGCCAGCGTCATGGTCTTGTGGCGCGTGCGGCCCTTGTCGCGGTAGTCCTTCCAGCGGAAGTCACGCCGTTCGCATCGGCGGCGACGAGGCGGCTCTTGGAGATGGCCACCCGGTGCGTGTAGCGCGCCAGATAGGCCAACACGGCCTGCGGCCCGGCAAACGGCCGCTTGGCATAGACCACCCACTCCTGCAGCCGCATCGGCGCCAGCCAGTTGGCGAAGGCCTTGGCGTCCTGCAGCGCCACGTGTTCGCCGAAGAACTGCAGCCTCCCTGCGCGATGCAACTGCTCAAGCCCTTCGAGGAATCGCCGCCGGAACAGCCGCGAGAGCACCCTCACGGGCAGGAAGAAGCCCGGCCGGCTGGCCACCCAACCCTTGCCGTCGGAGTAGGACGCGCCGCCCGTCAGGTGTCTGTTGGCGTTGCACGCCCCGCTTGTAGGTGCGCGGCTATGCTCCGGAGGATTGATCAGCTCTTGACAGACTCGGGTTCAGGACGGGCTGAATCGAACGCTCATGTAATGGCGCAACTGCGCCTGCTAGACTGCCAGCACAACGCTACGAGCAGCCGCCATGTCCTCCCGTACCAGCCGGACCACCTTGACCGAACGTGGGATGCAGATCGCGGAGCGACGCATTCCTGGGCTTGCAGCCAAGGCAGGCCACGAGGCCTACTGGACCACGCTGAGGCACACGGGCGCGGTCACGGTGAAGACCGCCAGCGGTCAGGTCGTTGAGCGCAAGCGCGACGGCAGCTTCACGGTCATCAAGGATCTGCCAGTTGGCAAGCGCGTCAAGCCGGGGACCATCCTGAAGCGTGTCAAGTAAGTCGGCCGACGACGAACCGGCGGCCAAAGCCGCCAAATCTGCTCCGCCCGCGCTGGCTCAACCCGCCCAGCCGCGCCTTCGTGTCCTTGCGGGCCCCAACGGCTCGGGCAAGAGCACCATCAAGCCTGATCTGAAACCCCAGTGGATCGGCGTCTTCGTGAACGCCGACGAGATGGAGAAGGAGATCAAGGCGTCAGGCGGCTACCTGAAGCTGGGCGGCCTCGGCGTTACCGGCAAGCCGGCAGTCGTGCTGAAGCGGATCCAGAAGAGCCTCAAGACCTTCGGTCTGGAGCAGCGATTGGACCTGCCAACGCTGTTTGCAGGCATGAAGCTGGACGATGCGTTGACCCTATGGGTGCCAGGTCCCTACGACTCCTACCTCGCCGCGACGCTTGCAGAGGCGGTGCGCCAGGAACTGCTCGAAGAAGGCCAGACCTTCACCTTCGAGACCGTGATGTCCCATCGCTCGAAGATCGACTTCATGCGGGAGGCGCGGGCGCGCGGGTATCGCGTCTACCTGTACTTCGTCGCGACCGACGACCCTGCCATCAACATCGACCGTGTGCACCGGCGGGTGCTGCAGGGCGGTCATCCGGTCGCTGACGACAAGGTTATCGACCGGTATCACAAGTCGATTGCGCTGATGACCGAGGCCTGCGAGGTCGCCCACCGTGCGTACATCTTTGACAACTCGGGTTCCAAGCACAAGCTACTGGCCGAGGTGACTGATTTCGAGACCATCCGGCTGGAAGCCAGCGTCATCAGTCCCTGGTTCCTCGAGACCGAGCTGTGGAAGGCGTTCTCCTGAAGCCGACGAACCGCCAGGGCGCTGCCGAGGTTCAATTGCCCTGAGTGGAAGTGATGCCCACCGCAAACTCGACCAGCGCAACCAACTGCGAGGCAGTGCATTTCAAGGGTGGTGCCAGCTTCATCAGCGTAGACAGTGTGGGCTGTCGTTCGCCCCGCTCCAGCATGCTGATGTAGTTTCGTTCTAGCTCTGCCTCGAATCCAAGCTGTTCCTGCGTCAGCTTGGCCTTCTTGCGCAGTTCGCGCAGGACACGACCGAAGGTGATCGCAAGGGTCAATTCTTCTCCAACTATTGTTGGAGGGATTTGGCCGACAGGTGAAAGGTCTGTCCGCCAACTATCGTTGGAATCTACTGGGGCGCTTTTCCCTCTAGCAAGTGGAGGCTAGTCAAATGCTCGGAGAGGACTCGGAAAGCTCGGTGGTGTCGGCGCTAGCCTCGACCAAAGCAACCAGATGGGAGGCGCTGCAGCGTAGAGGTCCAGCAAGCCGGATCAATGTGGTCAACGTCGGTTGCCGCTGTCCGCGCTCAAGCAAGCTGATGTAGTTCCGCTCAAGATCCGCCTGGAAACCGAGCTCTTCCTGGGTCAGGTCGGCCTGTTTGCGCAGCCTGCGCAAGACACGTCCGAATGTGATCGCCAAGCTCAATGCGCCTCCAACTATCGTTGGAGAAATTTGGCCGTGCGACTATCATCATGTCCGCCAACTATGGTTGGAATTTCGGGCGTTGCCGTGATCCGGTGCCGGCCGTCTGACTTCCCGAGCTGCTCGCTACGGCGGGTTGACTCGCTGACCTTACTGAGGTGAAAAGATGGGAGCTACTGGAATCGGCGCGGCTTGGTTGCAACGGCCACTCTGCCGAGGCTATCGGGCTGTGGTCTTCGTGATGGCACACGTCGCGGTGCGCACGGCGGACGCCCACCGAGACCAGCCGTTTGGTTGGGCGCTCGGTCTTCTTCCCAACACTGAGGCGGAGGTTCTCGGGCTGTGGAGTCAGCCGGATGCGAGCGCTGATCTGCTTCGTGACCTTCGCGAGCTCGGTGTTGAGCGCATCACCTTCGTGATGGATGCCGGCTGGCAAGCGGCTGCGGACGCGGCGCTGAACGCCTGTCCTCGAGCCCGGCGAGCACCCTCGACCGAGCATTTCGTTCGGAGCGCCACAGAGCCGTTGAAACGCAGGCTAGGAGCCGCTGCTTCCGCTGATCTGCGTGCCGCCTTCAGCGGAGGCAGCGAAGCGGCACTTTCCCGTGTCATCCAGTCGGCGATCCCGGCCACGGATCAGGCCGACCGTATGTCCGAGGCCCAGCACCTGCAGCAGTCGCTCGCCGCGCTATCCGAACAAGATCGGCGCTTCGTCCTGGCGGCGGACCGAACGGCCACGGTGTTGCTCGAAGAACTGGCACGTGCCGTGCGACGAAACGGTTACTTCTTGAACCAAGATGCAGCTATAGAGTTCGTGGCAGAAGCGCTGTTGGGAGCCGAGCGCAGGATGGATCGGGAGCGTGCCGCCATGGCAGCGCACGTCGGAACTCTGCGGGCTGCTCCCCAGGGCCGCCTGGCTGAGTCCAGGGCTGTCTGACCCATACCGTCGATGCGATTGCGGTTTCTCAGATGATCAAGGATCTGCCAAGCGTATTCTCCCGGGTGAGGTCCGCGCTGATGAGGCGCGGTCAGTCGCGGGAGGATGCCGATGACCTGGTGCACGACGCCTGGATCAAGTTGGCGTCCTTCTCGCTCACGCAATCCGTCGAACAGCCCGAGGCGTTCTTGATGAGAGCCGCGCTGAACCTTTCGATCGATGCCCACCGCGCCCAGACGGTTCGCGGCGAGCAGGTGTCGCCCGACGACGTAGTGATCATCGATGGCCGCCCCAGCGTCGATGATGTGGTGCTGGCGCGGGAGCGCCTGGACCGCCTGAGTGAGTGTCTGGCCCGGATGAACGAGACGACGCGCAAGATCTACCTGGCGCACAAGGTAGACGGTGTGAGCTATGCGGAACTGGCGAAGCAGTTCGGCATGACGAGAAGTGGCGTTGAGTGGCACATCTCGAAGGCCGTGATGTTGACGGCGAGCCATATGGAGGGCTGGTATCCATGACGCCTCCGCGCACGGAGACCCCCGGTGGCAAGGAAACCAGACCCAAGGTGACACCGGCCATCGCCGCTGAGGCAGCGGTCTGGGTGACGCGCCTGCATGGGCCTGATCGGTCGCAACAGATGGAGCGCGACCTCCGCGCCTGGCAGGCACAGTCGGCGGCACATCAGGAGGCTTTCGAAAAATGCACGGATGCCTGGCTTGACGTGGAAAAGATCAAGCTCTCAACGGCCTATGAGACCGTAGGTCGCCGCAATCCTTGGCAGCTGGGGGGGGGATACAGGGGCAAGCAACGGTGGGCCGCCATGGCTGCGTCCGTTGCGGTGCTGGCCGTCGGCCTCTTCATCGGGCAGCAGTGGTGGAACGAAGGCGCCTACAGCACCGATGTCGGCGAGCAGCGCGTGGTGATGCTGGAGGACGGCACGCGCATGATCCTCAATACCGACACCCGCTTGCGGGTGAGCTTCGGAGCCCGGCAGCGCACGGTCAACGTGAACAGCGGCGAGGCGATTTTCGAGGTCGCCAGGGACTCGACGAGGCCTTTCGTCGTTCGTGTGGCGGGCAGTGAGGTGGTCGCCGTCGGGACTGCCTTCTCGGTCCGCTATGGCCCGGCCGTCGCCGATGTCCCCCAGGAAGTCGCGGTCACCCTCATCGAAGGGCAGGTTAGCGTTCAGGCGATTTCGGGAGCTGGCAGTGAAGGCATTGCACCAGCCAGCCCCATCCTCATGAAGCCGGGAGAGCGACTGCGCCTGGACTTGTCGCCGAATTCGGCGTCGATCGTCGTGCCGAAGGTGGATCGGCCCAACGTTGAGCAGGTCACGGCCTGGAAGCGCAGCGAAGCCGTGTTCGACGCGACCGGGTTGTCCGAGGCTGTGGCGGAAATGAACCGCTACAGCCGAACGCCAATCGTGTTGGTCGACACATTGGGGGACTCAAACCTGCGCGTGAGCGGCCTTTACCGGACCGGCGACAACGTTGGATTCGCCAATGCTGTCGCCAGCTTGCACGGCCTGACCCTGAAGAATGACGGTGGACGATTGGAGCTCCGAAAAGCAGAGTAGGGCATCCACTGGCCGTTGGGCACTCGACTGAATCGTCATCTTGTTGCTAGCCATCAGCACAACAAGGACATCAGATGAGGAAGCTAACCAACCACAGGTTCCCCTGCCAGCGAGGAGCGCTCGCGTACGCCGCCTGGCTTTGCATCGCCTTCGGCGCCAGCTTTGCCTGCGCTGCTGAGCCCGCCAAGGCAGCTCGCTATGTGTTCGAGCAGCCGTCCCAACGGATGGCGGAGGCCCTGCTCTCAATTGCTCGCCAGACCAGCACCTCGGTGCTGTTCGACCCAGATGCCGTTGTGGGACGCGTCGCGCGGCCCGTGTCCGGCAGGCTCTCACCGATCGAGGCTGTCGCCGCCGCCCTGAAGGGAACTGGCCTCATCGCGGAGCTGAAGGCCGACGGTGGGATCGTCGTCAAGCCGGCCCCGCCTGGCGCCACGTTGCCCGGGGCTCCTGCGAGCAGCGGGCCGGTCATGGTCCCGACGACTGGGCGTGGCGAAGCTGCAGGCGCGCAGGAACAGCAGCGCCCCGTTTCAGTCTCGGGCAACGGGGTCGCCGAAGATTCCCACGCGCCGAGCAGCGGCACGACCGAACTCATGCGGGTTGAGGTCACTGGCTCCCGCCTGCGCCGCGTTGAGGCCGAAGGCCCGGCGCCGGTGAACGTGTACACGCGGCAAGACATCGCCAAGAGCGGTCAGCCAAACCTGCAGCGATTCTTGGCGTCCTTGACCGAGGTGTCGGCCTCCTCGGGCGAGGGCGGCTTCAGCAACACGCTGGGACAAGGCACTGTGCAACTGCGCGGCCTGCCCTTGGGCTCGACGCTGGTGCTCATCAACGGGCGGAAGGTGCAGGCCGTGGGTTCATCGTTCGGCAACGTGTTCAACCTGAACCTCGTCCCCGTGGCGGCGATTGAGCGTGTCGAGGTGGTGCCGCAGGGATCGTCCGCCGTGTACGGCGGAGATGCGCTGGCCGGCGTCGTCAACGTCATCCTGAAGAAGTCGATGAATGGCCAGTCCTTCTCCTTCGGCGCGGGCAAGGGGCGCGGCTTCGACGACCACAGCGTTTCGGTGGCCACGGGCCGGCGTGATGCCGACAGCCAGTTTCTGTTGATGGGCTCCTACAGTCATTCGTCGCCGCTGTCGATGAGGCAACGGGAGTTTTTTCTGGACGCGGACTATCGCCGCATGGGCGGCGTGGATGGGCGCCAGGGCCGCTGCAGTCCGGGCACCGTGCGCAGCGTTTCGGGGAATCTGCCAGGGCTGAACTCAGGCATTGCTGCTATTCCAGCCAATGCCGGCCAGTCGTTGACAGCGTCCGACTTCCTGGCGACCGCTGGCACGGAGAATTTGTGCAACCTTTACGCCACCGGCAACGGCTCCGCGCTGCTCTATGGCTACAAGACTTTGTCGATCCACGCGCTGGGGGAGCGCAAGCTATTCGGCAGCTGGTCCGCGTTCACCGAGGTCACGCATGTCAGGGACCGCATGGAAGGTGCGGATCGCGGCATTCTGATCTCAGGGCTAACGGTGCCGGCCACGAACGCCTTCAATCCCTTCGGCGTTGATGTGAGGGTCTCGGCAGCCCTCGGCGCTGAGAACGGCACTGACGGCCTGGCCAGGCAGACCAACTTCACGCGTGCTTTGGCCGGCGCCAGGGGCGAACTGGGCCAGGGCTGGGATGCGGAGGTGGTGCTGTCGACAGCCAGTGACAGGGGTGGTTCCCAGGTCTGGAACGATCGGGTGAACTCGACTGCCCGGGCCGCTGCGCTCGCATCGTCCGATCCGGCCATTGCGCTGAATCTGTTCACATCGGGCCGAGCGGCCAATGACGCGGTGCTGCGCCAGATCTGGTCGGACTCCATCAGGCGCAGCGTGGGCCGCAAGGACCAGGTCAGTGTGCAGGCTCGAGGCCCGCTGATCGATTTGCCCGCCGGCCCGATCGACGTCGTCGTGGGTGCGGAGGCGGCGCACGATGAGTACAACGTCGCAACCTCGGAGGTGATCGACGTCAAGCGAAGCAGCTCAGCGGCCTATGTCGAGGGGAGGGCGCCGCTGCTCCGATCCAGCAACGAAGGTGGCAGCCGGTGGGATCTCGCGGCATTGACACTGGCCGCCCGGCGCGACCACTACAGCGACTTCGGCTCGGCGAACACGTTCCAAGGAGGGCTCGAACTGCGGCCGTCGCGGAACCTGCTGATTCGCGGATCCGTTGCAACCTCGTTCAAGCCGCCGACGCTTGTTCAGACCAACTACGCTGATACCGTCTACGACGCGTCGATCTTCGGCCTCGTCGATCCGGCGCGTAGCGACGAAGCGATTGCCTTTGGAACGGTTGTCCAAGGGCGGAACCCGGCCCTGATGCCAGAGCGTGGCCAGGCCCGCAGCATTGGCGCTGTCTGGGAGCCCGAGGGTGGTCTCGGCACGCGACTGAGCGTCACGCACTGGCGGACCCGCATCCGGGACATGATCGGCGTGATCCTGCCGCAGACGGTGTTGGACGCGGAGGCGACGTTTCCCCAACTCGTGACACGTGGCCCCACGGTGAACGGGCAGCCGGGCGCCGTCACCAGCGTCAAATACACCGAGGTCAATTTCGGTCGACTTGACACGGCGGGCACGGACCTGGACGTGGCCTATGCATGGAAAACGTCGGCCGCCAAGCTGACGGTTTCAGGTGGCATGAGCCATACCAGCAGGTACAACGTTCAGCTGTCGCCAGGGGCGTCGGAAGAGGATCGGTTGGGTCGCCGTTTCAGCGACTACTGGTCACCACGCTGGAAGGGCCGCCTCGGTGTCGGTGTCGATCAAGGAGCCTGGAGCGTCGGCATGACCAGCCGCTACCTCGGCAGGTACCTGGACCGCGGCACCAGCGACCGCCGGTTGGGTGACTACTGGTTGCACGATCTGGCTGGCACGATGGACCTGAAGAAGATGTGGCCGGACCTGCTCCCCGGCTCCAAGGCCGCATCGGTCGGTGTCAGCGTTGCCAACCTGGCCAATCGCCTGCCGCAGTACGCAGACCGCACGCCGTACTACGACGTGACGCAGGCCGACTGGCGCGGCCGATACGTCACCGTGCGGCTGTCGCTGGACTGGTAGTCCGCCGCCCGCCCGAGCCGCCCGATCTGGCGCGGCAAATTCTTCCCAAGTTGTTCCTCGTGTGCCCCCCGCCCCCGTTCGCGGGGGCGGGCCGCGCCTTGCCTCAGCAGTTGCCCGATATGCGTTTCTATTTCATTGCGACCTTGCTTGCCATGGTGGCATCCGCTGTCGCTCCCGTCGCGGCCGGAGGAGCCCCTGGGCCTTCCGTCCGCGACATCGTCGAGTTCAAGAAGATCGTCCAGCCACTCGCAAATGATGCCGAGGCGCTGCGCAAGCAGACCTCGCCCGACGGCACTCGGGCATTCATCGTCACGAGAAAGGCCGATGTGGCGTCAGACGCCAATCGCTACGAGATCGTGATGCTGGATCTCGACCCTCAACGACTCGCGGAGATGCGACCAGCCCCTACCGAGGTCGTGTTCGCTTTCGATGCGAAATTCGACGAGGACAGTGGCTATCCCGCACTGGCGGAGGTCCAGTGGGCAGGCGATCGGACGCTCGTGTTTCGCGCAAAGATGCACAACGACATCTTCCAGGTCTACAGCCTGAACTTGTCCACTCGCCAGGTCGTCCAGCTGACCCATTCGTTGATGCCGGTCTGGTCGTTTGCCGCCTCAGGGGACCTGAAGCGCCTGGTGTACGTCGCGCTGGTCCCCAATCCCCCGCTAAAGGACGGGGCGCGCAGCATCGTGGTTGGCAATCAGTGGGCGCGCGGTGTGCTGTACGGCCAGGAGCCGCTGAAGAACCAAATCAGCAAGTTTCGCTTCTACGTGGAAGACGTAGGCGCTGGCGATCCGCCGCGGCCGCTCGGCGAGCCGTTTCTGCTCACCAATGCCGGCTTGCCCGTGGCCAACATATCCCCTGACGGCCGTTGGGCCATCCTGCCGAAATATGAGCCGAGCCGTGGGCCGGCCTGGCGCCACCAGTACCCGTTGCTGGACGAGGTCACCAAGGTTCACGGCCCGGCAATGAAGATGGATCCGTTGGGCTACTTCACCGGGTCCACGGCATTCACGGCAAGACGCATGGTGGCGTGGCGGCTAGACGATGGGGAGGTGCAAACCATCGTGGATGCACCAGATGACGCGCTGACCGGAGGGGGGCAATCGCGCCGCGACAAGGTGTGGCTGTCGGCGGGATCGTCTCTCGTGCTTGCCGGCACCCATCTCCCGCTGGTCGACGGTCAAACTTCTACCGCCTCGCACGTCATCGAGTACTGGCCGGATAGCAGGCGCTGGATCAGCATCGCCAAGCTGGACGGGCGGCTGAAGAGCGCGGTCAGCGTCGGCGACCGCCTCGAGGTTGACGACGGCGGGAAGACGCGACAGTTTCTGCGCACAGGGAGCGGTGGTTGGCGCGAGGTGGCTGCGGTTCCGCTGGCTGCGAAGTCGAAGTGGTCGCTTCAGGTGCAGCAAGCCCTCAACGAACCGCCCGACGTGGTGGCAACCGGTCCAGTTGGGCAGGCCGTCCGTCTCACGAAGTTCAATCCTCAATTCGATGCGAGGACGTGGGGCACCATGTCCCCCTACCGGTGGCGCGATGCCAAGGGCCGGCCGTGGGAGGGTGGTCTTCTGCCGCCGCGCGACGCATCGCCGGGGAAGCGGCTGCCTTTGGTCATCCAGGCCTACGTGTACCATCCCAACGCGTTCTACCTGGACGGGCCCAACTCGCGGTCGCAGGGCTTCACCAGCGCGTATCCGGGCCGCGCGTTCGTTCGCGAAGGCGTTCTGGTTCTGGCGATGAGGTACTGGCCGCTCAACGGCAGCAACGCGAACTCGCCCGAAGAGAATCGCATCTTCAACGACGGCGTGAGAGGGGCTGTCAATGCGCTGGTCAGGGAAGGGCGCGTTGACCCAGACAGGGTCGGCATCATCGGGTTCAGTGCGACGGGCGCGAAGGTGATGAACCTGATCACTTTCTCGGACCTGTCGATGCGCGCAGCAACGATCGCGGACGGCGATTCGGACACGCTCTTTTCATACGCCATCACCTACGCGTCCTCGGATTACACGTGGTGGCACAAGGAGATGATCAACGGCGGCATCCCTGTTCGTCCGACGCTCGCGAGCTGGATGGCGAATGACCCAGCACTGAACACCGACTGTGTACGGACGGCGCTGCGCATTGAGACCTACGGCAAGGCGATATCCAACTACTGGGACATCTATGCGCTGATGAGACGACAGTACAAGCCCGCGGATCTGATCCTCATCCCGACCGGAACCCATGGGCTGTCCACGCCGAGCGAACGCATGATCTCGCTGCAGGGCAACGTCGACTGGTTCAACTTCTGGTTGCAGGGGCGAAGGCGCGATGAGCCATTGCTGGCGGCCGAAACTCACGCCTCATTGCGGGCGCAGCATCAGGCGTGGGACCAGATGGCCGTTCTGAAACAGGCCGATGACAAGCGCCCGAGATGCCCATTGAAGAGCGCCGGCTGAAGCAGTGCTGCAGCGGGCGGGGAGTCTGTAGAGGTCACCACCTGGAGGCGGCTACTGATCTCGGCTCGCCTCGTTCCCCTCAGCCTGGCGCCGCCAGAGCTGAGAGTACAGGCCGCCCGTTGCAAGCAGGTCAGCGTGTGTCCCCCGCTCGTGGATACGACCCTGGTCCAGGACGATGATCTCGTCGGCATCCATGACCGTCGACAGGCGGTGAGCAACGATCAGCGTAGTCGAGTTCGCCGCGATTTTTCGAATGGCCTGCAGCACAGCAGATTCGGTCTTGCTGTCCAGCATGGAGGTGGGCTCATCCAGCAGAAAGATTGCGGACTGGCGCAACAGAGCCCGAGCGATCGCGAGACGCTGGCGCTCACCGCCTGACAGCTTGAGCCCGCGTTCGCCCACGACCGTCTCGTACCGGCTCGGCAACGACTCCACCAGTTGATCGAGCTGAGCATCTGTCGCGGCGCGAGCGATGTCGGCGTGCCCGGTGTCTTGCCTGCCAAGCGCGATGTTGGTCGCAATGGAGGCGTGAAGCAGGGTGGTGTCCTGGGGCACCAGCGCGATTCGCGACCGCAGGTGGGCGACCCCAAGGGACTCGATCGGGCAGCCGTCCAGCAGGATGCGGCCGGACTGAGGCGCGTAGAGCCGAAGCATCAATCGGATCAATGACGACTTGCCGGAGCCACTGGGCCCCACGATCGCCGTAGTACTGCCGGCGGGGATCTCAAGATCCAGCTCACGAATCACGGGGCGCCCCGGCTCATAGCCGAAGGTCAATCCTTCGATTCGGATAGACGGGGCGGAGCGAGGCCATCCGGGGGTAGAGGTCGTTGCAGCGTTGTGGCCAGGCTCAGTCGGCTCACGCAGCACACTCAGCAAGGGCTGTACGAAGCCGTAAGCGCGCGCCAGATCTCTGGCGGCGGAGCCGATGATCTCCAGCGGGCGCATCATCTGCAGAAGGTAGACGCTGCTCAGGACCAGGCCACCGATGCTCAGCGATCCGCTGACAACGCCCTCAGCCGCAACGGTGATGCAGGCGGCGAGCGAAACGCCGAAAATCAATGTCGCGGCGAGCGCTGTCCCCGCACTCACGCGGTGGTAGCCCCGCCAGGCGCCGACCAACCTGGAGGATGCCCGAGCGAGCGACTCTTCGGCAGCACTTTCAGCACCAAAGCAGCGCAGTGTCTCTACGTTGGTCAAGCTGTCGGCGAGTTTCCCGTGTACGGCGATGCTCGCGTCGGTCACTGCGCTGACGTGTCGAGTGATCCGCCTGGAGCCCACCGCGAACACGGCGAGGTAGCTGACTGCAGTGAAGCCAAACAGGACGATCAAGGCGGGTTGACCCAGTTGGACAAGGATCATTGTCATGACCGCGAGTTCCACCACGACCGGTATGCAGGTGCTGATGAGATGCGTCAGCAGCAGTTGGGCTCCGGTGATGCCCAGATCGAGACTGTGTTGCAGCTCGCCGCTGCGCTGACGCAGTAAGCCGGCCAAAGGTAGGCGCAGGACATGCTCGACAAACCTTCGCCGGAGCGCCTTCATCAGGCGCTGCTCGACCTCGTTGACGAGGACTGGCCGTACATCGCCAACGAGCCGACCCCCGCACAAGACAGCAACGTAGATGGCGCCCGGCACCATGACAGACGCCAAGGAGATTGCGCCCACGGCAGCGCCGCCGGCTGCGGCGTCGACAAGGTGCTTCAGCGCGAGAGGCGCGAGGGCGGCCGTGACACCTCCGAGGATGACCAACCCGGCGGTAGCGGCGATGTACAGGCGCAGGCGTTTGTCCATTGCCTTCGCCAGGAGCTGCATCAGGGGGCGAAGCGTCTGGCGAGTGGGCACGGCGAACCGATTGTTCAGGCGCTCGCGGCGGCGGTGCTGCCGAGCACCTGGCTCAACCACGCTTCGGCCGCAAAGCAGCAATGGACTTCTGCGACGTAGGCGCCAGTTGTTGACGGTCTTCCCGTCAACGTTGACTCGACCCGCTCACGGTCCAGCAGGCCTCGACGGATCAGCTGTCCGTCCAGCAGGACTTCCCTGGCCAACGGCAGGCTTCGCTGCAGCACGGCGGTCGCATGTTCATCAATCCCGCCCTTGGAACGGCGTCTTGCGATCTCCGTCGGGATTCGGTCAGCGAATGCCTCCCGCGCCAGTGCGCGACCCTGGCCGCCGCGAGTCAGCAGATAGGTCGGCAACCTCAGGCAGAGTTCCAGAAGCGGCTGGGAGATCAAAGGGTGTACGGACTCGGGTGAGGGGTCACGTCGATAGGGGTTGTAGTACTCGACCGGGCAGACCAGGTTCCGAAGCTGGAAGAGCTTGCCGATCGGAAGGTCGGATGCGGCAAGAAGCTCTGGATGAACGAAGCGCGGCGCCTGACGAAGTGTGTCCATGACGATCTCGCGCGATGCCAAGCTGATGTACTGCCCGACCCCTGAGATCGGATCGTGCTTCGCAAGTCGATCTCGAAAGGCGAGATGAAGAGCCCGCCAGAACGACACACGTCCTAGACGCGCGGCGTCCAACACGGCTTGAGGGAAGCCTCGATCTACCCCACGGAGCTGCAGGTAGTCAGCGGCCGGCCATGTGCTGCGTATTTCCTGGAACAACTGGTCGCCGGCAGCACCCGTGAACATGACGCGTGCTCCAACAGCCTCTGCGGTCTGCGCATCGATGCGGTCCGATCCCAATCGCCCGAGATGGTTGCTGGGCACAGGTTCGCGCGCGGGATAGAGAACTTCGCTGAGATGGAAGTCGTCGTCACGACGCCGCTCGATGAGCCGGCAGCCGGCGTGGGCAGCAGCGATGCGTGCGTACTCGCGCTCGTCGCTGTCCGAGCCTGGCGAGTGGTAGTTGAGGCAGGCAATACGAGCAGTCGATGGCCCCTTGAGCATGCTGCCCAGCAGGATCGCCGAGTCGAGTCCGCCCGATAGCCTGAGCAAGATCGTGTCGTGGCCCGACGTCCACGCACTCACACATTGCGTCGTGGTGTCGCGCAACATGGCCGCGGCGACTTCTGGTGCAAGGTCCATGGGCTTGCGCGCGATGTCGGCAGCGCTCCAGAACAACGTCGGCGCAGAGCTTGAAGGTGCACACGGGGTGAGCTCACCTGCCAACACCTGCGTCACACCGGCCAATGCGGTCTCGCGGCCACCGAGTTGGCGGAACACCAGCGCAGCCATCACGGCATCCCAGTTCACGGACGGTGCCGGCATTCCGAGCAGGGTGAGCACGTCCTCCAGGCAAGAACAGGTAATCGTGATGCCGTCGTGCTGTAGCTGGTAGCAGGGGAGCGCACCGGTGGGATCACGAAGGACGCGACTCTCGCCTGTCCACGAGGGCAGGAAGGCAATCCACCGCCCCCAGAAGTGCTCGATCAGGGCGCGACCATCCGTCCTGACGATGCAATCGTCCTCGGCGTCGCTGATCTTGAATTCGCGGTCACCGCCGTCGTACACCTCGGCTCGGCGGAACAGTCGCCCGAGGAGGACGCCTCGTTGCGATGGGAACGTGTGGGCCTCGTTCCCGCCGGACGTGCAGCCGGCGGCGTAGACGCGCAGTCCCTGGGATGAGAAGACGCGGCTCCATCCGTCACGCTGTTGGAGGGATGCTTCGACGCGTCGGGCGGAGGTCGCCTGGGCCTCGCTTGCCGATATCCAGCTGAATGCGATGTACCGGAACATGGAGGTCAAACGACGAGGATCGGGGTGTAGCCCCGAATGGTCTCGTGGAGGTCGTTGAGCACGAGAGAGCCGGCCTGAACCCAGGAATGGGCTATGAAGGGCCGTGTTCGAACGCCGATGACCCAGCGTGGATAGAGGCCTTCTGCTGACAGGAATCGAAGCATGATCAGCGAATCGCGCAGGCACTCGTCGTGGGACGACATCACGAGGGGACGGGTGCGCAGATACCAGCGTGCCGCGCCCTGTAGTTCCTCTCGCGAGAAGTCCTCTGGTTTTGATGGTTCCGCTGACCGTAGGCGTTCGACCCGAACGACGATCTCCGCCAGGTGGAGACGCCTGAGCCAATGTCCAACTGCGAATGTCGCATAGGCAATGCTGGCAGCTCGCCGCCATTGAATGCCGTGTCGCGCCGGCTCATCGATAGCCGCCAGGCTGCGTTGCGGTTCGAGGATGGTGGTCCGAGCTGGCGTTGCCGTCGAGGCGCTGGCGAGCATGCCTTGCTGCCACATGTGGTCGATCCACGTGTCGACTTCTCTGCCGCTCGTTCCGCTCTCCGTCGCTGACGTGCCAAGCGGCCAGTCGGCGATTCGGGCGGATAACGCCGGCAGCAGCGCGCCACCAACGCCGATGTATCGGTCGCGCCTGAGATCAAGCAGGATCACCTGCCCGTCGACATGACACGCGCGCACATGATCGGCAAGCCGAAGGTTCTGCTGCTGTGTTTCTGTCTGGGACATGGTGATCCTGCGCGGCGTGCAACCGGTGCTACACGCCGCAGCGCCGGTCAGGCGTCACTCGCGGAACTTGATGACCGAGTTCTCTTCCAGGCGGTTGTTCTGCGGATCGCCCTTGGTTTCCTCCTTGGCGTCGCCCAGGTCGACCAGTTCCAGTTGCGGTGCTTCGTTCATGACGTTCTCCTTCAGTGGTTGAGGGTCAGGATTGCCTTTGGCGGGATGCCGCAGGCGAACCGAAGATAGGAGGGGTCAGGTCGGCCGCGCAATGGCTTTTGCCGATGAGTTGGAGCGTTCGGGATCGACGGGCCTTTGCCGCTCCTGCATCCGTGCTGACTCGAGGCATGCCGGCCTATGAGGTGCGCCGGTCGACACGTTCGGCGGCATCGCGTGTCTTCTGGCCGACTCGGTTGTGAATGCGCTGGAGGGCGAAAGGCCATGCCCGTGTCCAGGCTTCACGGCATCCTTCACGGCCCTCATTCCGCCTGTGCCAGGGTGACCCTCTACTTCGCCCTCGCACGCGAGCGGCGGTCGGACGGTCCGCTTCTGTGGCTCCGCTGCCGCGAGACCGAACGATTACGACGGTGGTCCGAAGTTTCTACTGTGTCTTTGGAGTAGCTGAAACGTCATAGAAGGATGGAGACGTCTGTTTCAGCTGAAGACGGACCGAGGACGTGGCACATCTGCTGGCAGGCCGCCAAAGGGCGGAACCTGCTGGCGGACCCGTCCATGGTGGACCGGATTCGCGATCGTCTGTTCGCTGCGCACGAGCCGCAGGAACGGGCGCTGCTTCACTATCTCCTGATGCCGACTGAGATTCACGTGCTGAGTCGCCTTCCTGCCAGCGCCGGTCCCGGAACCATCGCGCGCGTGGTCGCCAACCTCGTATCCAGATGGGTGCGCGACATCGATCGAACGCGTGGGCCGGTGTTTGTTGGCCGCTATCACGCCCATGAGGTTCCAACGGCTGAAATCCTGCGACACGAGCTGCGGATGTTGGCTTGGCGACCAGTCGCAGTCGGCCTTTGCGCCAGGCCGACTTACTACACCAGGTCCTCCTTGCGGATGTCCCTTGGTCTGGAACGGACGAAGGACTTCGACGCGAAGGCGCTGGCCGGCACCTTCGGCGACACGGTGCATGGAGCCCGCATGGCGATGCGCGCGGTGATCCGAGGGCGCCCGCCTGCAGTTGAGCTTCGCGAGTGGGAGCTGACCCATGGCCTGGCCCTCGCGATCGGGTCCGCGAACGCGGCGTCGCCGCTTGTGCGAGAGGTTGATGGCGTTGCTGCGGCCTTCGTTGCCGCCGGCGGCGCAGAAGGTATCGATGGCGCAATCAAGCTTCTGGAGCGGTGGGTAGCCTCGAAGCTGGGTCTCCGGGACGGGCAGTGCCTGGCGAAGCTTGCGGGCTCGCAGGGCGCACGAGCGAGAGCGCTTGTCGCCGGCCTCGCCGTTCAGTCGGACATGTGTTCCGCTGCGTTCGTGGCCCGACACTTCAACCGTGCCAAAGCAACGCTTTCTGAGCAGATGGCAGCTTCGCGCCGACGGCCCCAGGACCAGCACATCCTCGCTACGCCTCTGCTGGAGATCTTGGCCGAAGCTGTGAAGCTGACGGGCCGCGACAGACCGAGAAGCAGCCTCTGAACTTTCGAGCGCAGCGAAGCGGTGTAGCCATGTGCCTGGTTGCCACAGCATCGTCGATGACAAGGTTGTCGAACTGCAGGCTGTTGCCGAAACGTTGCACGGAACGAGGCCAGGGTAGCGGTGCGGTCCGGGTAAGCGGACTCCTGCGCGCAGAACTTCAACGCGCCCGCATCACTCAGTGCGTCATGCCGCTCAAGGCGCTCCACAGCAGCGGCACCATCCAGGCCAGGCGCCACAACCAGCATGGCTTGCGGGGCGCCAGCAACAACGCGCCGATATTGGACGCCGCAGTCGGGTCGGGCGCTGGCCGAACACTTCGGACTGCGCCTACGAACGCCTGAACGCGAGGCCGGCGAACGGGTAGAGCAGCAACGCCAGCCGCCGGGCGAGGAGATGGCGGGCGCAGCAGCAAGGGGAAGGTGGCCGCCAGGGTTAGCAACTTTTCTGGTCTACACCGCGACACGGGCAAGGGCAGCCGAAGCTACGTCTCCCCGGAGATGTCCGTAGTGCCGCTCGATCATGACAACGCTGGTGCCGGAAATTTGGGCAATGGTGAGGAGGTCCAGGCCCTCAACGACCAGATCAGTTATCACGCTGTGGCGGAACGTGTAGGCAGTTGTACCCGGTGGTAGCCCAGCGGCCTTCACTGTTTCCTTGATCGGCCACTTCCATGCATCCTTGTCCCAGCGCTTGCCGTCGAAACGGGTGAACATCGGCGCCGTCGGAAGTTTGTCCTTCGTGGCGGCGTCGAAGTGGTCTGCAACGACGTCAGGCATCTTGATGCGACGGTCTCTGCCGCTCTTGTCCTTGCCAAGCTTCAAAACTTTTAACCGACGGTCCCAACCTCCTGCATCAAGCGCGGCAACTGCGCCGGGCCGGAGAGGAACCTGGCACATGCCACGGATGAAGGCTGCGAGATCAACCGGCGCCTTTGTGAGGAAAGACTGGCGCTGACCCCGGTCAAGGTAGAGGTCGCGGCTTCTGTCAGCGCCTTTGATCGGTCTCAGCTTTGTGCGCCAAGCAAAGTCGGTCGTCACCAGTCCGTCTTCAAACGCGAGGTTCAACGCGGCGCGGAACGGTGTCAGGTCTCGATTGAGTGTGCTGTCGCTGCGCCGTTGGCCGCGGTTGGGACCACTCTTTGTCGGACGCGAGATGAGCGAATCTCGCCAGACGCCAACTTGCGAAGGCGTGAGTTTTGCGAGGTTGGTCTCAGCAAGTTTCTTGTCGTTCAGCACATAGTTGTCGAAGCGCTGCTCAGCATCTTTCGCGGCTTTCTCGCCCTTGAGGGTGCGTACGTGGTCGACGTATCTTGAGCAGGCGACACGCACCGTTGTCGGTCCAGCCTGTCCACCGCGCTCGATGTGGTCGAACCAGATGAAGGCAGCCTTGGTGGCAGCGTCGAAGCGAAGGTGATCGGCGATATCGGAGAAATCTCCGAGCGGGTGGAAAAACTGCTTGGCGTCGGCAGGCCCGTCATCGCGTGCGCGCGCCATCCATCCGCCGCCGGTTGCAGACATCTTGCGGAAGCCGACAAAGCATCCCTTGCGTACGCGGTGCCAGTAGGGTTCGCGGCGCGTCTTCAACTTGCCGCGAGCTGCGACCGTATCGATTCGGGTGACCATCCTGCGCCCCGCCTCAGAAAAAAGTACGAAAAAAGTACGAAAAACTGGGGTGAATTTTAGGAGATCAAGCGGGACCTTGAAAGTCAATTTCTTCTATGAAATCAACGTCTTAAGATGTCCCAGAAAGTCCCATTTCCTCGCGTTGACATGGTGGGGGCGTTGGTTCGAATCCAATCGCGCCTACCAAATGAGAGCGGCCATGCGGCATCTGCCCAGGTCGAAGTGCAGGGACGGCCGCAGCATCTGCACCCCATCGTGTGCGACGAGGCCTTCCGCATCGCCGGCGAGGCGCTGCGCAACGCCTTCCACCATGCCGAGGCGACGCGGGGCCATGTCGAGATCCGCTATGACCCGGTGGAACTGCGTGTGCGCATTCGCGACGACGGCAAGGGCATCGACCCCGAGGTGTTGCGCGCCGGTGCAAAGCGGGGGCATTTCGGCTTGAGCGGCATGCGTGAGCGCGCCGAACTCCTTGGTGGCAAATTGACCATCGGCAGCGGCGAGCATGGAGGCCCGGATGTGAACCGCGCCTGCATCCCGGGCGTACAGCAGGCCTGCGGCGGCGCGATGGTGGCGGCCGTTCAGGAAGTTCGCGTCCGGCCGGATCGGCGAATGACCGAGGACCGGGCGTTGCAAGCCGCGCGGTGTGCCCGGTCTGAGCGTCGCACTGCACGTCAGCCGCGCAGCGCGTGCCGCAAGCGGACAGGACGTTGCGAGGCTTTTCGCGATACGCTGCCCCGTGCTCAAGCGGCAAAGGGATTTGCGGTGCGTCAACTCTTAGGCCAGTGCCAACGACGGCTGTTGCCAGACCTGCTCCTGGCAGCGGCGCTGTTCACCTCGCTGCGCCCGGCCTTTGCGCTCGACCCGCCGCTGCAGGTTTCCCAGTACGCGCATACCTCGTGGACCGCCCGGGACGGTGCCTTGCTGGGGTTCGTCTTCTCCATGGCACAGACGCCCGACGGCTATCTGTGGGTCGGTGGGTCATTTGGCATGTTCCGCTTCGATGGCCTGCGCTTCGTTGCCTGGCGGCCACCTGCGGGCCAGTCGCTGCCCGACAACCCCTATGCCCTGCTGGTATCCCGCGACGGCACGCTCTGGATCGGCACCTTCGATGGCCTGGTCAGCTGGAATGGCGTTGAGCTGACCCGCTATCCGCAGTTCGGTGGCGGGTTCGTGACCTCGCTGCTGGAGGATCGCGACGGCACGATCTGGGCTGGCGTGCTGGCGAACCCGGGACGGCTGTGCGCCGTTCGGGCGGGGCACGTGGAGTGCGCCACGCAGGATGGTGGCTTTGGCTCCTTCGTCTGGAGCCTGGCCGAGGATGGCGACGGGGCGCTGTGGGCGGGTGCGGAATCCGGCCTCTGGCGGTGGAAGCCGGGGCCACCCCAACGGTTCGACACCCAGGGAGGGCGCGTGGGCGACCTGAGCACGACCGTCGATGGGCAACTGCTGGTGGGCATCCGCAGCGCCGGGCTCAAGCAGATCGCCGGTGACAAGCTGGTGCCTTCTCCGATGCGAAGCGCCGCCAAGCCCAACGAGTGGCTCGCAGACCGCGACATCAAGTCGAACAAGCTGCTGCGCGCCCGTGATGGCGGCCTGTGGATAGGCACCGAAGGGCTGGGGCTCATTCAGCTGAAGGATGGCAAGGCGGACGCGTTCAGCCGTGCCGACGGCCTCTCGGGCAACATCGCTTGCAGTCTTTTCGAGGATCGCGAGGGCAACATCTGGTACGGCAGCGAGAAGGGCCTCGACCGTTTCCGCAAGCTGCCGGTCACGACCATCTCAACGTTGCAGGGCCTACCCAACGGGGCCACGAAATCGGTGCTGGCGACCACGGACGGCAGCGTCTGGGTGGCCACCACTGATGGGCTGGCCCGGTGGAAGGACGCGAAAGTCACCGTCTACAAACAACGCGAAGGCCTGCCGCATGCGGCGGTTCAGTCGCTGTACCAGGACACCGACGGGCGGCTCTGGGTGAGCACGAGCGGTGGCCTCGTCTACTTTGCGAACGACCGCTTTGTCGCGGTCGGCGGCGTGCCCGACCCACGCGGCGTCACCGGCAAGGACGTGTTCTCCATCACGGGGGACGAGGCGGGCAACCTCTGGCTGTCCGTCAAGGAAGGCCTGGCACGGCTGCACAAGGGGCGCTTCGTCGAGAGCATCCCGTGGGCCGCGTTCGGGCGTCGGCAACAGGCCAAGGTCATCGTCGCCGACCGTGGCGGGGTGTGGCTGTCCTTCTGGCAGGACGGCGGCGTCCTGTACGTGAAGGACGGCAAGGTCGAGGCGACCTACATGCCCGCGCAGGGGCTGGGCGCGGGCCATGTCGGGGGGCTGCGGCTTGATGCCGAGGGGGCGGTGTGGGCAGCGACCGACGCAGGCGGGCTGAGCCGGATCAAGGACGGCCGCGTCGCCACGATGAACGTCGGCAATGGCCTGCCCTGCAACACGGTGCACTGGTCGACGCTGGATGACGAGGGCTCGCTGTGGATATACGCGTCCTGCGGGCTGGTGCGGGTCCTGCGTGACGACCTCGCGGCCTGGATCGCCGACGCCAGCGCGAGGGTCGTCACCAAGGTCTGGGGTGCGGAGGATGGCGTGCCGCTCCAGGCCTTCTCGCCGGCCTATTTCAATCCGCCGGTGGCCAAGGGGCCGGACGGCAAGCTCTGGTTCGTGTCGGGCGTTGAACTGCAGGTGATCGACCCTGGCCACCTGCCAAGCAACCCGCTGCCGCCACCGGTCCACATCGAGACCCTGGTCGCCGACCAGAAGCCCTATGCCGTGGCCGACGGCCTGCGCCTGCCGCCACTGGCCCGCGACATCACCATCGAGTTCGCCGCGCTGACGCTGGTCGACCCCAAGAGCACGCGCTTTCGCTACCGGCTGCACGGGCACGACAACGACTGGCAGGAGGTCACCAACCGGCGCCAGGCCAGCTACACCAACCTGCCGCCGGGCGAGTACCGCTTCCACGTCAAGGCGGCCAATAACAGCGGCGTGTGGAACGAGACGGGCGCGCAGCTGGCCTTTGCCATTGCGCCGGCCTTCCATCAGACGACCTGGTTCCGCCTGGCCAGCGCGGCGCTGCTGATCGCCCTGGCCTGGAGCGGCTTCCAGCTCTGGCTGCACATGCGCATCCGGCGGCTGCAGCGCCAGTTCGAGGCGAAGCTGGAGGCGCGCGTGGCCGAGCGCACGCGCATCGCCCGCGACCTGCATGACACGCTGCTGCAGCACTTTCACGGCCTGCTGCTGCAGTTCCAGGCGGCGTTCAACCTGCTGCCCGACCGGCCGCGTGAATCCAAGCAGATCCTTGCCGGCGCCATCGACCGCGCGGCCGAGGCGATCACGGAGGGCCGAGACACCGTGGAAGGCCTGCGCGCCTCGGCCCTGGAGACGAACAACCTCGCGGATGCCTTGCGGGCACTGGCCGAGGACCTGGCGAACGAGACCGGCCATGCGGCATCGGCCCATGTCGACGTGCAGGGCCGGCCGCAGGCCCTGCATCCCATCGTGCGCGACGAGACCTTCCGCATTGCCGGCGAGGCGCTGCGCAACGCCTTCCACCATGCCGAGGCGACGCGCATCGACGTCGAGATCCGCTACGACGCGCGGCAGCTGGCCGTGCGCGTGCGCGACGACGGGAAGGGCATCGCCCCGGAGGTGCTGCGTGCCGGTGAGAAGGAAGGTCACTTCGGCCTGAGCGGCATGCGCGAGCGCGCCGAGCTGGCGGGCGGCACGCTCACCATCAGCGGTCTGGACAAAGGCACGCAAGTGGCGTTCAGCGTTCCGGGGTCGCGGGCGTACAGTAAACCGTCACCCACCAAGCCGTGGTCCCTCCATCGAAGGTTGACCCCCAGCGAGACCGGCGAATGAGCGATGAACTGACCCGCATCCATGTTCTCTGCGTCGACGACCATCCGATCGTGCGGCAGGGCATCGCCACGCTGCTCGCCGTGGAGCCGGACATGGCCCTGGTCGCGGAAGCGGCGAACGGGCGCGAGGCGATCCAGCAGTTCCGCGCCCGCCGCCCGGACGTCACGCTGATGGACTTGCAGATGCCCGGCATGAGCGGGCTGGACGCCATCGGCGCCATCCGCGCTGAGTTCCCCGACGCGCGCATCATCGTGCTCACCACCTATGCCGGCGATGCCCAGGCGCAGCGCGCGTTGCAGGCCGGCGCATGTGGCTACCTGCTGAAGAACGCGCTGCACAAGGAGCTGCTCGACGCCATCCGCGCCGTGCAGGGCGGCCGCCTGGCGCTGCCGTCGGAAGACTCGTTCGAGCTGGCGGGCCAGGTCGTGGACGAGGCCCTCACGCCGGCGGAGATCGGCGTGTTGCGCTTCATCGCCCAGGGCGACGCCTACGCCGAGATCGCCCGGGCGCTCGCGCTCAGCGAGGAGACGCTCAAGGGCCAGGTGCAGGCCATCCTGGCCAAGCTGGACGCCCAGCACCGCACGCAGGCCGAGACGACCGAACTCGAGCGCGGCATGCTGCAGACCGAGCGCGCCGCCCGGCATGCCGCCGAGGCGGCCAACCGCGCGAAGAGCGAGTTCATCGCCGGCATGAGCCACGAGCTGCGCACGCCGCTGAACGCCGTCCTCGGCTATGCGCAACTGCTGACGCTGGAAGGCGGCCTGAGCCCGCGCCAGGCGCGCGGCCTGGACACCATCCAGCAGAGTGGCCAGCACCTGCTGGCGCTGATCAACGACATCCTCGACCTGGCGCGCATCGAGGCCGGCCGCACGGACCTCAACCCGGCGCCGGTGAACCTGCCCTGCCTGTTGCAGGCGGTGGTGAACCTGATGCGGGTGAAGGCCGACGAGAAGCGCCTGGCCTTCGACTTCGATGCCGGCGCGGGGCTGCCCGAGGCCGCGCTGGCCGACGAACGCCGGCTGCGACAGGTGCTGCTCAACCTGCTGGGCAATGCCTTCAAGTTCACCGACGCCGGCACGGTCACCTTGCGCGCCAGCGCCGAGGCGCAAGGCCAGGCGCAAGTGCTGCTGCGGCTGGACGTCGAGGACACCGGCGTCGGCATGCGCCCCGACGACCTGGCGCGCATCTTCAAACCCTTCGAGCAGGTGGGTGACGTGCAGCGCCGCAGCGGCGGCACCGGGCTGGGCCTGGCGATCACGCGTGCGCTGGTGATCGACATGGGCGGGCAGGTGCACGTGAGCAGCGAGTTTGGCCGCGGCAGCTCTTTCCGTGTGGAGCTGCCCTTGCCGGTGGTGCAGCCGGCGCAGGCCGCGCCGCAGAAGGCGCCTGGCGTGGCGCGCTATGCCGGGCCGCGGCGGCTGGTGCTGGTGGTCGATGACGTGGCTGCAAACCGCGCACTGATGTGCGATTTCCTCAGCAACGCCGGCTTCGACGTGGCGCAGGCTGGCGATGGCGGCGAACTGCTCTCGGCCGCGCGCAGCTGCCGGCCGGACCTGATCCTGATGGACAGCGTGATGCCCTTGATGGACGGCGTGGAGGCTACTCGCCGGCTGCGCCAGGATGCCAATCTGAAAGCCGTGCCCGTGATCGCCATCTCGGCCTCGGCCACCGGCGCTCACCGCGCCGCCTGCCTGCAGGCTGGTGTCAACGTCTTCCTGACCAAGCCCGTGTCGCTGGAGGCGCTGCAGACCCACATCGGCGAGCAGCTCGGCCTGCAGTGGCTGGCTTAGCCGTACTCGATTCTGTTGCGGCCGTTCTCCTTCGCGCGGTAGAGCGCGGCGTCGGCGCGGTCGATCAGTGCCGCTGGCGTGTCGGCTTGGCCTGCGGCCATGCTGGCGACACCGAAGCTGCAGGTCACCGGCAAGACCTGACCCGAGGGCAGGGTGACGGGCTTGTCGCAGATGGCCTGGTGGAACGACGCGATGCGCGCGTGGCCGGCCTCGCTGGCCACGTCGAGATCGGGCAGCACCAGCACGAACTCCTCGCCACCGTAGCGGCCGACTGCGTCGTAGGGCCGCGTCGGGGCCTTCAGCCTTTGCGCGATGGTCACCAGCACCGCATCGCCGGCGGGGTGGCCATGCTGGTCGTTGATGAGCTTGAAGCGGTCGGCATCGACGATGACGAGCGCCAGCGGGATGTGGCCGCGACCGGCGCGCGCCACCTCGGTGGCCAGCGCCTCGTCCAGCGCGCGTCGATTGAGCACGCCTGTCAGGCCGTCCTTCAGCGCCAGCTCGCGCATCTGCGCATGCGAGGCCTCGATCTCGCGCGTGCGCTCCGCGATGAGGCGCTCCAGGCGCGCTTGGTTGGCGAGCAGGCGGCGCAGCCGCCAGCGGTGGCCCGCCCACATCGACAGCGCGCCCAGCGTCGTGATCAGCCCGTAGAACCAGGCGGTTCGCCACCACGGCGGCAGCACCTCGATGGCCAGTGTCTGCAGCGGTGACTCCGCCTGCTGGTCCAGGTTGCGGGCGCGCACCTCGAAACGGTAGCGGCCGGGCTGCAGCGAGGGGTACACCACCTCCGTTGACGCGCCGCTGCGCCAGCCGTCGTCCTGCCCGTCCAGGCGGTACTCGAACCGCAGCGCGTCGCGCTGCTCGAAGGCGACGCTGCCCAGGTTCAGCACCACGGAACGCTTGTGCCATGGCAGGGTCAGGCGCGCGTGCCCCTCGTGAATCGCGATGCTGGTGCCGGCCACCTGCACGTTGACGTTCAAGTCCGGCTTGTCGAAGAGGGCGTCCAGGTCGCGCAAGTGGGCCGTGCCGCGGGGCGTGCCCACCCAGATGGAGCCGTCGGCATCCGCGTAGAGCGCGCCCTGGTTGCAGTCGTCCCAGGGCAGGCCGGCGTTCTGCCGGATGGCGCGCCAGCGGTGCAGGTCGGTGACCGCGACACCGTAGTCCGTTCCGGCCCACAGCCAGCCCCGGCGATCAAAGCGCAGGGCGACGATGGCGCGGTCCTGGAGCAGCGGCGTCTGCACCCGCTCGAAGCGCAGCGCTGTCGCGCCGGGCTCGGTGCGCGCCTGCCACAGCCCCGAGTTCCCGCCGACCCACAGGCGCTGGTCCCGGCAGGCAATGGTCGTCAGGTCGCCAGGGGTCGTCTTCTGCCCGTCGGCGGCAAGCACATGCACCCGCGCCAGCCCGTGGGCGTCGTTGCGCAGCAGGCCCTGGGCGGTGCTGATCCAGATCTCGCCGCTGCGCATGAGGCAGGCATCGTTCGCTTCGGGTGGGAGCGTCTTGGGCGCGAAGAGGACCTCGTCGATGCGCTGCGGCCGTGTATCGCGCGTCGGGTCGCGCAGCAGGTAGATGCCGTGGTGCGTGATGATCCAGAGCTGGCCCTGCCGGTCGACGAGCAGTTGCGTGATGCGGGGCAGCCGGGCCACGGGCCTGAGGCGGCCGCTGGCGGGGTCGAAGCGGCTGAGCAGGCCGTTGAACGACCCGACCCACACCTGCCCCTCGCCATCTTCGGCCAGGCTGGAGGCCACCTCTGGTGCCTGCGTCGGCGCGGCGGTCTTGAAGGACTGCGCCGAGCGGTCGGTGCCCAGGCCCACCGTCGTGCCGACATACATCTGCCCGTTGCGGGCACGCAAGAAGCTCCAGGCGTCGTCGGCGGGCAGGCCCTCGGCCTGCCCCCAGCTCTGCGCATGGCGGTAGCCCAGCCATCGCGCCAGGCCGACGCCCGCCGTGCCCAGCCACAGGCTGCCGTCGCGCGTCTGCAGCAGCGTGCTGACACCACCGCCGGCCTGCAGCCCCTGGGGTGTGCCGATGAATGCCATGCGCTGCCCGTCCCAGCGCACGATGCCGGTGCCGTGCTGGGTCAGGATGCGCCCCTGGCTGTCTGCACCAAGCGCCGGGTTCCACGAGGCCGACAGCCCGACACCCGGCGGCATCGGCACGCGCACCGGCGCGTCGCTGCCGGCATCCAGCCGCCAGAGCTGCGTCGGGCTGCGCAGCCACAGCCGCCCGTCGGCCATGCGCAGCAGCGTCGTCCAACGCTCGGCCGGCGCTGGCCCGGCTGGCCGGTACTGGCGCAGGCCACTGGCGCCCAAGCGGCAGAGCATGCGAGCACATCCGAACCAGATGGCGCCACCGTGCTCGCCCAGCACGCTGTAGACATCGGCGAGTTCAGGGCGGCGCTGGCGTTCGGCGGCGCTGAACACCTCGCTGGCCTGCCAGCCCGAGGCGGTTCGGCTGACCCAGTACAGGCCTGCGCGCGTGTTGGCAACCAGCCGGTCGCCCGTGGAGGCCAGGCTCTGCCCGGGCTTCAGCGTGATCGCGTCGTCGCGTTGCCGGATCTGCACGAAGCGCTCGCCCTCACGATGGAAGAGCATGGCCTCGCCGGCCACCCACAGCCGGCCCGAGGCATCCACATGCAGCGCGGTGACGCGCACGTCGACCAGCCCCTGCGTAGGGCCGTAGCGGCGCATGCGCCCGCCGTCGAAGCGGTACAGGCCGTTCTCGGTCCCTATCCACAGCTCGCCCGCCGGGTCCTGCGCCAGGGCGGTGACGGCCAGGTTGCCCAGCCCGTGCTCATGGCGCAGGTACTTGAACGCCCGCTGCTGCGCCTGCGCGAGCAACACCTGCAGCAGAAGGCCGCCGCACACCAGGGCTCGCAACCAGGGCATGAGCTTGCTCATCGTCTCGTCAACCGTTGCATCCGTCCGCCATCCAGCGTCACTGCGTTCGTGGGCCTGTGTGCAGGATGATGCACTGGTAGCGGCTGAGGGGCGAGCTTGCGTGGGCGTGATGGTGTCAGGTTTGATCAGCTCTTGCGCGCGCTCCGCCAGGCGTTGACCAACTGCTTCGCGAGCGCATCGGCCTCGCGTTGCTGGGTGGTGGTCAGTGGCGCCGACGAGTTCATCTGTGCAACCGCATCGATGATCTTTGCCATCGCCGTTCCCATGCCCGGAATGCGCTCGTCCTGGATCTGCACGTAGGCATTCCGGTAGCCGCTGCGTTGTATCGGCGTGATGCCCAGATCGCGCGCCAGATTGCCGGATGCCATGGCAAGCGACATCAGCGTGTCGGGATCGCCGGCCTGGGCAGTCTGGCGCACATCGGCCTGCAGCCTGGCGATCAGCGCCGGGTCCGCCTCGCCCTTGGCATCATGAGCCTGCAGCGATTGCAGATAGGCCATCGCCGCCCCTGCGGCCTTGCCGTCATAGGCCTTCTGCAGCAGTTCACCGCTGCGCGCCAGCGTCGCGGCGTCGAAGACCTGGCAGCGCCGCTGGTCGCTCTGGGCGCGGGCGATGGTCTCGTTGCTCACGCGCTCCTCGCCGCCCATGTCCTTGATCGCCTTCCTGACATTGGCGGGCACCATGTCCGGCTGGTCGCGGACGGCGAAGAGGCCTTCCGGCGCCTTGGACATCATGGCGCAATGCTGCAGCGTCCGGGCCGCGATCAGCGCATCCTCCGCTGTCCCGCCATGCAGTCCCAACTGGACCTTGCGCAGGGACTCGGTCGGCGATTCGACTTCGGGCAGCGCTGCGATTTTCGGGCGGTCGGGCAGCGCGGGCATGCTCGCTGCTGATGGCAACGCGACGGCTGCCGCGCTGGCCACGTAGGCCGGTGCTGCGGGCACGGCGGGCTCGACGGGCGCCGGAGCCGGCACGGCCACCGGCGCGTTGCCGGCCGGCTTGTCGCCATACAGCCAGGCAGCGGCGCCGCCGGCCAGCAGCAGCACCGCCGCTGCGGTCAGCGCATATCGCGTTCGGTGGCTGGCCTGATCACTGTGAGTTCGTTTCATCTTCTTGTGCTCCCTGGGATCGCCGGATGTCGGCGCGTCTATTGCGCGGCCGGCGGTCGGCCGAGCAGCCGGCGCGGGATGTACTGGTAGTCCTTGCCGTCCGGCTTCTTCCAACCCAACATCAGCGCCAGGCCATAGCCGGGTCCCTGAAAGTAGCGCACGCGGAAGTTGCGCGGGCCCTTGGCCAGCTTCACCGTTTCCATCAGTGGACTCGCCGCATGGATGCCGTCGTTGTTGATCACCTCCACGTCATCGATGGTGAGGACGGCGCCGTCGTCGGACAGCAGCATGATGTCCATCGTGATGTCCTGCGGCATGTTGACGGTGAAGCGGATGTCCAGCCCGAACCATTCGTTCACATCCAGGCCGGGGAAGCCGTCGCGGTGGTCGCGCGGCGTGATGTCGAGCTGGGCCAGGCAGACGGTCTTGACGGGTTTGCGCCGGCGCATTTCGTTGACTGACGTGGTGCCGTTGCGCAAGCGGTAGACCTCGGCCACCATCGGGCGGTCCGGCGAATCGGCGCACTCCTCGAACAGCTTGGGCGGCACCGCGCTGCTGGCGGCCGGGGCTGCTGCGACCGGAGGCGGAGGCGGTGCGACGACGGGCGGGGGCACCGGCGGCGGGACCTCCTTTGGCACGGGCTCGACCTTGGGTGCCTCGATGGGCGGCAGTTCGGGGACGAGCGGCACGTTCGGCGGTGGCGGGTCTGTCAACTTCGGTGCCAGCAGCGGTGGCGGCTTGGGGGGCTTGGGCGGCGGCTTGGCCTCCACGATGCTGATCTCGGAGATGCGCGGCTTGGGCGGCGGCGGCGCCTTGGAGCGCCACGACAGCACCGCCGCCAGCAGCAGGATGTGGATGACCACCGCAATCGCCAGCGCGTAGCCATTGCGGCGGGGCTGCCATGGCTGCTGCTGTTGCGGTTTGGCGGCGGGTTCGCCAGGCTCGGGTGCCGTCGGGCTCATTGGCTTCTTCTTGGTTTTGGCTGGCGGCATCTACCGCGAGTTCTCATGCTGGCTGCTGCCTTCACTTTCATCGGTGGATTCTTTCGGCCACGCTGCTCGCATCCAGCGAGCGCAGGAAGCTGGCCAGCGCGCTGCGGTCTGCCGCAGACAGCGCCTGCGTGCCGCCGTGTCCAGAGGCGAACACATCCTGCAGCGTGGCGGCCTGGCCGTTGTGGAAGAAGGACGGCGCGGCCCACAGCCCCTGCAGCGGCGGCGTGTGGAAGCCGACCCCGGCAAGCGTCTGCTTGGAGCCCTTGCCCGACGACGCCTGCACGGTGCCGACATCGTGGCGCAGCCCGTCCTTGCGCGTCGTGCCGGCATGGCAGGTGGCGCACTGCATGGCGCCGAACAGCTGCTGGCCGCGCAGCGCCTCCACGGTCAGGCTGCCATCGGCCTGGCGCTCCGGGCTGCGGCCTTGCCTGGACAGCGAGGACAAGTAGGCCGCGAGGTCGTCCAGGTCGCGGCTGCGCCCGGCCTTGGGCGCGCCGAGCGGGTCGGACGTGGCCGAGAAGTCGCGGTCGCTCAGGAAGCCCGTGCCGCCGAAGGCGCCGCGGATGTCGTTCTCGAAGTCTTGCAACTCGTCGAAGTTGGCCGTCCAGTGCACGCGGCCCAGGCCCAGGCCCTGGCGGCCTTGCAGGCTGATGGTGCGGCGCAGGCCCTCGCCGCGCTGCGTGAAGTCCCAGACCATGCCGTCGTCGCCGCCGTCGGCGTGGCAGCTGGCGCAGGACATGTAGTTGTCGCGGCTCATGCGCCGGTCGGCGGCGTTGTAGAACAGCCGCTTGCCGCTCAGCACGGCCGGTGCCAGCGGCTCGACGGCCACCGCCGCGACGGTGGCGAGCGGCCGGGCCGAGAAGGACTCCGCCGACAGCACCGGGCCGATGTCGTACACGCCTACCGTGCGGCCCAGGAAGTTGTTGACGTACAGGCGCTGGCGCTTCTCGTCGACGTACAGGCCGTGCGGCGCGCGGTCGGTCTCGATCTCGCCGCGCACCGAGCGGTTGTAGGCGTCGACGACGGCGATGCGGTTGCCCTCCATCTGCGCGACGAACAGGTAGTCGCCATTGGGCGAATAGGCTGCGGCGCGGGCGGGTGCTCGGTCGTTGAAGTCCAACTGCTCGGCAAACACCTCGTGGGCGCCGGGCACCAGCGCGAGCTGCGACACGATGGAGCGCACGGTCGTCTCGTGTGCCAGCGGCCGGCCGTCGCGGAAGGTGCCGCCGACGATGTTGTCCTTCTTGGACGGCAGCGCGGCACGCAGGCCGTCCGGCGAGATGACGACCTGGTGCAGATAGTTCGGCACGCCGCGCGCGCGGTTCTCGGCGTCGATGGTCGCAGTGTCGACGCGCAAGCCGACCGTCTGGTACAGGGCCAGCTTCTTGTCCAGGCCGACGCGGTACACCACGCCACCGTCCATGCGCGAGCGGAAGCGCGTCACCAGAGCCTCGGATGAATTCGCGCTGACGGCGATGCCGCGCACGTCGCCGGTTAGCTTCAGGGAGGCACGCGCTGCACCGTTGGCCGGGTCGAAGCTCATCAGCGTGGTGCTGCCCTCCAGCGTGACCAGGCCCATGCGCTGGTCCGGCGTGAAGACGATGCCATGCGGCGCGCTGCCGTAGGGCAGCTGCACGCTTGCGGACAGGCTGCCGTCCTGTGCGTTCAGCGCCACGAGCTTGTCCTCGCCCTGCACGGTGACCCACACGCGCCCGTCGGGGGCGATGGCCAGCGTGCGCGGCTCCTCGCCGACGCGCGCTTCCCAGGCCTTGGCCAGCGTGTCTGCAGCAATCGCCGTGACCGTGCCGCTGTCCGGGTTGACGCTGAACACCTGCGTGGCGTTGCCGACGATGTTGCTGGTTTGCGCGGGCGCCTTGGCGGTGCGCGGGTTGATGGCGGTGCGGTGCAGCGCGTGGGTCTGCTCCGCGCCGTCGGCCGTGCGTACCGTCAACACCACGTTGTAGTGGCCGGCGACCGTGAAGGTGTGCGACGCCGCCAGCTTGCGCGAGAACGCGGTGCGCGGGGAGCCGTCGCCGAAGTTCCAGCGGTACTGGGCGCCGCTGCGCGCCAGCACGCCGGGGTTGAAGTTCGCCCGGCTGCCGACCACGAGCGTCTCGCTGCCGACGGCGCCGGCAACGCGCACGGCGGCCTGGCGGTCCAGCGTGGCGGCCTCGTCGTCGCCCAGCACGCGATTGTAGACGCGCACGTCCGCCAGCCGGCCGCGGAAGAAGTCCGCGCTGCCCTGGAGCTGGCCCAGCATGGTCGGCTGGGCGGGCGGGCTCAGCGGCCCGGCCAGGCCCTTGCCGCTGCGCTTCACACCGTCCACGCGCAGCGACAGCGCGCCGCTGGTCGCGTCGCGTGTCAGCACCACGGCGTGCCAGCGGCCGTCGTTGACCGCGCGCGCCGAGGCCAGGCCCGGGTTGGTGGAAGAGGGCTCGCCGACGGACAGCCGCAGCCGGCCTTGCGCGTCGATCCAGCCCCACAGCACGCCCGTCGGGCCGTGGCCGAAGATGCCGGGCGCCTGCGCGGCGCGGGCGTGGCCGCGCTGGGTGGACTTCATGTGGAAGCTGAGCGTGGCGGTGCCGCCGGCCAGGTTGGCAATGTCGGCCTTGGCCAGCATGACACCGGCGCTGCGGCCGGCGAAGTTCAGGCCACCGTCTCGGAAGCTGTCGCTGGGCGTCGTCTGGCCATCGTTGCCGGCGACGATGTCCTGCAGGCCGCGCACCAGCGGCCAGTGGTGGGCCAGGCCGGTGGTGGCCGCCGTGTCGGCGGCGGCGCGCTGGCTGCCATTGCCGGTCGTGAACTGCGCGCTGAAGGCCGTGGCGATGGCGTTGCCTGCATAGTCCTTCAGACCGCCGGCCGGCAGCAGCACTTCGTAGGTCGTGTTGGGTGCCAGGTCTTGCGCCGGCGAGAAGTTGATGATGCCCAGCTGCGCGCTGTAAGTGCCGGCGAGTGCGGCACCGCCGCGCGGACGGACGATGAAGCTGGCGGCGTGGAGGCTCTCCGGCAGGATGTTGTCGGTCAGCGCGATGCCGATGCGCGACGTCGTCGCCTGCTTGACCGCCCCGGGCCGTGGCGAGACCTGTCGCACCTTCGGTGGCGTCGTGTCGGGGTTGCGGTCGTGCACGATGAAGCCGCTGCGCTTGCCGTGGTCGTTGCCGACGTAGACCAGGTTGCCCATCGGGGTGACCTGGCCGTGGTCGGAGTGGCGGGCTTCGTCCGAACCTTCGGGGAAGAGGCCGGCCTTGGCGACGTGCCGGTGGTTGAGAGGGTCGCTGACGTCGACCTTGTGCAACATCACCTGCGCGCCCTGGAAGACGAACTGGTCCTGCGAATTGCAATAGAGCTGCTCGTCCATCAGCAGCCGGCTGTCCTTGGGCACGAAGCGGGCCGGGTCGTCCAGGTCGAAGGAGAACATGCGCCCGTCAGGGCCACGGCCACGGGCCGAGCCGTAGACGTAGCGGCCGTCGAAGCAGGTCGCGTAATAGAAGGGCAGGTTGCCGACGCTGTCCAGCAGGCGCGGGTTCAGTGGGTCGGAGATGTCCAGGCTGGCCAGCCCCGACCAGGTGTCCATCGAACTCAGCACGAGGTGGTTGCCCATCGTGAAGATGGGCCCGACGCGAAAGCCGCCCAGCTCGCCGGTGGGCACGGGGTTGGGCCGGCCGCCGCCACGGTTGGCCAGCACCGGGTTGGCCGGGTCGCGCGCGTCGACGATGTACATGCCGTCGTCGGCCGACGCGACGTAGACATAGGGCGCCTGCCACCACAGCTGCCAGGTGACCCTGGAGTAGTCGCCGCCGTCGACCGTCGGCAGCGCGAGCTTGGCTACCTGGCGGATGTCGTTGACGTCGCTGAAGTCCCAGAACTCGATGCCCTTGGTGCTGGGCACGACGAGATACTGCCGACCGTTGATCGTCGCCGCGCCGATGGCGTGCGGTTCGCGGAACTGCGCGGTGCGCCCCTGGGGTTCGTAGATCTTCTTGACCAGCCGCAGGCTGCGCGGGTTGGAGACGTCGTAGACAAGGAAGCCGCCGGTGGACTGGCCGCTGTCTGGCGCGAACATGACGACGAGGTAGCCGTTGAGCATCAGGGCGACGTTGGTGCCGTACTCCTGGCGGCCGGGGTAGCGGAAGGGGATGTCGCCGTCGCCCGCGCCAGCGGCGGTCTCGGTCTTGATCACCGAGACCGGGTTGAACAGCTCGGCCTCGGTGTAGCTCAGGTTGCCCAGGCCGGGGCCTTGTTTAGGCTCGGCCGTGACCAGTGCGGCCAGCGTGGCCAGCAGCGTCAGCGCGCTGCCGCCGGTGATGGCGGCATGTGCCAGGAAGGCCGCGCCCAGGCTCAGCAGCGCGACGGCTGTGGTTCGTATCTTCATCGCTTGTCTCATCGTGTTTGTCGTCAGCCGCTCATGGGGCTCTTAGAAGGTGTCCAGGCTCAGGCTGCCCAGGTCCAGCCCATCGCTGCTGGCGCGCAGCGTGACGCGGCCCGGGCTGCCGGTGGATTGCAGGATGACTTGCGCATGGCCGTTGAACACGCTGCGCTGCCAGGGTCCGGCAGCCGTGGTCGTGCGCAGCGTCAGCCAGCGCCGGCCGCCCTGGGCGCCGTGGAACAGCTTGCGCGTGCCGTCGGCCGGGGTGGCGAAGACGAGGGTGACCGCGTTGATGTCGTTCAGCTGGGTGGGGTCCAGGTCGATGACGCCCATGCCGTCTTCGCGGCGCGGCGTCAGGGCCTTGCCGTTCAGGATGACTTGCTGGCCGGGCGTGATGTCGCCGACGAACAGCGCCGCGCGGCCCGCCGTCGCAGCCGGGCGGGCGAAGCTGGCCTGCACGACGTTCCAGGCGCCGTCGGCCGGCTGTTTCTCGATGGGCAGCCAGGCGAAGGGGTCGCGCCAGCCGGCGCTGCCCGTGTCGGCCAGCAGCGCCGCCGCGTCTTCCTGCCTGGCCACGGGCTTCTGGCGCCAGCCGCCGACAGCGGCGTAGCGATGGAAGTCGGCTGGCTTGTCGGCCTCGTGCGAGCCTGGGTCGCCATTGCCCATGCCGATCAGCCGTGCCGGGCCCGTGACCTCGAAGCTGATGCGCTGGCCTGCCGTGGGCACGACGCGGCCTTCGCGGTCGACCACGCTGACCCGCACCACCGCCACATCGTCGCCATCGGCGTGGATGCGTGTGCGGTCCGCCGTCAGCCGCACGGCGCTGCCATTGCCGGTGGTGGCCACGGTCTCGGTGACGACCAGCTTGCCGCCTTGGTAGCCGCGCGCCACCAGGCTGCCCGGCGCATAGGGCACGCTCCATTGCAGATGGGCGTAGCGCGCCAGCGGCTTGCGGCCCAGCGACGTGCCGTTCAGCAGCAACTCCACCTCGTCGGTGTTGGCGTAGACGCGCACGTCGATGGGCTGGCCTTCGCGGCCGGGCCAGTTCCAGTGTGGCAGCACATGCACGGTGGGCTCGGTGGTCCAGGCCGTCCGCAGGTAGTGGCCGCTGTCTTTCAGCAGGCCGGTCGTGTCCATCATGCCGAATTGCGAGGAAATGGCGGGCCAGCCGAAGGGCGTGGTCTCGCCGCGGTAGTCGAAGCCGGTCCAGACGAACATGCCGGCGATGAAGGGCCGCTCGGCGTTGTAGCGCCAGGCCTCCTCGATGGACGCGGTCGACGCGCCGCCGGAGCGCTTGTCATAGGCGGCGATGTGCACGCGCGCCGGGTCGTCGGCGTAGATGCCGCGCGTGGCGTAGGTCAGGCCTTCCTCGGTGACGACGGAGGCGCGCTCGGGGAAGCGCTTGTGCATCGCGTCGATGTTGTGCTGGGCCTTGTAGTTGAAGCCCAGCACGTCGGAGCCGACCGCCGTGCCTTCTGGGCCGCCAGAGCTGGACGCGGCCAGCGTGACCGGCCGCGTCGGGTCCATGCGCTTGACGATCGCCTGCATCTCACGCGCCAGACGCGTGCCGACGGCGCTGTTCTCGATGGCCCATTCCTCGTTGCCGACCGACCACAGAATGATGGACGGGTGGTTGCGGCCGCGGCGCACCAGGCGCTCCATTTCGTCGCGGATCTGCGGCGCGGTGCCCATCATGCGGTGCTCGTCGATGACGAGGATGCCCAGGCGGTCGCAGGCGTCCAGCAGCTCGGGCGTGGCCGGGTGATGGGCCGAGCGGATGGCGTTCACGCCCATGCCCTTGAGCATCTTCATCCGCGCCTCGTGCATGGCGTCGGGCAGGGCCACGCCGATGCCGGCATGGTCCTGGTGGTTGTTGACGCCGTGCAGCTTGATGTGGCGGCCGTTGAGGAAGAAGCCGGCGTTGGCGTCAAAGCGGATGGTGCGGATGCCGAAGGGCGTGTCGTAGCTGTCGACGACACGGCCGGCGCTCTTCACGTGGGTGGTGAGCTTGTAGAGCTGAGGTGTTTCCAGCGACCACAGCTGCGGCGCCGTGACGCGCAGCGTGGCCGCCACGTCGGTGCTGGCGTCCACGCCCACGCGCCTGGCCGGCACGCTGGCGCGCGCGACGACGCGGCCGGCGGGGTCGCGCAGTTCGTGCTCCAACGTGAAGGAGGCGGCGGCCTTGCCGTCGTTGCGCACCGTCGTGTCGACGGCCACATCGGCGGCGTTGCCCTTGACCGTGGCGCGCACGAACGTGCCCCAGTGGCCCACGCGCAGCGGCTCGGTCTGCGTCAGCCAGACATGGCGGTAGATGCCGGCGCCCTCATACCACCAGCCCTCCTGGGTGGTGGCGTCCACGCGCACGGCGACGACGTTGCGGCCGCCGTAATTCAGGTAGTCGCTGATGTCGACGCGAAAACTCGAATAGCCGCTGGCCTCGCGGTGCAGGTAGTGGCCGTTGACCCATACCACGCTGTCGCGGAAGACGCCGTCGAACTCCAGCGCGATGCGCTTGCCTTGCGCGGCTGCGGGGATGCTGAGTTCGCGCCGGTACCAGCCGACGCTGTTCTCGGGGAAGGCCCGGCCGATGGCCTTGGAGCCATGCGCCGAACTGCCGCGCGCGGAGAACGGCAGCTCCACCGCCCAGTCATGCGGCAGGTCCAGGCGGCGCCAGGTGCGGTCGTCGAAGTCGGCCCCCGCAGGGCCGTCGCCAAAGCCGGCCTTGGCGAAGAAGAAGGCGCGCGTGCTGTGATTGAAGTCCTGGGCCGGGTCATGCGCATGGCCCAGCGCAAAGCGCCAGCCGTCGTCTATGCGGGTGCGCTGGCGCGGGCCGTCGTTGGCGGCGGCAGAGCCGGCGCACAGCATCAGCGCGAGCAGCCAGGTGAAGAAGGAGGAGCGCTTGTTCATGGCTTGTTGGCGGCGTTGACGATGAGGTCGATGGCGGCGTCCTTGCGGGCACCGGTCACGCGGTCGAACAGGCCGCCGGTGTCCCAGTAGACCGGCACCATGCCGTGGCGCACGGCCGAGCCGGTGACGTACTCGTTCCAGTCCTTGCGGTAGCGGTCCATGCCCGGGTACTTGCGCTTCATGCCGGCGCCGTACTCGCCCAGCAACACCGGCACGCCCTTGTCGACGAAGGCGGCCTTGAGCTTGCGGAAGGCGGCATCGACATGGTCCTCGTTGCCCCAGCCCGCGGTGGCGGCGGGGTCGGTCGCGTTCTTGCCCCACTGCCAGAACTTGCTGTCATGGTCCAGCGTGAAGGGGAAGGGGTCGTAGTAGTGCACCTCCACCATCAGCCGGTCGGCCACGGTGTCGGCCGGCAGCTTGGCGTTGCAGGTCAGCGCTTCCTCGTGATTGGTGTTGTACGACTGCACGACGAGGTGGCGCTTCGCGTTGTTGCCGCCGGTGGCGCGCACGGCGTTGACGAAGGTCTGGTTGAAGCTGTTCTGCACCGCGCAGTTCTCTGCCGTGGCCTTGCCGTATTCGCCCTTGATGTGGACCTCGTTCGTGCCGGCGAACAGCAGGTGCTCGTCATGGCCCTGGAAGTGCCTGGCGATCTGGGTCCAGAACTTGGCCAGCTTGGCGTTCACCTCGGCCTGCTTGGCGTAGGTCGGGTGGTCGGCCCAGCCGCCGTCCCAGTGGGTGTTGATGATGACGACCAGGCCGGCCTTGCGCGCGTAGTCCACCACTTGCGTGACCCGGGCCATCCAGGCCGGGCTGATGTTGCCATCGGCGTCGGCGTACTGGTTCCAGGCCACGGGGATGCGCACGGTCTTGAAGCCGGCCGCCTTGAAGGCGTCCATCACCGCCTGGTGGGTGGGCGGGTTGCCCCAGGCGGTCTCGCTGGGCAAGGCCTCCAGCGTGTTGCCGAGGTTCAGGCCGGGTGACATCTGTTGGGACAGCTGCAGGCTGGTCAGCTCGCGCATGTCGGTGGCGCCCGCAGCGAACGCGGCGGCCAGCGCGACGGGTAGCACAAGCCTTGAAAAGATGGTCTTCATGGTTTCTTCGATGAACGGTGGTGATGACGCAGGCGTCTTCAATGCAAGGGTTCCAGGATCACGGCGGCGCCGCCTGCGGCCGCCAACGGCAGCGTCAACACGTCGCTGCGGCTCACGGTGAGCGCGCGGCGGCGCAACTCGCGCGGCGTGTCGCCGTCCTGCCAGATCGTGGCGCGCCAGCGGCTGGCGGCTAGGAAGCGCAGCGGCACGCGCGCCGTGCGGGCGTCGTCGGCGGTCATCGCGCCGACATACCAGGCCTTGCCATGGCGGCGGGCCAGCACGATGTCGCGCCCCGGCTCGCCGCTGATGAAGCGCGTCTCGTCCCAGGCCGTGGGCACGCGCTGGATGAAGTCGAAGCCCGGTTCGCCACGGTAGGCGGCGGGGTCGTCGGAGACCATCTGCAGCGGGCTGTCGTAGACGACGTACTGGGCCAGCGCCTGGCCGCGCGTGTGCTGGGTCTGCGCCATCTCGGCCCGCACCTCGAAGGTCGCGGGCGTGGCGTTGCGAAAGCCGCCGGGCGTGTAGTCCATCGGGCCGGTCAGCATGCGCGTGTAGGGCAGCATCAGGTTGTGGCGCGGTGTGACCTCGCGGTTCATCTTGCTCCACTCGGCGCCGAGCACGCCTTCCTGGGTGATGAAGTTGGGGAAGGTCCGCTGCAGGCCGGCGGGCACGTAGGCGCCGTGCAGGTTGAGCAGCAGCTTGCGCTGGGCCGTGGCAGCCGCCACGCGGTGATAGAAGGCGACGATGTCCTGGTCGTCACGGTCCATGAAGTCGACCTTGACGCCCTTGATGCCCCAGCGCGCATAGGTGTCCAGCACCTCGTCCATGCGCGGCGCCAGCAGTTGCCAGTGCGCCCACAGCATCAGGCCCACGCCCTTGGCGGCGGCGTAGCGCACCAGCTCGGGCATGTCGATGCCGTCGGCGGCGCGCGTGATGTCGGTGCCCGGCAGCGCCACCCAGCACTCGGGGCCCGAGCCCCAGGCCCAGCCGGCGTCGATGAGGTAGTAGGGCAGGCCGGCCTCGGCGGCGAAGTCGATGAAGCGCTTGTAGGCGGCCATGTCCGGCTTCATGCCGGCGTTGGGCGGCGCGGTCCACCAGTCCCAGGCCGACTTGCCCGGCTTGACCCAGCTGAAATCGCCTGCCGGTGCGGGGTTCAGGTTGCCCACCAGGTGGGACTCGATCAGCTCACCGGCACGGTCGGCCATCATGACCACGCGCCAGGCGGTCGACAGCCCGCCCGCCGACACGAAGGCCGGGCCAGCGCGGCCGGGCACGCCGGACAGGCGCAGCTTGAGCGCCGCACCTTCGCGCCACAGCGACGCGCCGGTGTAGCCCTGCAGGTGGGCCTGCGTGATGGCGTAGTGCGTGCGGCCCGACGGCGTGGCGCAGACCACCGGCACGTCGTAGGCGGCATCGGCGCTCAGCTGCGAGACGCGCAGGCGCTCGAAGCTCGCCTCGTGCGAGCCCTTGACGGGCGAGACCAGGCAGGCCGGGTCGCCGGCCGGCACGAAGGCCGTGTGTTCTCCCTTCAGCCGCACGGGCGCGCTGCCGTCCAGGCGGTAGCGGAAGGCCACGCCGTCGTCGTAGGCGCGCACGTCGATGAACAGGCGCCGGCCACCGTGCTGTGCGTCGAAGGCGAGCGTCGCGCCGCGGTAGTGGTCGCGTGCGCTGGCGGCCTTGGTGGCGATGAGGGGCAAGGTGCGGTCGACCGCCTCGTCCTGGCGCGACGCCAGCTTCAGTGCACGCAGCGCGGGCGCGCCGTCCAGGTCCAGCCCCAGTGGCGAGGCGGCGATGACGGTCTCGCCCCGGCGGGTGACGGAGAAGCTGGCACCGTCCTGGGCGATGCGCAGCGAGCTGCGGCCATCGGGTGAAGCGATGACGATGTCGGCGCCATGCGCGGTGCTGGCCGCCAGCGCCCCCCACAGCGCGCATGCCGAGAAGATCGAGAGACGGTACCGGGTCTTCATGCTCAGGCCACCTGCCAGTACAGGCTGTAGCGCTCGTGCGCGATGCGGTGGAACGGGGCGAGTGAGATCTCCTGGCCGGCAGCGCTGCGAGCGCGGAACGACAGTGGCGCACCGACAGGCCGCACGACCTCTTCCAGCGCACGGCCATGCAGCGCGAGGCGAGGCAGGGGAGCCTTCGACTCCAGCCGGTGGCCCCAGAACCCGTTGTCCGGGCCGACGTCGTCGCCGGGCGCTATGCCTTGCGCACCCAGCCGGGCCGCGAGCACGATAGGGCCGACGATGACCGCCGCGACGTCCGGGGCCCTGGGCAGCGGTTGCATGCGCAGCGGCATCGGCAGGTCCACGTCGAGCACATCGCCGTCGCGCCAGAGGCGGTCGATCTCGACGTAGCGGCCGGGGTCGGTGCTATCCAGCAGCGGGCGGCCGTTGAGCCGCACGGTGAGCCGCGGGCACCAGCCCGGATGGCGCAGGCGCAAGGCCAGACGCGTCGGTCGCGCCGGGTGCACCGACAGTCGCGTGCGGGCTTCGTCGGGGAACGCGGTGGTCTGGCGCAGGCGGACCTGCTGCTCGCGCCAGTCCAGCGAGGAGGAGACGAACAGGTTGACGTACAGCGCCTGCGCGTCGTGGAAATAGATCGAGTCGCCCAGCTTGGCGAAGCTTTCCATGCCGGTGCCGGTGCAGCACCAGAACGCTCGCTCGGGCGAACCGTAAAGCTTCGGGCGGCTGGGGCCGGCGGGCTGGAAGTACGTGGACATCCCGCTGTCAGGGTCCTGCGAGGCGAGGATGCCGTTGAACAGGGCGAGCTCGTGGTAGTCGGCGTAGGCGGCAGAGGGCGCGGCGCCGAACAGCGAGCGAGTCAGCCGCAGCATGTTGTAGGTGCAGCAGGTCTCCATGGTCCGGCCCGACGACACGTGCTTGCGCGTTTCTTCGACGGGAAAGAAGTGTTCGCCGTCTCCGTTGCCGCCGGTAGCGAACGAACGCTTCTCGACCACCGAGCCCCAGAAGTAGCGCGCGGCCCGGACCAGACGCTCGTCGCCGGTGGTCTGTGCCAGGCGGGCGAAGCCGATCACCTTGGGAATCTGCGTATTCGAATGCAGCCCGTCCAGCGTGTCGCGTCCCTCGGCCAACGGGTCGAGCAGGGCGCGATGGTTGAAGCGCTGGGCCAGGCGAAGGTAGCGCGCATCGGCCGTCAGTGCATGCAGGTTGGCTAGCACCTCGTTCATGCCGCCGTGCTCCAGGTCCAGCATCTTCTGGAATTGCTGCTCGTCAAGGCGTTCTGTCACGTCCACCATCCAGTCCGCCAGGCGCGCCAACACGGGCAGTGCCTGGGGATGGGCGGCGTGCACATGCGCATCGTGCAAGCCAGCCATGATCTTGTGCATGGTGTACCAGGGCACACCGGTCACCGGCCGACCGGCCAGGGCGTTTTGCAACTGCGCGTCGCCGTCGGGGAAGGCGCACACGAGGCCGCTGCGGGCTGCCTGCTGGCAGTTGTGCAGTTCGTCGACGACGTGGTTCACGCGCTGGCGGAAGTCCTCTCGGCCGGTGGACGCCGACATCAGCGAGCAGGCACTCAAATAGTGGCCCAGCGTGTGGCCCGGGCAAAGCTCTTGCGATTCCCAGCCGCCGTAACGCGGTGCCTTCGGTGCCAGCCCCGCATTGGTACGAAAGCCATGCAGCAGCCGGTCGGCGTTGAGCGAGAGCAGATAGGTCGCGCCGAGCACCCGAGCTGCCTCGAATGGCCCGGGCAGCAGGCGCACGCTGGACAGTGGAAAGGCCCCCGCTCCGGTGGAACGGCCGGCCGATTCGCCGGCCTGCGCGCCGGGTGCCATGGCGGCCAGCAGCGGCGCCACGCCCGCGCTGGCGAGAAAGTCACGGCGGGTGTTCATACCAGTCCGCTTCCCCGGATTTTCAGCGCCACGGCCGGCGAGCCGGCCAGGCCCTCGGGCAGCCTGACCTCCAGGCCGCGGCGGGTGCGCTTGAAGGGCAGGCTGTCGCTGGAGCCCACGGCCTCGATGCGGTCGATAGTGCCGGGCACCACGTGCGAGTCCTGCGCCAGCGTCTGGATGCGCAGCACGCCGTCCTTGGGCCAGCCCAGTGCGATGGCATAGAGGGCGCCGCCCTTGGTCGTGAAGCGGATGTCCTCGGCCGTCAGCGGCTTGGAGCTGTTCTCGCTGAACATGCCCGTGCCCACCTTCGTCGGGCCCTCGCCAAAAATGCGCCAGGGGCGCGTGCCGTAGATGGCCTCGCCGTTGCGCGCCATCCACGTGGCGATCTCGCCGAGGATCTTCTGCTCGTCGGCATCGATGGTGCCGTCGCCGCGCATCGGCACCGACAGCAGCAGGTTGCCGTTCTTGGAGACGATGTCGCACAGCCGGTGGATGACGGTGCTGGCGGGCTTGTACCGGTGGTTGTCGAACAGCGAGCGGGCGTAGTGCCAGTCGCCCAGGCAGGTGTCGGTCTGCCAGGGCAGGGGCTCGATGCCATCGCGAAAGCCGCGCTCCACGTCCTCGACGACGCCGCTGCGCCATTCGGATGGCAGCACCTTGGCGTTGAGCACCGCCTCCAGCTTGCCGCCGTTCCAGGCCATGCTGGCGTTGTAGTAGTGGGCGGCGATGTCCAGCCCCGCCTGGCCCAGCGGCAGGCCGTGGTTGTCCATGTAGACCAGATCGGGCTTGTAGCTGTCGATGAGGTCGCGGCAGCGCAGGAACCAGGAGCGCGTGAAGGCCGGGTTCTGCAACGGCGGCTTCTCGTCCCAGTAGTAGGTGTTGTGGTCGTGCCAGGCTTCGACGCTGCGAATGGTCTTGAAGCCGTCGGGCATGACGATGTTGCGGCCCGTGTAGAGATCCTGCGGGTCCAGGCCTTCCCACCACTTGCCCTTGCCGTCGGCCTTGGTGAGGCGGTAGGCGTCGTAGCGCTGGCCGGCGTGCGGGCCTTCGGGGTCGTAGCCGTAGGCCGACTGGAACCAGTGCCAGGCGTGCGCGCCGTGGTTGCTGACGCCGAAGCGCAGGCCGCGCGCGCGGGTGGCCTTCTCCCAGCCGCCGATGAGGTCGCGCTTGGGGCCGACACGCATCGTGTTCCAGGCGTGGTACTTGGAGTTGTAGGCGTCCAGGTTGTCGTGGTGGTTGGCCATCGCGACGAAGTACTTGGCGCCCGCCTTCACGTACAGGTCCAGCAGCGCGTCCGGGTTCCAGTTCTCGGCCTTCCAGAGGTTCTGGATCTCCATGAAGCCGAACTTGGTCGGATGGCCGTAGTGCTTGACGTGGTGGTCGTACTGCCAGTTGCCCTGGATGTACATGCGCCGGCCATACCAGTCGCCCATCTCGGGCACGCATTGCGCGCCCCAGTGCGCCCAGATGCCGAACTTGGCATCGCGGAACCACTCGGGTGTGTTGTAGCCGTCGGCGAGGGAATCCCAGGTCGGCTTGAAGGGGGCGGGTGCGGCTTGGACGGTGGACAGGCCGGCGGCGCCCATCGTGGCTGCCGTGGCTTGCAGCAGCGAGCGGCGGGAGACTCTTTGCGTCATGGCTTGCTTCCAGCGAAATGGGCAGACGAGCTGGCGCTGAGGCAGACGCTGGCGCTGCCGCAGCTCTGGGCCGCAGCTGGTGTCGGCAGCGCCGACAGCAGGCACCGCATGGCCGTGGGTAACAGGTGCTTCATGGTTGACCTTTCTCTTGAAGGATTGCCCGGCGCGAATGTCTCCGTCGCGTTCCGGGGTTGGCGTGCAATCAGGTGTCGCGTCCAGGGCCCAGGTAGATGAAGCGGCGCAGGCGCACCTCGCCCTCCCCGGCGGCAAACAGGGCCAGGCGCAGGCTGGCAAAACTGTCCTGCACGGTCTGGTGCAGGGCCGAGACGTCTTTCAGCCAGGGGCTGGGCACCCAGGGGCCGTCGCCGATGGCGTGTTCGAAGCTGACGAGGTGCCGGTGGTTGGTCACCCGCAGGCGGTGGTGCCGGCCGGGCACCGGCTGCTGCATCCAGCGGTGCTCCTGGCCGTAGCTGTAGGTGTGCATGCAGCCGTCGCCTATGCCCACGCCGACGAAGCCGCGCGCGTCGTGGAACAGCGCCAGCCCGCCCTGCGCCGCGCCGATCAGCTCGAACTCCAGTTCGGCCACGTAGCTGCGGTCGCCCAGCACGCAGGTCAGCGGCGAGCAGTCGGCCAGGCTCCTGCCCTTGGCCGCCAGCAGCAGGCCGGCACCGTCATGGCGGACGCGCAGCAGCTCTCCCGGGGCGGCGTCGAAGAAGCTCCATTGCAGGCCGAGGCGGCCGCTGCTGAAGTCGTCGGAGAGCGCCGGGCCGGCGGGGCTGGCCGCTCCCCGGCGCGGCTTGCGCTGCGGCCTGTCGAGCTGGTCGCCCTTGACGCGGCACCAGCCGTCGCGCGTCCATTCCACGGGCTGCAGCAACGTCTGCCGGCCCAGGCGACCGCCGTTCTCGTGGCCATGGCAGACCAGCCACCAGTCGCCCGCCGGGCCTTCCACCAGGTTGGCATGGCCGCTGGTCCACCAGGCGTCGGCGGCGCCGTTCGTGCGATCCATCAGCTTGAAGGGGCAGGCCTCCCAGGGGCCCGACAGCGACGGCGAGCGCGCCACCTTCACCACGTGGCTGCCGGGCGGGCCGTCGCCGCTGGCCGTGGCGCCAAGGCTGTAGAAGAACTCGCCCCGGCGCAGCAGCCTGGGCGCTTCGGCATGGGCCCGCACGAGTGCGCCCCGGGTGGCCAGGCCGTCGTCAGTCAACGCGATGCGCCGCCCGCCGCTGACGAACAGGTGGCGGCTGCCGTCCTCGTCGACCGCATGGGCCGGGTCCGTGCAGCCGTCCAGGCCCAGGTCGACGGGGTCGCTCCAGGGGCCCCGCATGTTGTCGGCGTGGCTGACGTGGATCGCCAGGCGACCGCCCCGCTGCGCGCAGAGGTAAATGAAGTAGCGGCCCTGGTGCTTGACCAGGTGCGGTGCCCGCACCGTGCCGAGCGGCTGCGTCAGCGCGGCGGCGATGGGCGCCCAGTTCACGAGGTCGCGCGAATGCCAGATCACCGCGCCGGGGCAGGACTGCAGCGATGAGAACGTCAGGTAGTAGTCGGCGCCGTCCTTCAGGACCGTCGGGTCGGGGTGGTCGCCGCCCACGACGGGGTTGCGGAAGCTGCCATCGCCCAGGTCGGCGCGCCGCTGGCCCTCCACGCCGATGCCGAAGCGCGGCGGTGGGGCTGGCTCGGCGCGGGTATCCGCCGCGCGCCCGACCAGGGAGGTGTTCATGGCCGCGCGGGAAAGTCGCTGGCGTCCAGCCGGGCGTGGCCCAGTTCGTCCAGCTTCGTCGTGACGCGTTGGCCGAGGTAGCGCAGCGCGACGCTGGCCTTTGCCGGGCCGCGCAGGCGCACGAGGCGCAGGCGGCCGGCCTTCCAGTCGACATCCAGCTCGACACCGCCGTGGGCCTTCACGCCGTGTACCCGGCCCTCGGGCCAGGCCTTGGGCAGGGCGGCCAGCAGGTGTACCTCGCCGCCCCAGGACTGCACGATCATCTCCAGGATGGCGGCGGCACCGCCGAAGTTGCCGTCGATCTGGAAGGGCGGGTGGGCGTCGAACATGTTGGGGTAGGTGCGCGCCGGGCCCAGCAGGCCTTGCAGGATCTTGTAAGCCCGCTCGCCGTCGCCCAGCCGCGTCCACAGCGCCAGCCGCCAGGCGGTGGCCCAGCCGGTGCTCTCGTCACCGCGCCGGTCCAGCGTCACACGGGCGGCCTGGGCCAGCGCGGGGGTGTCGCGCACGTTGACCTGCTCGCTCGGGTAGACGGCGTAGAGATGGGAGACGTGGCGGTGGGTCTGGTCGGTTGCCGACGCATCCCAGTCCTCCAGCCACTCCTGGAACTGGCCCTGCTCGCCGATGCGGTCGGCCGGCAGGCGGGCTCGCGCCTTGCGGACGGCAGCGGTGAATGCCGGGTCGTCCTCGCCAAGCTGGGCCTGCGCCGCGATGACCGCGTCGAACAGGTCGCGCAGGATCTGACTGTCCATGGCCGGCCCGGCGCAAAGCGAAATGTCGGTATGGTGGTTGTTCTCCGGTGACGACGACGGCGACGTGACGAGACCACGGCCCTTGGGGTCTTCGACCAGCGTGTCGAGGAAAAAGAGCGCCGCGCCCTTGAACAGCGGCAGCAGCCGGCGCAGCCGGGCCGGGTTGGGGTTGTACTGGTAGTGCTGCCACAGCGTCGTGCACAGCCACGCGCCGCCGGTGGGCCACATGCCCCACAGCGGGCCGTCCAGCGGCGCGGTGGCGCGCCACAGGTCGGTGTTGTGGTGGGCCACCCAGCCGCGCGCGCCGTAGCTGTTGCGCGCGGTGCGGGCGCCGGTGACGGCGAGGTCCTCCACCATCTTCAGCAGCGGCTCGACGCACTCGTCCAGGTTGGCCGGCCCGGCGGGCCAGTAGTTCATCTCGGTGTTGATGTTGATCGTGTACTTGCCTTCCCACGGCGGGTGCAGCACCTCGTTCCACACCCCCTGCAGGTTGGCCGGCTGGCTGCCCGGCCGCGACGACGACAGCAGCAGGTAGCGCGCGTACTGCACGTACATCGCGGCCAGTGCCGCGTCGGGCTCGCGCGGCACACCGGCGATGCGGGCGTGCGTGGGGCGCGCGTTGGCCGCGTGGCCGCCGAGGTCGATGTGCAGGCGGCGGAACAAGGCGCGGTGGGCCTTCAGGTGGTCGTCGCGCAGCTTGCCAAAAGGCTTGCGCGCGGCAGCGGCGGTGCGCTGGCGCACGGCGGCCACGGGGTCGCCGCGGGTGTCCTGCCAGTTCACATAGCTTGTCTCGCCGGCCACCACCAGCGTCAGCCGGCGCGCACCGCGCACGCGCAGCGTGTCGCCGACGGCCTCGATCTTGCCGTCGCCCACGGCCTGCACCCGCAGCGCATAGCGCAGCTGGCCGGGGATGCCGAAGGCCTGCACGTTGCGGCCCTCGATCAGCAGCGCGTCGCTGCCGTCCGTGCGGACCGTTAGCGTCGACGGGCGCTTCTCGGCAAACAGCGATTCGCGGTGGTGCCAGGGCGCGCCGACGAAGACGACACCGTGCTGGTCGTACTTGGTGTCGCCGAAGCCGCCATAGGGCTGGTAGTCGGGGTGGCGGTAGCCGAGGTCGAGGTCGATCGTGCCGTCGCCTTCGATCTCCAGGCGGATCACCGTCACCTGGTCCGGCACGCTGCAGAAGGCCTCGCGCCGGTGGCGGCCACTGCCGTCGATGAAGCTCGTGGTGGCGATGGCGCTGTCCAGGTCCAGGCTGCGCCGGTAGCGCGCCGCGGCCTTCACGCCGGGGAAGTCCAGCAGCAGGTCACCGGCGCCGCTGAAGGGCATCTGCTTGATGGGCTTGCCCATCAGTGAGTCGGCAACCAGCTCGTTGGCCTCCTTCCAGCGCTCCTCGTTGATCAGGGCGCGCACCTTGGGCAGGGCCTCGCGAAACCTCGGGTTGTCCTGGATGTAGGGGCCGCCGCCGTAGAGCGTGTCGATGTTGAACTGCAGCCGTTCCTGGACCGGGCGGCCGAACACCATGGTGCCCAGGCGGCCGCTGCCCAGCGGCAGCGCCTCGATCCACGGGCCGGCGGCCTTGTCGTACCAGAGCGTGAGCGAATCGTCGGCCAGCTGGGCCGAGCCACTGCGGGCGAAGGCCGGCAGCGCGGCGAGGGCGCTGGCCAGCGTGGTGCCGGCGACGAAGCCGCGGCGGGTGGGATTGAAATCAGTCATCAGGGTGCCGCCAGCAGCTTGTCCAGCGTCGGCGCCATCGCGCGCTGCCAGAGGCCGTAGCCCTTGTCGTTGGGGTGGAGCAGGTCGGGCATGACGTCCTTGCCCAGCGTGCCGTCGGCGTTCAGCAGCGCGGCGTTGATGTTCAGGAAGTGCACGTGCTTGCCATCGGCAAAGCCGGCGATCAGCGTGTTGACGCGCTCGTTGAGGGCGCGCAGGCCGTCGTCGGGCTTCTCGCCGCGCGGGAAGATGGCCAGCAGCAGCAGCTTCGTCTGCGGCAGCCGTTGCCGGATCTCGTCGACCAGGCGCTTGATGCCGGCCGCCGTGGTGGCCGGGTTCTCGCCGCGGTGGCCGCTGTTGTTGGTGCCTATCATCAGCACGGCGACATTGGGCGCAATGCCGTCGATCTCGCCCTGCTGCAGCCGCCACAGCACGTTCTCCGTGCGGTCGCCGCCGAAGCCCAGCGCCAGGCCGTTGAGCTTGGCGTAGTGGCGCTGCCAGACCTCGCGGCCTTCCTTCTCCCAGCCCTGGGTGATGGAGTCGCCGATGAAGACGATCTGCGGCGGCGTGCCGGCGTCGATGAGCTTGCGCTTCTCCTCAAGCTTCTCCTTGTGGCGGGGTAGCCACCAGTCGACCGCCCAGGACTCGTCCAGCATGGCCGGCGTGACCGACTCCGTGCGGTAGTCCGGGCAGGCAAGACCTGGCCTGGCCTCTCGCGTGATGCGCACATTGGCCACGCTGACCCGGCCGCTGCCGGTGCTGTCCAGCGCAAAGGGCAGGCTGACCTTGGAAAAGTCCGCGCCCTCGCGCGCGAAGCAGCTCAGCGGCAGGGCGACGCGCTGCCAGCCCTTGCCGGCGGCGGCGCGTGCTGGCGCGATGAGGTTGACGCTGCGCTCGCAGCCATCGCCGCAGGCGACCTTGGCCCGCACGCCACCCTGACCCAGGTCGGCCACGTCGAGGTCGAACTCCAGCGTGCCGCCCAGGTAGGGCCGCAGGTCCAGCGGCTGGCGCGACTCGAAGCGCAGCGTGGCCGACCAGAGGTTCTTCCAGTCCAGCCGCACGGCCTCGCGTTTGCCGCCGCTGCTGAGCGTGCTGGCGCCCAGCGTGCTGGCGCGGGCGTACTCGGCGGTGGGCGCGGGCAGGACGACGCTGTCGCCGCTCAGCTCGGCCTGCGTCTCCCAGTGGCCGACGACGGTGCGCCAGGCGCTTGCCGGTGCGGGCAGGATGGTGATGTCCGGCGCGGCTTGAGCCTGGGCGCTGAAGACCGACGTCGTCAGCAGCGCGGCAAGGACGGTCTTGCGGACAGCGCTCACTTGTAGCGCCCCATCTTGACCTTGATGACGCGCGGGTTGGCGACGAAGTTCAGGCCCCAGTCGACCTGGTCGCCGTTCCAGCGGCGCACCATGACCCATTTGCCGTTGGCGTCATAACGGCCCTCCTCGACGTAGTCGATGAGCGCGCGGCCGCTGCCCTCGATGTCGTCGATGCGCACGCGCGCCTGCTGGCCCACGAGCAGGAACTCGTCGTCGCCGATCTGCGCGATGGACACGCCGCCGACGAGCTTGTCGGCATGCGCCGGCTTCTCCTTCTGGTTGCTGGGCCATTCACGCTCGCCGAACTGCCATTGGCCGAAGGTGACGTGGGCCTTCCAGCCTTTCATCGTCACATGCTGGTCGGCATGGTCGTCGGGCTCGGCCACGCCATAGGTGCGGCCGTCGAAGGCCCATTGCGCCCACTGGCGCAGCATGGGCTTGAAGGCGGCATAGATCCTGGCGAAGGGTTCCAGCGTGGCCTTGTCGTTGGTCTTGGCGCCCAGCGGATGGTTGGCGTAGTCGAAGTAGTCGACACCGAACGGCGCGACGCCGATGGCCCCGCGGCCGAGGATGGGGTACAGGTAGCGCGCATACAGCTCGGTCGTGCCGATCTCGGGCACGAACAAGGCGTTGTCGGTGCGCTTGAACTTGTCCAGGTTGGCATCGAGCTTGGCCGACTCGGCGTTGTAGATGTCGGGCGCGACGATGTCGATGGCCGGCGCCGCGGCCTTGTAGATGTCGATGACGTCGTAGGTCGGCCCGCCACTGGCGAAGTTCTTGTTCCAGGGCTTGGGCGGCTGCTCCAGCGGGTCGCGCAGCGCGTTGTTGACGTACATCGGCAGGTCGTAGACGGCCCGGCCGGCCTTGGCGATCTCGCCGATGTAGCGGGCCTTGGCCCAGGCGTGGAAGTACTCGTCGGCGTAGTCGCCATAGACGGCGCGCCAGTTGCCGGTGGCCGCGCCCGGCACCGGCGATTTCTTGCGCGCCAGCACGGCGGGCGGCACGTCCTGCTCGAACAGCGCCTGCGCCCGCTTGCCGAAGTCGCGCACCAGGCCGAAGGTGCCGACCTCGTTCTCCACCTGCACCATCAGCACAGTGCGGTCTTTCTCGTCGACCTTCTTCAGGTGCGTCATCAGCGCGACGAAGGCACGCTTGTCGGCCTTGAGAGTCTCCTCGCCCAGCGGCGACAGGCAGTAGCTGTTCTTGCCGTCCGGCTCGACCATGCGCGGGAAGCGCTGGTTGTTGAACTTGACCCAGGCAGGCGTGTACTGCGGGCTGGTGTTCTTCCAGGTGCCGAACCACAGCAGCACCACGCGCACCTTGCGCTCTCGTGCCTGCTTGAGCAGGGTGTCGACGAAGGAGAAGTCGAAGCGGCCCTCGACCGGCTCGACCTGCTCCCAGGCCACCGGCACCTCGACCGTGTTGGCGTTGATGTCGGCCACGGCGGGCCAGACCTTCTTCAGCGCCTCGGGGTAGCTGCTGGAGTTGTGAACCTGGGCGCCGAGCATGGTGAAGGGCGCGCCATCGACGATGAGCGCATGGCGGCCGTCACGCTCGACGAGGCGGGGCAGCTCGGTGGCAGCTGCGAGGGAGGAGACCAGGAGGGACAGCGCCGCCAGCCCGAGCGGGAGGCGGGGGAGGAGGCGGCCAGAGGTTTTCTTCGACATGGGAGTTCATGGGCGCCCGGCGGGGCGCGATGCAAGAGTGGCAGGAGTCAGGAATTGCGGCGCCTTGGCGCCCGGCAGCGGCAGCCGGCCGCAGCCAGCGAAATCGTGCTTGTCCAGGGTGGTTTCACGTTGTCTCCATGGGCTCTCTGAGGAGCCTCGTTGGCGTCCGTGTGCTGATGGCGGACCGATGAAAAGTATGACTTTAGTTGGTCATGCCAATTTGCCACAAAGTCATTTTGGTCTTACCGGTAAATACCCCAGTGCCCTTTCCGGGAGTGCACGAGGCGGACTGGTGTAGCGCCGCGACATTGCTGATCCCTGTGCCGGATGCGGCCAGTCGGTCAAACCGCTCGCGCTCAAGTTCGCGACGATTCCTCAGGGTTTTCGCGAGCGTATGAAAACTTTGGCGCTGGGAGCGCTAGCATTTGGTCAGTCCAATTTGGCACGCAGGGAGACATGGCCACTTCACACCGCAACGGCGACGCACGCCGTCAATATCAACTGGTTGCCGATCGGGTGCGCGCATTGATCGCAGCGGAGGGCATCGCACCTGGGGCAAGGCTTCCAGCGGAGCGCGATTTGGCGTTGCAGCTTGGCGTGTCCAGGCCCTCGCTGCGCGAGGCGCTCATCGCGCTGGAGATCGAAGGCCGCGTCGAGATCCGCGGTGGCTCGGGCGTCTACGCCTGCGCCGTACCGGATCAGGGCGATGGGGCCACACGTGCCCTCGGCGAAAGCCCGGCCGAGATGATGCAGGCGCGTGTCGTGCTGGAAAGCGCGGTCATCACGCTGGCGGCGGCGCGCGTCACCAAGGAGGGGCTGCGGCGCATCGAGGAGGCCCTGGAAGCCATGCGTGACGACCATGCCCATGGCCGCAAGCCGGTCGAGGCGGACCGGCGCTTTCATATGAGCATTGCCGATATGGGCGGCAATTCGGTGCTCACCGGCATGGTGGGAACGCTGTTCGACGACCGTCACAGCTTGATCTCGTCGCGCATGAGTGGGCGCGTCGAATCGACGCGCACCTGGGAGACGGCGGTGGGTGAGCACGAAGCCATCCTGCAGGCACTGGCGGCACGCAACCCGCAGGCTGCGGCCGCAGCGATGTGCACCCACCTGCTGGCCTCGCATGGCCGCTGGCTCGGCGAGCCGGCGGACATGGTGACGGCGGCGCTGTGAGCGTTTGATCGCCGGCACCGGCGGCCCCTACATCACGGCGCCCAGCTGCCAGGGCACGAACTCGTTGTCGCCCAGGCCATGCTGCTCGCTGAGCGTGGGCCGGCCCGAGGCGGTCTCCAGCATCAGCCGGAACAGCGCCGCGCCGGCCTCGGCCACGGTCTGCGTGCCGTCGACGATGCCGCCGGCGTTGAAGTCCATGTCCAGCGCCATGCGCTCGAACAGCCGCGTGTTGGTGGCCAGCTTCAGCGACGGCGTGGGCTTGCAGCCATAGGTCGAGCCGCGCCCCGTCGTAAAGCAGATCAGGTTGGCGCCGCCCGCCACCTGGCCGGTGGCCGAGACCGGGTCGTAGCCCGGTGTGTCCATGAAGACCAGGCCGGGGCCGCGCACGGGCTGGGCGTACTCGACAACGTCGGTCAGCGTGCTGCTGCCGCCCTTGGCGACGGCGCCCAGCGACTTTTCCAGGATGGTGGTGATGCCGCCCGCCTTGTTGCCGGGCGAGGGGTTGTTGTCCAGCTCGGCGCCGTTGCGGGCGGCATAGGTCTCCCACCAGCGCAGCCGGGCCAGCAGCCGCTCGGCCACTTCGGGCGTGGCGGCGCGGGCGGTCAGCAGGTGCTCGGCGCCATAGATCTCCGGCGTCTCCGACAGGATGGCCGTGCCGCCATGGCTCACCAGCAGGTCCACCGCCGCGCCCAGCGCCGGGTTGGCGCTGATGCCGGAATAGCCGTCCGAGCCGCCGCATTGCAGGCCCACGACCAGCCTGGATGCCGGCACCGCGCTGCGCCGCGCCTGGCCGGCCTCGGCGGCCAGCTCGCGCACCAGCGCCTGGCCCTGCGCGATGGCCTCGCGCGTGCCGCCTTCGCCCTGGATGCTGAGGCTGCGCACGCGCGCGCCGCCGTCCAGCCCGTCCAGCAGCGCGCCGACCTGGTTGACCTCGCAGCCCAGGCCGATGACCAGCACGGCGGCGAAGTTGGGATGCAGCGCATAGCCGCGCAGCGTGCGGCGCAGCAGCGTCAGGCCCTCGCCGTCGCTCATGCCGCAGCCACTGCCGTGGGTGATGGCGACCACGCCGTCCACGCCCGGCAGCATGCCGGGCGCCTCGAACGCGCGGGCGATGGCCTTGCAAACAGTGGCCGAGCAGTTCACCGACGACAGCACGCCGATGTAGTTGCGCGTGCCGACACGGCCGTCGGCGCGGACATAGCCCTCGAAGCGGGCGGCTTCCTGCGGCCCGCTCGCTGCCGAAGTCGCAGCATCAACGGCCTGCGTCGGCAGGGTGGTGCTCATCTCGAGGTTGTGCACATGCACGTGCTCGCCCGCTGCGATGGCTTGGTTGGCGACGCCGATGGGCTGGCCGTACTTCAGCACGACATCGCCGGCCGCGATCGACCGCAGCGCGACCTTGTGACCGGCGGCAATAGCGGCGCGCATCCGCAGCAGCGCGCCGTCAGCCTGTTGAACATCGCCGTCGGCGGCCAGCGCCACGCGAGCCACGGCGACGTTGTCGCGTGGGTGGAGCTGAATCAGAGGTTGCAGCATCTTCAGTCGTCCATGGTGGGCGGCACCACCCGCGGCGGATGAAACGAATGCAGAAACGCAACCACAGAGGCACAGAGACACAGAGAAGCTGCCCTGATGGATTTCCTCTGTGGCTCTGTGCCTCTGTGGTTGCCTTTGAATGTCACTTCAATCCACATGGAAGACGCACTCCATCATGGCCCAGTGCTCGCCCGCAGCGCGGCTGTCCAGCGGGCGCTGGCAGGGGCTGCAGAAGGTCCACCAGCGCTGCGTTTCCGGGTCGGCGGCGATGGCGGCCATGTCGGCGTCGTAGTCGCTGCCGTGGTAGTCCCAAACCCCGAAAAGCAGGTTCTCCGGCTCGCGCAGGAAGATGCTGTAGTTGCGGATGTTGGAGGCCGCCAGGCGCGCCAGCACCGCCGGCCACACGGCCGCGTGCAGGCGCTTGTACTCGGCGACGTGCTCCGGCGCGATGCCGATCACCATGCCCATGCGTTGCATTGCTTGTTCCTTGTTCATCAGGTCGCCAGCGCGGCGCTCAGGTGGGGCTGCTGCAGGCCCGGCGCGTGCTGCTGTGCCAGGTCGACGACCGGCATCAGGCGCCGCGCCTTCTTCATGTCGTGGTTCTGGGCGATGTCGGCCAGGCGGTGGGCCAGGAAGGGGTTGAGCAGCCGGTCGCGCAGGCCGACGAGGTAGGCGCGCGCTTCATCGCCCTGGCCCAGCACGTCGAACACCGGCAGCACCTCCTGCTGCCAGGCCGCCTCCAGCGGCCCGCGCAGGGCCGGGTCTTGCATGGCTTGCAGCACCGTCATGTCGGCGGGCCGCGCGCCTGCCATCCACCATTCGGCCAGCAGCGTGTGGCCGAGGTTGAGCAGCAACAGCTTGAGCCGCTCGTGGCGCGCGAGGTCGTCGGTGAGCGCGATGGCCGGGTGCCGGCAGGGCAGTTGCAGGCGCGGCTGCGCCTCGATGGCCCACAGCGCATAGGGCTCGGCCACGGCGCCAACCGGCTCCAGCGCTTCGGAGACGATACGGTCGACCAGCGAGTTGGCCCACACCGGCCGGGCCTGCAGCCAGTCAATGAAGACCGTGGCGCAGCGCCACTCATGCGCCAGGGCTACGACGAGATTGCGCAGCGTCTCGCCATTGCGCGACACCAGCTCGCAGGGAAGCAGCGTCAGCTCGGCCTCGGGCTGCGCCTGCCAGCGGTCGTGCAGCAGCACCAGCAGCTTGGCCGGGAAGGAGGCCGGCGCGACGGCGGTCTCGGCCAGCAGCGCCGGGCCGTCGCCAGGCGAGATCACCCAGCCGCTGTCGCCGGTGTTGGAAACGATGACCTGCACCGGCCCGCGCACGCGCTCGCGCACGGCGGGCCAGTCGGTGGCGGCGTGCAAGGCCTCGCGCACCGAGTGGCAGGTCTTGCGCGTCTCAACAGCCCACCCGTCCACCAGCCCACGCACGATCACGTCGAAGCCCTCGGCGCGCGCCAGCGCCTGCGTGCGCAGCGTGCTGGCCGGGTTGCCGGTGCTCTGCACCACCGTGATACCGCCCAGCGCCTCGCCGCGTTCGGTGGCCTCGCTGACGAAGAGATCGACATGGGCCTGCAGGAAGCGGCTGGTGCCGAACTGGAGGATGGGGTGGCCAGCTGCCGTCAGCATTCGATGATCGCCTTGATGACGCCTTCGGTCGGGTCCAGCAGGCGCGCAAAGCCCGCAGGAACCTCGGCCAGAGTCATACGGTGCGTGGCGAGTGCGGCGCTGGGCACCAGGCCCTCGCGTATCGCCTTCATGACGGTCTCGAAGTCCTCGGTTGTCGCGTTGCGGCTGCTCAGCAGCGTGGCCTCGCGCTTGTGGAACTCGGGGTCAGAGAAGCGGATGTCGCCTTGCACGATGGACACCAGCACGTAGCGGCCACCGTGGGCGATGAAGCGAAAGCCCCGCTCCATGGCCTTGGCATTGCCGGTGGCGTCGAACACCACGTCGAAGAACTCGCCGTCGGTGAGGCGCGACAACTCCGCCTCGTCACCATCACCCACCGGCACAGCGGCAGCCACGCCCAGGTGCTTGAGCGCGAAACCGAGGCGGTCCTGGCGGCCGTCGATGGCCGTGACGACGGCGCCGCGCAGGCGCGCGAAGATCATCGCGCCCATGCCGATGGGACCGGCACCCACGACCAGCACACGCTGCCCGGCCGTCACGTCTGCGCGGCGCACCGCGTGGGCGCCGATGGCGAGGAACTCCAGCATGGCGGCCTGGTCCAGCGTGATGCCGTCGGCCTTGCCGACAAAGCGCTGCGGCACGCTGATGAACTCGGCGAAGGCGCCGTCGCGGTGCACGCCCAGCACCTGAATGCGCACGCAGCAGTTGGTCTTGCCCTGGCGGCAGGCGATGCAGTGGCCGCAGGACAGATAAGGCATCACATAGACCGGGTCGCCGGGCACCAGGCCGCTGTCTGTTTCGGCCTCCTCCACGACGCCCGACAGCTCATGCCCCATGACGCGCGGGTAGGCGAGATAGGGCTGGTGGCCGGTGAAGATGTGCAGGTCGGTGCCGCAGACACCCACGCGCCTGACGCGCAGCAGCACCTCGCCGTGGCCGCGCTCGGGGCGCGGGCGTTGCTGGGCGACGAGGTGGCCCGGGGATTCGCAGGTGACGGTCAGCATGATTCGAGGCGGTAAAGACGAATGGCGTTGCCCCCGAAGAGCGCACGCAGGTCGTCCAGGTGGGGTGCGGGTTTGAGGCGGCGGGCCAGCCGGTGGGCAACCTCCCACCAGTCGGCGTAGTCGGCGGCCAGGCGCAGCACGGGCCAGTCGCTGCCCCAGAGCAGGCGACGCGGGCCGAAGAGGTCCCAGAGCGCCTGGGTGTAGGGCTGCAGGTCGGCGGCTTCGCGTTGCTGGCCGGCTTCGGTCAGCAGGCCGGACAGCTTGCAATGGACTTGCGGTAAGGCGGCCAGCGCGGCCATGTCGCTGCGCCAGGGCTCGATCTCGCTGCGGGCAATGAAGGGTTTGGCGGCATGGTCGATGACGAGGCTCAAGCCCGGATGCCGCTGTGCGAAGCGGCGCAGCCCAGGCAGTTGGCGCGGCAGCACGAGCGCGTCGAAAACCAGGCCATGGCGTTGCATCGCCTCGGCGGCGGGGTCGCAAGCCGGGTCGGCGATCCAGTCGTCGTCGGGCATGCCCTGCAGCATGGGCCGCAGGCCCTTCAGCAAAGGATGGCGGGCCAGCTCGGCGATCTGCTCGGGCGCGTCCGCCGCCTTGAAGTCCACCCAGCCGACGACACCGCGCACCCAGGGCGTGGCGTCGGCCACCGACAGCATCCAGTGCGTGTCGGCCAGGCTGGGCAGGGACTGCACGAGCACGGTGGCGTCGACGCCGGCCGCTTCGAGATGAGGTGCCAGGTCTTGCGGGCCAAAGTCGCGGTGGATGGCGGCCAGCTCGGCGGGCGGCCACTCGCCGAGCCGGTCCTGCAGGCGCCAGAAATGCTGATGCGCGTCGACGATCATGAGTCTTCCTTTGCGGCGTCCCCGGGCAGCGGCGCGGCGGCCTGGATGAGGCCGCGCTCACGCAGCGCCAGCCAGAGTTCGCGCGGGAGGGCACTGGCCATCCAGGCGGCGTTGGCTGCCACCTGCCCGGGCGAACGCATGCCGGCCAGCACGCTCGCGACGGCGGGGTGGGCAAGCGGGAACTGCAGCGCGGCGGCCTGCAGCGGCACTTCGAACTCGGCGCAGGCGGCCTCCAGCGTCTGGGCGCGTTGCCCGACCTCGGGTGGCACGTTGCCGTAGTCGTACTTGGCTTGGCCGGCCAGCAGGCCGGAGTTGAACGGGCCGCCGATGACGACGCTGACGCCGGCTGCCGCGCATTGGTCCAGGAAGCCCAGGCTGCCTTGCTCCAGCAGCGTGTAGCGGCCGGCCAGCAGCACGCAGTCCAGCGGCGCCACGGCCAGGGCTTGCTGCGCCACTTCCCATTCGTTGACGCCCAGGCCGATGGCCCGCACGACGCCCTCGCTGCGCAAGTCCTCCAGAGCCCGGAAGCCGCCATCCTCGGTCAGCGCGCGCCAGTGCAGTTCGTGGCGCGCGCCATGGGTCAGGCGGCCGATGTCGTGCACCAGCAGCATGTCGATGCGGGACAGGCCCAGGCGCTTGAGGCTGTCGTCGAAGGAGCGCCGCACGCCACCGTAGCTGTAGTCGTAGACTGGCCGGTAGGGCAGGGGGGCTGCCCAGCCGTCGCTGCCGGGCCTGGCCTGCTCGTCGGGCAGCATGAGGCGGCCGACCTTGGTGGACAGCACGAAGCCGTCGCGCGGCCGGCCGGCCAGGAAGGCGCCGACGCGGCGCTCGCTGAGGGTGTAGCCGTAGAAGGGCGCGGTGTCGATGTAGCGCAGGCCGGCATCCCAGGCCGCCTGCAGCGTTGCGGCGGCCGTGGCCTCGTCGACGGCGTCGTAGAGGCCGGCCAACGCGGCCGCACCCAGGCCCAGCGTCGTCAGCTGCAGCCCGGTTGTGGCGACAGGTCGGCTGTTGCGCGGCATCAGTAGAGAACGGCCTTGGCCTCGGCCGACTGCAGGTTGGCCTTGTCCACCCAGACGACGCCGGTGTCGCGGAACTTGGGGACTGCCTTCTTCTGCAGCACGTCGTGGATGGTCTTCACGCTCAGTTGGCCCATCTGGAAGGAGCCCTGCACGGCAATGCCGGCCAGCGTGCCGTCCTTGACGAATTGCTGCAGGTCCTGGTTGCCGTCGAAGCCGATGGCCACCACCTTGCCCGCGCGGCCGCTCTGCACCAGCGCGCGGCCCATGCCGACGGCGGTGGGCTCGTTGGCGCCGAAGATGGCCTTGAGGTCGCGGTGGGCGGCCAGCACGTCGGTGGCCTGGTTCATCGCCGTGGCCATCTGCGACTGCGAATAGAAGGGGCCGACGATCTCCAGCTTGGAGTGGGCCTTCAGATAGCTGGTGAAAGCGCCCACGCGGCCGACCTCGGAGCCCGCGCCCGCCACGTAGGACATGACGGCCACCTTGCCCGTGGTGCCGACCTTGGCGATCAGCTCCTTGGCACAGCGTTCGCCCGCAGCCTGGTTGTCGGTGGTCAGAAAGGACTGGTAGTAGGCCTTGCCGGCGTCCGACACCTGGGAGTCGATGAGCACGACGGGGATGCGTGCCTCCCAGGCCTTCTTGATCGCGGGCACGAGGGCATCAGGGTCGGAAGGCGCGAGCACGATGCCGGCGACGCGGCGGTTGACGGCGTTCTCGACCAGGTTGACCTGGTCGGCGATGGCCGATTCGCTGGCCGGGCCGGAGAAGGTCATCGTGTGGCCGTTGACCTCCTTCATGCCGGCGGTGGCGCCCTTGTTGACGTTCTGCCAGAAGGTCGAGTTGGTCGTCTTGACGATGACGGCGATCTCGCCGGCCTGGCTGGCCGAGCCGATGACGGCCAGGCAGGCGCTGAGCAGCGCATTGCGCAAGGGATGGGGCATTCAATGTCTCCTGTTGTGAGGGAACCGGTCTAGCGCCGGTTGCGGAGCTGGTCGATCCAGACGGTGACGAGGATGACCAGGCCGATGATGATTTGCTGCGTGAAGGACGAGACGCCGTTCATGTTCAGCCCGTTGCGCAGGATGCCGATGACGAAGGCGCCGATGACGGTGCCGGAGATGGTGCCCACGCCGCCCAACAGCGAGGTGCCGCCGATGACGGCTGCGGCAATGGCGTCCAGCTCATACATGACGCCCTCATTGGGTTGGGCGGTGACGAGGCGTGACATCAGCACGCAGCCCGCCAAGCCTGCCAGCGCGCCCGAGGCCACGTAGGCAAACATGGCGACGCCGTTCACGTTGACGCCCGACAGCCGCGCCGCCTCGCCGTTGGAGCCCACCGCATGCAGGTGCCGGCCCAGCGTCGTGCGGCGCAGCAGGATGGCGGCGGCGATGGCCAGCACGATCATCAGCAGCACGGGATAGGGAATGCCGGGGAAGATGACGTTGGGGAAGCCCTGTTCGTCGATTTCCTCGATGCGCCACAGCGCGCCGTTGCCCAGCACGCCGAAGGCCTCGCCCAGGCCGGAGATGGCGCGTGCATCGGTCAGCTGCAGCGCCACGCCGCGGGCCACCAGCATCATGCCCAGCGTGGCGATGAAGGGCGGCAGGCGCAGCCGCGTCACGCACCAGCCGTTGATGGCGCCGCACAGGCCGCCCACCACCACGCCCAGGGCCATGGCCGGCGCGACCGGCATGCCGGCCTTGACCAGCATGCCGGCAACGACGCCCGACAAGGCCAGCACCGAGCCCACCGACAGGTCGATGCCGCCAGTCAGGATGACCAGCGTGGCGCCGATGCCGAGGTAGACGATGGTGGTGACCTGCAGCGACACCGTCATCGCATTGCCGACCGTGAAGAAGGCGTTGCTCGTCAGCGAGAACACGAGCACGAGGATGAGCAGGCCGGCGAGCGCAGCGAACTTCTGGATCAGGTCTTTCTGGCGGTCGTTCATAGCGCGGGTTCAAGGGCCGCCGTTGACGGCCTGGGAGATTCGGTTGGGCCGACGGAGGCGTGGTGCATGACTTGCTGCTGGGTGCAGTGGCGCGCATCCAGCACCGTGGCCAACTGGCCCTGGCGGAACACGGCGACGCGGTCGCTCATGCCGAGCACTTCGGGCAGGTCGGAGCTGATCAGCACGACGCCAATGCCCTGGGCGGCGAGCTGGTCCATCAGAGCGTAGATGGCGTACTTGGCACCGACATCGATGCCGCGCGTCGGTTCGTCGAAGAGGATGACGCGCGCCTGGCGGAACAGCCATTTGGCGATGACGACCTTCTGCTGGTTGCCACCGGACAGCAGCCGGGCGACCTGCTCGGGCGACGGCGTGCGGATGCCGAGCTGGTCAATGAAGTGATTCGCCGTCTCACGTTCGCGCGCGGCGTCGATGAAGCCGAGGCCGCTGGCCAGCGCGCCCAGGTTGGGCAGCGTGATGTTGTGGGCCACGCTCATCTTCACCGCCAGGCCGTGGGCCTTGCGGTCTTCGGAGACATAGGCGATGCCGGCGGCAATGGCATCGCGCGGCGAGTGGATGGTGAGCGCCTGGCCGGCCAGTTCCATCTCGCCGCCGTCGACCGCATCGGCACCGAAGATGGCCCGCGCCACCTCCGTTCGGCCGGCGCCGACCAGGCCGGCGAAGCCGAGGATCTCGCCGCGCCGAAGCTCGAAGTCCAGCGGGCCGAACACGCCCTCGCGCCGCAGCCCGCGCACGCGCAGCAGCACTTCGCTGACGGGCTGGCGCGAGGCCGGCGGGAACTGCTGGGTCAGCTCGCGGCCCACCATCAGGCTGACGATCTCGTCGATGGAGGTCTCGCCCCAGCGGCGGGTGGCGATGTACTGGCCGTCGCGCAGGATGGTCACGCGGTCGACGATGTGGGCCAGCTCATCGAGCCGGTGCGAGATGTAGACGATGCCGACGCCGGCGCGCTTGAGCTCGTTGACGACCGCGAGCAGCCGCGCCGCGTCGGCCTCGCCGAGCGAGGAGGTCGGCTCGTCCATGATCAGCAGCCGCGCGTCCATGGACAAGGCCTTGGCGATCTCCACCATCTGCTGCTGCGCGATGGACAGGGCCGAGACCTGCGTGTCGGGGTCGATGTCCACGCCCAGCCGCTGCAGGCAGGCGCGTGCGCCGTCGCGTTGCCGAGTGCGGTCGACGAACCAGCCGCGCCGGGGCTCGCGGCCCAGCCAGATGTTCTCGGCCACCGTCAGGTGCGGCACCAGGTTCAGCTCCTGGTGGATCATGACGATGCCCAGGTCCTGGGCCTGCTGCAGCCCGGTGATGCGCACAGGCTGGCCGTCGAAGCGGATCTCGCCCTCGTCGGGGACGTAGACACCGCTGAGGATTTTCATCAGCGTCGACTTGCCGGCACCGTTCTCGCCGCAGACGGCATGCACCTCGCCGCGCTGGACGTCCAGCGCCACGCCCGACAGCGCCACGACGTTGTCGAAGCGCTTGCAGACACCTTCCATGCTCAGCAGGGGTGCGATGACGGACTCGGCAGGGAAGGGGCTCATCACGGGGAAGAAACTCGTTGATGCCGTCAAAGTTTTGGTAATACCACTTTGCCATACGGAGTTGCTGGTAAGGCCGGAGGAATACCCGGGGATGGCGGTCGATCCAATCCAGCGCAGGCGCGGGAAACGGCAGCCGTTCAGCGGTAGCGGTTCAAGAGAGTGTCGAGGCTGCCGTCGGCCTGCATGCGGACGATGGTCTGGTCAAGCGGTCGCAACAGGTCGGCCCGTTGCGGTGACAGTGCGCAGCCCAGTTGTTGGCGTTCGACTTCCATCACTTCGCGCAGCCCTGACTGGGGATGGGCCTTCATGTAATAGGCCAGCGTGGCGCGGTCCGTGACGGCATGTTGCACCCTGCCCAGGGAGAGGCGGTGCAGGTTGGTCTGCGCATCGACGGCATCCTGGCGGCGGACCGGCTGGCCGAAAGCCTGGTCCAACACTGGGTAGCGGTAGCCCAGCACGGTGCCGAGCGCCTGGTCGCGCAAGTCGCTGAGCCGCGACACCGCCTGGGCCGCAGGGCCTGCGGCGATCACGCCCGCGCCAGGCAGAAAGAACTGCGTCCAGAGCACCTTGCCGTCAAGCCATTCCGGCTTGACGTAGCACAGCAGATCGGCGCTCCCCGATGCCACCGCAGGACCCGCGCGCTTGCTGGGCAGCGCCACGAAGACCGGCCTGAGCCCAAGGCGCTGGGCCAGCAGTTCGCCCAGATCCTTGAGCAGGCCCTCGACGGGGAGGTCCCGCGCCATCCTGAGCATGGGCATGGACTGGTTGGTCGGTGCCACGATGCGCAGGGTGGGCGGCTCGGCCGGGCTGGCGTGCACCCAAGTCGGCAGCGCGATGGCCAGCGCCAGGCGAAGCCAGGCAAGGTGTCGGTCGCGCATCAGCACGGGGGCGAAGGGTCAGCCCTTGCGGCGGTTGTAGACGTCGAACACGACCGCCGCCAGCAGCACCAGGCCCTTGATGACCTGCTGCCACTCGATGCCGATTCCCATGATGGACATGCCGTTGTTCATCACGCCCATGATGAAGGCGCCGATGACCGCGCCCATCACCTTGCCGATGCCGCCCGAGGCGGACGCGCCACCGATGAAGCAGGCGGCGATGACGTCCAGCTCGAAGCCCAGGCCCGCCTTGGGTGTGGCGGTGTTCAGGCGTGCCGCGAAGACCAGGCCCGCCAGCGCGGCCAGCACGCCCATGTTGATGAAGCACAGCAGCGTCAGCCGCTCGGTGGGCACGCCCGACAGCCGTGCCGCGCGCTCATTGCCACCCAGCGCATAGACGCGCCGGCCCAGCGTCGTGCGCTGGGTGATGAAGGCATAGATGCCCACCAGCAGCGTCATCAGCAGCAGCACATTGGGCAGGCCCTTGTAGGACGCCAGCAGCCAGACCAGCGCGCCCAGCGCGGCCGTCTGCGCCAGCACCCTCAGGCCGAAGAGCAGTACCGGTTCGGCGGCGGCACCGAGTTCGGCAGCCTTGCGGCGACCGGCGACTTCCTTCACGGCCAGCAGAGCGACCAGACCGAAGCCGAGGACCATCGAGGTCAGATGGCGTTCATCGCCTTCCGGCAGATCCGGCAGGAAGCCGCTGCTGAGGATCTGGAAGCTGTCGGGAAAGGGGCCGACGGACTGGCCGCCGAGCAGCGCCAGGGCCAGGCCCTTGAACACCAGCATGCCGGCCAGCGTGACGATGAAGGAGGGGATCTTGAGATAGGCGACGAACCAGCCCTGCGCGCCGCCGATGATGGCGCCGGCCACTAGGCACAGCAGCAGCGAGGGCAGGACCGGCCACCCCATCTCGACCATCAGCACCGCCGCCAGCGCGCCGATGAAGCCGCAGACGGAGCCGACCGACAAGTCGATGTGCCCGGCGACGATGACCAGCAGCATGCCCAGCGCCATGACGACGATGTAGCTGTTCTGCAGGAACAGGTTGGTCAGGTTGAGTGGCTGCAGCAAGGTGCCGTCAGTCCACACCTGGAAGAAGGCCATGATGGCCACGAGAGTCAGCAACATGCCGTAGTCCCGCAGATGCGAGGACAGGAAGGTGCGCAGGGAAGAGGGGAGCATCGCGGTTTGTCTCAATGGGTGCCCAGCAGGGCGTGCATGACTGTTTCCTGAGTGGCGCCGGCCGCCGGCATCTCGCCGACGAAAGCGCCCTCGTTCATGAGGTAGAGGCGGTCGCACATGCCCAGCAGCTCGGGCAGCTCCGACGAGATCATCAGGATCGCCCGGCCCTCGGCAGCCAGGTTCGCGATCAGGCTGTAGATCTCGAACTTGGCGCCGACGTCGATGCCCCGGGTGGGCTCGTCAAGGATCAGCAGGTCAGGCTCGGTAAAAAGCCATTTGGACAGCACCACCTTCTGCTGGTTGCCGCCTGACAGCTCGCCCACCTTCTGCTCGACGCTCGCGCAGCGCGTGCCCAGGCGCTGGCGGAAGTCGTTGGCCACCTCGGACTCGCGCACGTCGTCGATGACGCCCCGGCTGGAGATGCCGTCCAGGCGACACAGGCTGGTGTTGCGCGCGATGCTGTCGTGCAGCACCAGGCCCAGGGCCTTGCGGTCCTCAGTCACATAGGCCAGGCCGGCCTTCACTGCCCGGCGCACGGTAGAGACGTCGACCTCGCGACCCGCCATCCAGGCCGAGCCGCGAATGCGCCGGCCCCAGGAGCGGCCGAACACGCTCATCGCCAGCTCCGTGCGCCCGGCGCCCATCAGCCCGGCGATGCCGACGATCTCGCCACGCCGCACGTTCAGGTTCACGCCCTTGACGGCCTCGCGCCCGACATGCAGCGGATGCTCCACCCACCAGTCCTTCAGCTCGAACAGCACCTCGCCCGGCTTGGATGAGCGCGGCGGATAGCGGTCCTTCATCTCGCGGCCCACCATGGCGCGGACGATTGCCGCTTCCGAGGGCGGTGCGTCGCGGCAGTCCATCGTCTCGATGCTGGAGCCGTCGCGCAGCACCGTGACGGCGTCGGCCACCTCGGCGATCTCGTTGAGCTTGTGCGAGATCAGCACGCAGGCCACACCGCTGGCGCGCAGGCGCTTGAGCAGTTCCAGCAGCGCCTTGCTGTCGTCCTCGTTGAGGCTGGCCGTCGGCTCATCGAGGATGAGCAGCTTGACGTCCTTGGCCAGCGCCTTGGCGATCTCCACGAGCTGCTGCTTGCCGACACCGATGTCGTCGATCAGCGTGCTGGGTGATTCGTCCAGGCCCACCTGGCGCAGCAGCTCGACGGCCCGCTCGTGCGTGCGGCGCCAGTCGATGACGCCGCGCTTTGCCTGCTCGTGGCCGAGGAAGAGGTTCTCGGCAATCGACAGCTGGGGGATGAGCGCCAGCTCCTGGTGAATGATGACGATGCCCAGCTGCTCGCTCTGGCGGATGCCTTCAAAGCGCCGGACCTCGCCGTCGAACCAGATGTCGCCCGTGTACTCCGGGTGCGGGTAGACACCCGAGAGCACTTTCATCAGCGTCGACTTGCCGGCGCCGTTTTCGCCGACGACGGCATGGATCTCGTTGCGCCGCACCAGCAGGTCGACGTGGCGCAGCGCCACCACCTCATGGAACTTCTTGCAGATCGCGCGCATCTCCAGCAGCGCGCCTGGTTGGACGGGGACTTGCTCCACTTCAGTTGCTCCGCCGGCCGATGCTGAAAGGCAACCACAGAGGCACCGAGTCACAGAGGAAGACAGTGCTTCTCTGTGCTTTCCTCTGTGCCTCCGCGTCTCTGTGGTGGTGTTCGGTTTTCACTTCAGCTGACTTTCCTTGTAGTAGCCGCTGTCCACCAGCACCGCCTTCACGTTGCTGGCGTCCACGGCTACCGGTTTGAGCAGGTAGGACGGCACGACCTTGACGCCGTTGTGGTAAGTCTTGGTGTCGTTGACCTGGGGGCTGCGGCCTGACAGTGCGGCGTCCACCAGGTCGGCCGTGACCTTGGCGAGCTGGCGCGTGTCCTTGAACACGGTGGAGGTCTGGTCGCCGCGCAGGATGGCCTTGACCGAGGGCAGGTCGGCGTCCTGGCCGGTGATGACCGGCATGGGCTGCTTGGGTGTGCCGTAGCCCACGCCCTTGAGCGACGAGATGATGCCGATGGACAGGATGTCGGCCGGTGCCAGCACCGCGTGCAGCTTGTCCTTGCCGTAGAAGGCCGACATCAGGTTGTCCATGCGCGCCTGGGCGGTGGCGCCGTCCCAGCGCAGGATGCCGACCTTCATCGCGCCGGTCTGCTTGCTGCGGATGACCAGCTTGCCACCGTCGAGGTAGGGCTTGAGCACGCTCATCGCGCCGTCGTAGAAGAAGCCGGAGTTGTTGTCATCCGGCGAGCCGGCGAACACCTCCAGGTTGAACGGGCCCTTGCCCTGCTTGAGACCCAGCTTGTCGACGATGGAGTTGGCCTGCAGCACGCCGACCTGGAAGTTGTCGAAGGTGGCGTAGTAGTCCACGTTGGCGGTACCGCGGATCAGGCGGTCGTAGGCAACGACCTTGACGCCCTTCTCGGCGGCCTTCTTCAGCACGCCCGAGAGCGTGCTGCCGTCGATGGACGCGATGACCAGGGCCTTGGCGCCCTTGGTCACCATGTTCTCGACCTGCGAGAGCTGGATGGGGATCTCGTCGTCGGCGTACTGCAGGTCGACCTGGTAGCCCAGCGCCTTGAAGGCCTTGACCATGTTGTCGCCGTCGGCGATCCAGCGCTGCGAGGCCTTGGTGGGCATCGCGACGCCGATGGTGCCCTTGGCCTGGGCCAACACGGCGGAGGCGGGGGCCAGGCCCAGCAGCAGGCCAAGTGTGAGGAAGGTGGTGCGATGCATGTTGTCTCCTGTGTGTGTTTGTGGCAAGGCCGGGGGGGTTAGTCGGCGAGCTTCTTCACGCCCTGCAGCACGCCGTGGCTGCGCAGCTTCAGCGCCAGCCGGCGTGCCGATGCGGAGGTGGCAGCAGTGGCGGCGATGGGCGTGACCGTCGCGCCCGCGAGTACGGCCTGCAAGGCCTGACGGCGTGAAAGTGTCATACCGTCCCCCGCGTGGCTTCAAGCTGGTCGCGAATCTCCAGCATGCGTGCCTCGGTCAGCGGGAAGCGCAGGATGGCGATCAGCGCCAGCACCAGGCCGATGACGGGGATGCCCGACAGCAGGATACGGATCCAGAAGATGGCTTCCGGCGTCTGGATGTCCAGCTTGGAATCGAAGCCGGTGAACTGCAGGATCCAGCCCGACGCGCCCACGCCCAGGGCGATGCCGACCTTGGTGATCCAGGACTGGCAGGCCGAGAACGAACCCTCGCGGCGCTGGCCGGTCTGGGACTCGTCGTAGTCCACCACGTCGCCGATGGTGGCGCCGTACAGCGTCCAGAAGCCCGCGCCGGTGAAGGCGACGAAGCCGCAGGCGAACAGCTGCAGGTAGGGCCGCTCGGGGTCGTACAGCCACCAGTCGCCGATGAAGGCGCAGATGGCCATGACCAGCACCGTGGCCAGGCCGGCGCGCTTGCCCCACCTGCGCGCGATCCACGTGAAGAACGGGATGCCCGCAAAGCCGAAGGCCATGCCGGCTAGGCCCATCGCGGTGTTCCACTTCGTCGCCAGCACGATGTCGCCCTGGCAGACGTAGTAGACGGTGGCGTAGTAGCCCAGTGCGCCCACCATGGCCGTGCCAATACCGTAGGCCAGCGCCATCAGCAGCACATGCCGGAAGGGCTTGCAGCGCAGCGTGCGCCACAGCGTGTCAGAAAACGGGATGTGCGTCTGCGTGCGCGACACCAGCTTCTCGTAGTAGCGCTCGCGCACCATCAGGAAGATGGCGATGGACACCGCCACCATGATGGCGCCGAGGATGGCGCAATAGGTCTGGGCACCGCGCAGGATGTCGGGCTTGCCGGTCTCGGGGTCGTTGAAGATGGCCAGCGTCGTGAACTGGGCGGCAAAGAACATCGCCAGCTCGGGCAGCTTCTGGATGTAATTGCGCACCGCCATCACCGTCGTGCGCTCGTGATAGTCGGGCGTCATCTCCGAGCCCAGGCTGACCCAGGGCATGTTGAAGCAGCTCATGATGGGCACGTAGATCACCATGCTGACCAGCATGAAGGTGAAGTACTGCATGTCCGTCCAGCCCTTGCCGACGGCGAACATCAGCGGCAGGCCGATGCCGGCCAGCACGCCGCCGATCAGGATGAACGGGCGGCGCCGGCCGTAGCGCGTGCGCGTGTTGTCGCTGATCCAGCCGAAGATCGCATCGCTGGCCGCGTCGATGAAGATCTTGACCATCTGCACCGTCGAGATCAGGCCGGGTGCGACGCCGAGGAAGATGTTGAAGACGTGGAAGGCCAACGACGGGTAGAGCCAGTGGCCCCACATGTCGAGGACGGAGCCGAGGCCGAAGCCGATCTTCTGCCGCATGGGCAGGCGGTCGGCCGAGGGTGGCACGACGCGGTCGAGATGCAGGGTGCTGGCGTTCACAGGATCTTTCGTTCTTTGATGACGTCGGAGTAATAGCGGGCGGACAACTTGGGCGTGCGGACCTGGGTCGCAAAGTCGCAGTGCACGATGCCGAAGCGGCGCTGGTAGCCGTCTTCCCACTCGTAGTTGTCGATGAAGGACCACAGGAAGTAGCCATTCAGCGGCACGCCGTCGCTGATGGCGCGGTGGGCTTCGCGCAGGTAGGCGCGCACGTAGTCGCGGCGGTGCAGGTCCACCACCTCGCCGTTGACGACGGGCTCGTCGTCGTAGCCGCAGCCGTTCTCGGTGATGTAGATCGCCGCGTGCCCGTAGACCTCGTGGCAGAAGCGCGTGGCCCAGTACATGGACTGCGGCACGAGGCGCAGCCAAGGGCTGTCGGCGCGGGGGTAGTTGGTGGGGTTGGTCAGTGCTTCGTAGCCGGTGTCGGTCTTGGCGGCGCGCACGAAGGTGCCGCTGTAGATGTTCAGGCCGAGGAAGTCGGTCGGCAGGCTGATGAGGGCGAAGTCGCCGGGCCGCACGTCGGGCGCGTCGGCACCCACGCGCGCCAGGAAGTTCGCGGTGTACTTGCCGGCCTGGATGGCGCCGAGGATCTGCGCGTTGCGGTCGATAAACCAGGCCTTGGCGGCGGCGATGTCGGCCGGCTTTTCCGTCACGGGCACGGACACCGCGCAGTTGTCGGTCAGGCCGACGACGGCGCCCTTGCCGCCAAACTTGCGCACGGCCCTCACCCCGTGCCCGTGGCACAGCAGTGCGTGGTGATAGGTCTGGTTGACGACCTTGGCGCTTTCCTTGCGGCCGGGGGCCTTGGTGCCGGTGCCGTAGCCCAGCAGCGTGAAGCAGAGGATCTCGTTGAGCGTGATCCAGTGCTTCACGTCCTTGGCGAAGGCCTTGACGACGGTGTCGGAGTAGGTCGCGAAGGCATCGACGGTGACGCGCGAGGTCCAGCCGCCGCGGTCCTCCAGCGACTGCGGCAGGTCCCAGTGGAACAGCGTCACCCACGGCTCGATGCCGTGCTTCTTCATGCTGGCGAAGACGCGGTGATAGAAGTCCAGCCCGGCCTGGTTGAGTGCGCCGTCGCCGTTCGGGTAGATGCGTGGCCAAGCGATGGACAGGCGGTACTGCTTGATGCCGAGCGAGGCCATCAGCGCGAAGTCCTCGTCGAAGCGGTGGTAGTGGTCGCAGGCCACGTCGGGCGTATGGCCCTGGTAGACCTTGCCGGGGATGCGGGCAAAGCGGTCCCAGACGGACTCGCCCTTGCCGTCCTCGAAGGCCGCGCCTTCGATCTGCGCGGAGGCAGCGGCGACGCCGAAGACGAAGTCGGCGGGGAACGCGCTGGCGTATGTCAACGCTGTCGTCGCGGGCGCGGGACGGGGCTGTGTCGGTGCGGCCAACGAGGCGGGCGCGAGTACCGGCAGCGTGGCGGCGGCAAGGAGTTGGCGGCGGCGCAGGGGGCGAGCAGAAGTCATCTGGATGTTCCTCGGTAGACCGCATATGGGGCGGAGGCCCGCTGCGGCGCGAGGGAATATAGGCGGCTTGGTCGGGCCCGTTTCATGTCAGAGGATGCGACGCTCACGGACGACGGCTGCGTAGTAGAGCGAGGACAGCTTGGGCGTGCGTGCCTGCGTCGCGTAGTCGCAGTGCACGATGCCGAAGCGGCGCTGGTAGCCGTCTTCCCACTCGTAGTTGTCGATGAAGGACCACAGGAAGTAGCCCTTCAGCGGCACGCCGTCGCCGATGGCGCGGTGGGCCTCGCGCAGGTGGTTGCGCAGGAAGTCGCGGCGGTGCAGGTCCAGCACCTCGCCGTCCACGACCGGCTCGTCGTTGTAGCCGCAGCCGTTCTCGGTGATGTAGAGGGCCTGGTGGCCGTAGCACTCCGCCGCGAAGCGCGTGGCCCAGTAGATGGACTGCGGCACCAGGCGCAGCCAGGGGCTGTCGGCGCGCGGGTAGTTGATGGGCGGCGGCAAGGCCTCGAAGGCCTTCCCCGTATCAGCGTCCTTGCCGGCGCGCACATAGGTGCCGGTGTAGATGTTCAAGCCCAGGTGGTCGGTGGGCAGGCTGATGAGGTCGAAGTCACCGGGCAGCACTGAAGGCGCATCGGCGCCCACGCGGGCCAGGTAGTCGGCCGGGTATTCGCCGGCGTGCATGGCGCCCAGCACATGGGCGTTCATCTGCAGGAACCAGGCCTTGGCGGCGGCGATGTCGGCCGGCGTCTCGGTGACGGGGATGCTGACGTCGAGGTTGTCGGTCAGGCCAACGACCGCGCCCGCGCCGCCAAATTCGCGCACGGCGCGCACGCCATGGCCGTGGCACAGCAGCGCGTGGTGGAAGGTCTGGTTGACGACCTGCGCGCTCTCGGTGCGGCCCGGCGCCTTGGTGCCGTAACCGTAGGCCAGCTGCGTGAAGCAGCGGATCTCGTTCATCGTGATCCAGTGCTTCACCTCGCCGGCGAAGGCCTTGACGATGGTGTCGGCGTAGCGCGCGAAGGCGTCGACGGTGACGCGCGAGGTCCAGCCGCCGCGGTCTTCCAGCGACTGCGGCAGGTCCCAATGGAACATCGTCACCCAGGGCTGGATGCCGTGCTTCTTCATGCTGGCAAAGAGGCGGTGATAGAAGTCCAGCCCGGCCTGGTTCAGCTCGCCGTCGCCGTTCGGGTAGATGCGCGGCCAGGCGATGGACAGGCGGTAGTAGTTCAGGCCCAGCGAGGCCATCAGCGCGAAGTCGTCGTCGAAGCGGTTGTAGTGGTCACAGGCCTCGTCGAGCGTGTCGCCGTCGTGCACCTTGCCGGGCGTGCGGCAGAAGCGGTCCCAGATGGATTCGCCCTTGCCGTCGGTGAAGGCGGCGCCCTCGATCTGCGGGGCGGCGGCGGCGACGCCGAAGATGAAGTCGGCGGGGAAGGGGCTGGCGTAGGTCACGGTGGGGCTGTCGGCGGCGTAGTCGCCCTTGATGTGTGGGGCCGTGGCGCTGACGCCGCGGATGAAGTCGGAAACGCAGAGGCGAGGGTCGTTCATGCCGGTCCTGAGCTCGTTGAGTTGGAGCCGTAGCAACATGGCTTCAGCGCGCGCGCCATCGTGACCTTGAGCATCACGGGCTCGGCCGTCGGGTTCAGGCCGCGCTTGACCTGGTCGCCGTTCCAGACGTACTCCCGCCGCCTGCGGCTCTTGTCGTCGAAGCGGCCTTCCTCGGCATGCAGCATGAAGCCGCTGGCGCCCGGCGCGCCCTCCATGCGCGCGCGGGTGCGCTGGCCGACGATGAGGAATTCGTCTTCACCGACCTGAGCGATGGCCACGCCGCCCCCGGGCTGCTCCGTGCCGGCCAGGCGTTCGTCCTTGCTGTCCCAGGCGAGTTCGCCGACTTGCATTTGGCGGTAGCTCAGCTTGGCGACCCAGCCGCCGGGCAGTTCCAGCGACTGCGGCTTGCGGTCGCTGCCCTCTAAGGCCGATTGCGCCCACTGGCGCTGGATGGGCTGGAAGGCGCCGAAGACGCGGGCGAAGGGCTCGCCCATGGCCGTGTCGGTGCGCTTGGCGCCCAGCGGGTAGCTGCTGTAGTTGAAGTAGTCCAGGCTGAAGGGCGCGATGCCGATGGCGCCACGGCCCAGGGCCGGGTAGATCCAGCGCACATAGCCTTCGGCGTTGCCGATCTCGGGAATCCACGGCGCGTTGTGCTTGCGCTGTAACAGGCGCATGCTGGCCTGGATCGCCTCGGAGTTGGACGTCTTGTCCAGCATGGCGGGGAAGCGCTTGGGCTTTGGCTTGACCCAGGCGGGCGTGTAGGCGGCACTGGTGTTCTTCCAGGTCGCGAACCACAACAGCACCAGGCGTTGCTTGTTCTGGTGCGCCTCCTTGACCAGCGTGTCGACGAAGCTGAATTCGAACTTGCCCTCCATCGGCTCGGCCTGCTCCCAGGTCACCGGCATCAGCACGATGTTGGCCTGCATGTCCCGGGCGGCGGCCCAGACCTCGCCGAGGGCCGCCGGGAAGTTGCTGGAGTTGTGCGCCTGGGCGCCAAGCATCAGGAAGGGATTGCCGTCGACGAGCAAGGCATGGTGGCCGTCGCGCTGCACGACGCGGGAGGGTGCAGCAGTGCTGACGGGAGCCGCCAGCATTGCGGCAAGCAGGACCGCGATCAGGGAGGTCTTCTTCATCGGGGGCGCCGTGAGGTTCGCCTCAGATGTCAGGCGCAGAAGCGGTTGACGAGGTTCTCCAGCACTTCCTGGCGGCCCGAGACGGGTACCACGTCCGTGTTCCTGGCCAGCACCTCGTCGGCCAGCTCCGAGAGCGTGTGGCGGCCGTTGAGAATCTCCTGCCCGGCAGGCGCGTCCCAGCCGGCGTAGCGGCTGTCGACTGCGGCCTTGAGGCGACCGTCTTTGATCATCTTCTCGGCGATCAGCAGGCCTTGCGCGCAGACATCCATGCCGCCGATGTGGCCGTGGAAGAGGTCTTCGGCATCGATGGACTGGCGGCGCACCTTGGCGTCGAAGTTCAGGCCGCCCGATCCCAGGCCGCCGGCCTTGAGCACCTCGTACAGCGCGATGGCCGTCTCGGGCACGTTGTTGGGGAACTGGTCGGTGTCCCAGCCCAGCTGCGGGTCACCGCGGTTCATGTCCAGGCTGCCAAGGATGCCGAGGGCGCCGGCGGTGGCGATCTCGTGCTCGAAGCTGTGGCCCGACAGCGTGGCGTGGTTGGCCTCGATGTTGACCTTGACCTCCTTCTCCAGGCCGTAGCGGACCAGGAAGCCGTAGACGGTCGCGGTGTCGAAGTCGTACTGGTGCTTGGACGGCTCGCGCGGCTTGGGCTCGATGAGGATGGCGCCCTTGAAGCCGATCTTGTGCTTGTATTCCACGACCATGTTCAGGAAGCGGCCCAGCTGGTCCATCTCCTGGCCCAGGCGCGTGTTCAGCAGCGTCTCGTAGCCCTCGCGGCCACCCCAGAGCACATAGTTTTCGCCGCCCAGTTTGAGCGTGGCGTCCATCGCGTCGCGCACCTGCAGCGCGGCCATCTTGAAGATCTCGGGGTCGGGGTTGCTGGCCGCGCCCGACATGAAGCGGCGGTGGCTGAACAGGTTGGCCGTGCCCCACAGCAGCTTGAGGCCCGTGGCCTGCTGCTTCTCGCCCAGCACGTCGACGATGCGCTTGAAGTTGTCCTGGCTTTCGCGCGGCGTTGCGCCCTCGGGGGCCACGTCGCGGTCATGGAAGCAGTAGTAGGGCGCGCCCAGCTTGGTGAAGAACTCGAAGGCCGCATCGGCCTTCAGCTTGGCGAGTTCCATAGCGCTGCCGCCCTGGAACCAGGGGCGCTCGAAGGTCGCGCCGCCGAACGGGTCCAGGCCGGTCCAGACGAAGTTGTGCCAGTAGCAGACGGCAAAGCGCAGGTGGTCTTCCATGCGCCGGCCCAGGACGACGCGGTCCTTGTCGTAGTGCTTGAAGGCCAGGTCGTTGGGGCTGTAGGCGCCCTCGAATTGGATGGGCTGGATGTGGTTGAAGTAGCTGCTCATGGCTCTGCAGGTAAAAAGTTAGGCGCCGCGTAGGCGGCTATAGAGGTCACGAAAGCGTGCCAGGCGCGGGGCCAGGCGAGCATGGCGTTCGGGGTTGGGTGTGAAGCGGGCGGCTATGTCCGGGCGCTTGCAGATGGCGTCGACCGTGCCGCCGCTGGCGAGCCAGCCCAGGCGGGCCGCGCCGAGCGCGCCGCCGGCTTCGCTGCCGGTGTGGATGACGATCTCGACGTTCAGCGCGTCGGCGATCTGCTGTGCCCAGTAGGGGCTGCGCGAGCCGCCGCCGACGAGGGAGAGCTGCTTGACCTCGGTGCCCGCAGCGCGCAAGGCGTCCAGGCCATCGGCCAGGCCGAAGGTCACGCCCTCGAGCACGGCGTAGGTGCAGTCGACGCGGTGGGTCTGGGCCTTCAGGCCGTGGAAGAGGCCCGGTGCAAATGGGTCGTTGTGCGGCGTGCGCTCGCCCGCGAGGTAGGGCAGGAAGGTTGGCGCGTCGGCGGTGCTGCCCTTGGACTCCAGCTCGGCCAGCAACGTGGCCTCATCGGCACCGACGAGGTTGCAGAACCAGCGCAGGCAGCTCGCGGCCGACAGCATCACGCTCATCTGATGCCAGCGTTGCGGCAGCGCGTGGCAGAAGGCGTGCACGGCCGAAGCCGGGTTGGGCCGGTAGCGGTCGTTGACGACAAACAGCACGCCCGAGGTGCCCAGCGAGATGAAGCCGTCGCCCGGTTGCGTGGCGCCGATGCCGATGGCGCTGGCCGCGTTGTCGCCCGCGCCGCCTGCGACGATCACATCCGCGCCCAGGCCCCAGGTCCGGGCGAGTTCGGGCCGCAGCACGCCGCTGGGCTCGGTGCTTTCGACCAGCCAGGGCATCTGCGCCCGCGTCAGGCCGCAGGCGGCCAGCAGTTCTTCCGACCAGTCGCGGCGTGCCACGTCCAGCCACAAGGTGCCTGCCGCGTCGGACGGCTCCGAGACCTTGTCGCCGGTCAGCTGCAGGCGCAGCCAGTCCTTGGGCAGCAGCACGCTGCTGATCTGGGCGAATATCTCGGGCTCGTGCTTCCTGACCCAGAGCAGCTTGGGCGCGGTGAAGCCTGGCATGGCGAGGTTGCCGGCGATGTCGTGCAGGGCGGGTGTTGCGGCTTCCAGCTCCGCGCATTCGGCATGGCTGCGGCCGTCGTTCCACAGGATGGCAGGCCGCAACAGCTTGTCGTCCGCACCCAGCAGCACAGCGCCGTGCATCTGGCCCGACAGGCCAATGCCGCGCACGGCGGCGAACGGCCCCGGGTGCGCCGCGCGCAACTGCGCAATGGCGGTGCCGGTGGCGCGCCACCAGTCGGCGGGGTTTTGCTCACTCCAAAGCGGCTCGGGGCTGGACAGCGTCAGCGGCGCGCCGGCCGTGCCGACGATGCGGCCGCTGCCGTCCAGCAACAGCAGCTTGACTTCGGAGGTGCCGAGGTCGATACCGAGATGCATCAGAGGACTTCCTCGTTGGTCATTGCGTCTTGGGGGGTGACCGCGCCGTCCGCCAGTTGCAGTGCGGGGCGGGTCAGGCGGTAGCGGGCCAGCGCGGCAGCGCCAAGGGCCACGGCGTCGGCGCCGAAACGGGCGGTTCGCACGTTGGGTGGCGCAAGGCCGGCCGCCGTCGCGTAGTCGTTCAACGTGGCCAGCGCCGGCCTCAGCAGCGGCTCGCCCAGCTCGACGACGGCGCCGCCCAACACGATGCAGCCGGGGTCGTAGGCGGTGGACAGGTTGTGCAGCAGGATGCCCAGGTAGAGACCGGCTGAGGTGACGGCGCTCAGCGTCGCGGCGTCTGCAGCGGCCAGCCGGGCGCGCACCTGCGTCAGCGAGCCGGACATCGCGGGCATCGCGATCAGCGCCTCTGCGCAGCCCTCGCGGCCGCAGGAGCAGCGCGGCCCCCCCAGTTGCAGCACGGTGTGCCCGACCTCGCCGGCAAAGCCGCGGTTGCCCGTCAGCAGGCGTTCGCCGACGATGACGCCGGCCCCCAGGCCCTGGCCGATGGACACGTAGAGCAGTGGGTCGCAGGCCGGCACGGGGTTGAACTCCATCTCGCCGACAGCCGCTACGGCGGCCTCGTTCTGAAAGTACAGCGGCACGGCTTCCAGCCCGGAGCCGGCGAGCTTGGCAGTGAGCAGCGAAGCGAAGGGCACTTCGCGCCAGCCGAGGTTGGGGGCGAAGTGCAGCAGGCCGCGCGCCTCGTCCACACCGCCGGGCAGGCCGATGCCGATGCCCAACACCTCCTGGCGCGCGTCCAGACGCGCGAGGGTCTTCAGCAGGGCGGCGGCCAGTAGGTCGATGCAGGCGGCAGCGGTGCGGGTGGAGCCGTAGCGTTCGTCGGTGCAGGCGCGCAGCTCGCCTGTCAGCGAGGTCGCCAGCACGCGGACCGACTCGGTGCCCACTTCGGCGCCGATCAGCAGCAGGCGCCGCGAGTCGATGAACAGCGGCGTGGGGCGGCGACCCATGTCACCGGTCGCGACGATCTCGCGCTCGACCAGCCAGCCCTCGGCGATCAACTCGCGCACCAGCAGCCCGACGGTGGACTTTGTCAGGCCCACCGTGCTCGCCAAGTCCGCCCGCGACAGGCCCGGCTTGGCAAAGAGCTGCCGCACCAAGGCCATGCGATGGATGCCTTTGAGCAGTTGCTGGCTTCCGACGGCTTCGGCCTGCAAGTGGTTGTCTCCCCGGTGTCCAGGTTGAGGGATGGATCGGTGCGGCCGGATTGCTCGCGTTTCCAGAGGTTGCCGTGTTGCTGCCCGGTTGCGCCGAGCGCGATTGCTGGTCGGACCTCTTCTCCAAATTTTCATTTGGTAAGACCAATAATAGTTTGGGCGATGCACCAAGTAAATAGGGGGAAGACAGTTGGTGCTCCTCGTTTACACCAACGAAGATGGCACTCGCTGCCGCAGCGCCGGCACGCCGCTGAGGCCTTCGGCTGTCCAGCGGCCCGCAGACCGGAGGGCCGTCGCCGGCCATCCGCAGACAACAAGGAACCACCTCATGAAGTTCACTGACGGACAGTGGATGCTTCAGCCGGGCGTCGCCGCGCACTACGCGGCCGAGGCCTACGCGATCGAAGTCCACGAAGACCGCCTCGTCGTGCTCGCCACGACCCGGCCCATCAAGCACCGCGGCGACACGCTGCAAGGCCCCACGCTGACCGTGACGCTCAGCTCGCCGCTGCCCGGCGTCATTCGCGTCAGCGTGGAGCACTACACCGCTTCCCAGCCGCCGCGCCTGCACATTCCGATGGTCGGCGCAGGCAAGTGCCCCGTGCAGATCGTCGACGGCGAGACCAAGGCCACGCTGACCTCCGGCGCGATCTCGGTCGACGTCAAGAAGGGCGATGGCTGGAGCCTGACGTTCCGCGAAGGCGACCGCATCCTGACCAAGAGCGACTGGCGCGGCCTGGGCTACATCCAGTACGCGGGCAAGGGCAACTACGTCCACGATCAGCTCTCGCTGGCCGTCGGCGAGAACGTCTACGGCCTGGGCGAGCGCTTCACGCCCTGGGTCAAGAACGGCCAGATCGTCGAGAACATCAACAAGGACGGCGGCACGGCCTGCGAGCAGGCCTACAAGAACGTGCCGTTCTACCTGACCAACCGCGGCTACGGCGTGCTCGTCAACGAGGCCGGCCCGGTGTCCTTCGAGATCGGCTCGGAGAAGGTCGCGCGCGTGCAGTTCAGCCGCGAGGGCGAGAGCCTCGACTACTGCGTCATTGCCGGCCCCACGCCCAAGGAAGTTGTCGGCCGGCTGACAGCGCTGACAGGCCGCTCGCCGCTGCCGCCGGCCTGGAGCTTCGGCCTGTGGATGACGACCTCGTTCACGACGCAATACGACGAGGCGACGGCCACCCACTTCATCGACGAGATGAAGCGCCGCGACCTGCCGCTGGCCGTCTTCCACTTCGACTGCTTCTGGATGCGCGAGTTCCAGTGGTGCGACTTCGCCTGGGACCCGCGCGGCTTCCCCGAGCCCGAGGCGATGCTGGCGCGCCTGCATGCCAAGGGCTTGAAGATCAGCTTGTGGATCAACCCCTACGTGGCGCAGAAGTCGCCGCTGTTCGCTGAAGGCGTCAAGAACGGCTACTTCATCAAGCGCACGAACGGCCTGACGTTCCAGACCGACCAGTGGCAGCCCGGCATGGCCATCGTGGACTTCACGAACCCTGCCGCCAAGACCTGGTACCAAAGCCACCTGCGCCGCCTGCTGGCCCAGGGTGCCGACTGCTTCAAGACCGACTTCGGCGAGCGCATCCCGAGCGAGGGCGTGACCTACTTCGACGGCTCCGACCCCGTCGAGATGCACAACCTCTACGCGCTGCACTACAACCAGGCCGTGTTCGAGCTGCTGGAAGAAGTGCAGGGCAGGGACGCCATCGTCTTCGCCCGCTCCACCTATGCCAGCGGCCAGCGCTTCCCGGTGCACTGGGGTGGCGACTGCTGGAGCACCTTCGAGTCCATGGCCGAGAGCCTCAGAGGCGGCCTGTCGCTGACCAGCTGCGGCTTCGCCTTCTGGAGCCACGACATCGGCGGCTTCGAGGGCAACCCGCCGCCGGCCGTCTACAAGCGCTGGATTCAGTTCGGCCTGATGTCCTCGCACAGCCGCCTGCACGGCAGCAGCTCGTACCGAGTGCCATGGCTGGTGGACGAAGAGAGCTGCGACGTGCTGCGCGCCTTCACGCAGCTCAAGCATCAGCTCATGCCGTATCTCTACGCCAAGGCCCACGAGGCGACGGAGACGGGCGTGCCGCTGATGCGCGCGATGCTGCTGGAGCATCCGCACGACCCGGCCTGCACGACGCTGGACCGGCAGTACCAGCTCGGCGAAGCGTTGCTCGTGGCGCCGGTGTTCACGGAGAGCGGTGAGGTGGACTTCTACCTCCCCGAAGGCACGTGGACCCACCTGCTGAACGGCGAGAAGAAGCAGGGCGGCTGCTGGCACCGCGAGACGCATGACTTCATGAGCCTGCCGCTTTACGCAGCCCCCAACAGCGTCATTGCCTGGGGCGCCGAGACCGAGAAGCCGGACTACGACTACGCCAGCGGCACCGTGCTGCGCGTGTTCGAACTGGCCGACGGCGCGAGTGCGGCCTTCACGGTCGTGGGTCTGGACGGCAACGTCGCGGCGCGTGGCGCGGTCAGCCGCAAGGGCGTGCAGTACACGGCCCAGGTCAGCGAAGGTGCGCTGCGCGACTGGGCTCTGGACGTGGACGGCAAGCGCAGCCCCGTGCTGGCCGAAGGCGCCTCGCTGAGCTGGACGGCCTGAGCGACGATCGACAAGCCGGTGTGCGGGCCAGCAAGGGCTGTCCACCGGCGCGTTGGCATCCGGCCTGAAATGCGGTCACCCGCTCAGCAACCCGATGTCTTGACGGTGATCGTGGGCTCTGTTCCCGCCGAGACGGCTTCACGGTACTGCACGCTGCAGTTGGCCGGGTCGGGCGCAGAGCCCATGCGCCATGCGGTGATCTGGCCGACCGAAATGGACACATCGAAGCCGCGGGCGTTCACTGCGATGTCTATGCCGTTTGAGCCGATGGAGTCCCCGGCATCCGGCCAGCCATTCCACATCTGAATCGATTGCGTGCCCGCGTTGAGATTGAACACGCCCACGCTCATCGGGCAGCCTGCAGCGGACCTGGCGGCGCACTTCATTCGCCAGGCCGTGGCTGCGGTGCGCACCGCAGCAGCCAAGCTGTTGAGCGACGCGACGCGCGCCTCGTCAGAGACCTGTAGAAATCGTGGCAAGGCCACAGCTGCCAGCATGCCGACGATGAGCAGCGTCAGGACCAGTTCGAACAGCGTAAAGCCGCGTTGTGTCAATCCGGCTCCGGCTGTTGGGTGCGCCAGCCGGTCTGCTTCAACCTGCATCGCCTGGTGAAGAAAGCGCAGGGGCATGTGAGTGATGCGTGAACGCCCAGGACTACCTCAAGCAGACCGCTGACCTGGTTTCGTGCGGCTGGTCGTGGGCGCGGGCTGCACGGTCAGTGCCTGCCCTTCAGCTTGAAAGCGCCGACGAGTTCGGTCAGTCGGCGTGCCTGGTGGCTGAGGCTGTCTGCTGCGGCTGCCGATTCCTCGACCAGCGCGGCGTTCTGTTGCGTCACCTGGTCGAGCTGGCTCACCGCCTTGTTCACTTCGCCGAGGCCGAGGCCTTGCTGCTCCGTGGCCGTGCTGATCTCGGCGATCAGATGGGCCACCTTCTGAACCTGCTGCACGATCTCGTCCATGGTGCCGCCGGCCCCTTCGACGAGTCGGGAGCCGGCTTCGACGCGGCTGGCGCTTTCGCCGACCAGGACCTTGATCTCCTTGGCCGCTGTGGCCGCGCGCTGCGCCAGCGTGCGGACCTCGCCCGCGACGACGGCGAAGCCCCGGCCCTGCTCACCGGCACGCGCGGCCTCCACGGCGGCGTTCAAGGCCAGGATGTTGGTCTGGAACGCGATACCGTCGATGACGCCGGTGATGTCGGCAATGCGGCGTGAGCTGGCATTGATCTCCCTCATCGTGGCGACGACTTCGGCCACGACCGTGCCGCCCTGCGAGGCGACGGCGCTTGCCGAGGCGGCCAGCGCCGTGGCGCTGCGCGCAGAGTCGGCGCTGCGCTGCACGGTCGTCGTCACCTCTTCCATGGCCGATGCCGTCTCCTCCAGGCTGGCAGCCTGCTCCTCGGTGCGTTGCGACAGGTCGGCGCCGCCGCTCGCGATCTGGTGCGAGCCGGTGGCGATGGAGTCGCTGCTGAGCCGCACCTCGTTGACGATGCGGACCAGGCTTTCGTTCATGGCCTTGAGCGCCGTCAGCAACTGGCCCGTCTCATCGCGGCTGCGTATTTCGATGGACGAGGTCAGGTCGCCTGCGGCCACGATCTCGGCGATGCGGACCGCCTCGGCGATGGGCACGGTGATCGAACGCTTCAGCAGATGGGCGATGACGCTGGCCAGCACGACGGCGATCACCGACAGCACCTCCATCAGCAGCTGGGCGCTGCGGCTCTGCTCGGCAGCGTGCTGGCCGAACGCCTCCATGCTGTCGGCCTGCGATCGCTCGAACGCCTCGATCGCCGTCAGATAGGCGCCTTCCAGCGGCAGGATGTCGGACACCAACTGGGCCCGGGCCGCGTCGGCGCTGCCGGCCTTCACTGCGGCCACCAGTTGCTGCTCCTTCGCCTTGAAGCTGGCGCGGCTGTCAAGCAGCTGCTTCAGCGCCGCCTGGCCGCGCTCGATGTGCACGGAGCCCTTGAGCTTGTCGATGGCGACCGACTCGGCGGCCAGCGCCGCGTCCAGCTTCGCCAGTTCCTTTTCGGCCAGCCCGGCATCGGACACGATGAGGGCCGTGCGCAGCGCGCGCAGCTGCTTGTTCACCTCGTTCTCGACCGTCTGGGCCAGTTCCACGTTCACGAAGCGGTCGTGCAGGATGATGTCCGTGTCGGCGCTGATGACGCGGATCTTCGTCACGCCGATGACCGCCAGCATCACCAGCAGCGCGATGACGGCGGTGAAACCGATCATCAGGCGGGCACCAATCTTCAGGTTTGCGATGGCGTTCATGAGGGTCTCCGGTCGGTTCGAGAGTGGGCGACGTTGTCGCCACGGGCCGGTGACCGGCTCGCCGGTTTCACGATACGTCACAAGCTCCCGACAGCGCCGCGGCGTTGACGACCCCCGGCGCTCGGACCGGGAACCGCGTGCGCCACACGGCGGTTCAAGGCGCCGGCGTCAGCGCCTGCAGTGCCGCGCTCACATAGATCAGCGGCGCGTTCCAGTTGATCGCGATCTCGTTGGTCGTGTAGCTGCAGAAGTCGTCCTGGAAGAACTTGGCCGGCACCTTGGACGGGTAGGGCGTCTTGCAGTCGTCGCCGTTGCTGGGGTTGGACCCGCCGACGATCATGCCCGGCACCGGCGGCAGTTGCGACATGGCGCCGGAGGGACGGTGGTGCGGATGCTTCGGCGAGCGCGTGCCGAAGCCGGTCACCATCGCGTAGCCAGTGGGGTGGCGGCCCAGCACCAGGTCCAGCGCGGCCTGGGCGGCATCCAGCATGGCGCGGTCGCCGCCAAGGCGATGGCCCTGGATCAGCATCAGCGCCTGGTTCAGCGCGACGGCATTGCTGCCCCAGTGGAAGTCCACGGTCTGCATGGCCACGCGGTAAGGCGAGGCCTGCCAGCGCTCGGCATGGCCCTCGGCCAGCGCCAAGATCTGCGCCTGCACCCACTGACGGTCGGCCACAGCCAGCCGGTCGCGGTGATGGGCCAGCGTCGTCCAGGCCAGTGCGCCGACGTTGGGCCAGCCGGGCACCTCGATGGGCGGCGCGTTGCGGCGGAAGGCCTGCCAGTAGCGCTCGTCGCGGGTCGTCGCGAACAGCTCGGCTGCGGCCCAGGCGAACTCGTCGGACACGTTCTTGTCGTCGTAGCCGCCGGTGTGGATGTCGGCCGGCTGCTTGTAGATGACGGCGGGGTTGGCCTGCGCCCAGTCCCAGGCGCGCTTGGACGCTGCCAGCATGCGCGCCGACAGGCCCGGCCGCTGCGCCTCGAACGGCGCGAACACGCGCGCTGCCTGGGCCATGACGGCGGCGAAGTCCAGTGTCGCGGCGGTGGCCTTCATGACGACGAAGCGGTCGTTCTTCGCCTGGTGCGGCATCACGATGCCGTCGAAGCCCTTGTCGGTGAGCTTGTGATAGACGCCGCCGTCCGCCGGGTCCTGCATGGCCAGCATCCATTCCAGGTTCCACAGCACCTCGTCGAGCACGTCGGGCACGGCGTTGCCGCTCTCGGGGATATTGAGGTTCTGCGCCTGGAAGAAGGCGGGGAAATGCTCCCAGGCGGCCAGCAGCGTGTAGACGGTGATGCCGCTGTTGACGATGTACTTGTTGTAGTCGCCGGCGTCGTACCAGCCCTTGGGCGCGGAGATGATGGTGCCCTCGGCCCGGCCCGGGCCGGCGGCCGAAGCGTGGACGAACACGCGGTCGTCCGGGTGGCCGGCGGGGCGCGCCCAGATGCCGGCATGCGCCGGGTCCAGCGCGACGCTGGCGCGGTTGAAGTAGAAGAACTTCAGCGCTGCGGCATTGACGGCCGCATAGGCGTCAGCCGCGACGGTGAAGGGCGCGGACGGCGGCAGCCCATCCACCTGCAGCCGGTAGCGGCCCGGCTCGCGCAGCGCCGAGAAGTCGGCCAGGCGCAGCGTCTCCTGCGCTGGCTCCCAGGCCTGGGCCGCGCCCAGCGGGCCGCGGAAGGCCTCGCGGCCGGTGGCGGCGTCGACGATGGTGAAGTGACTCGCCTTCACGTCGCGCAGCACTGCCCATTTGGCGCCGCCAGGCAGATAGCCGACCTGGTTGAGCTGGATGGCCGTCGTGTCGATGGATGCGGCCGTGGTGGCGGGTGGCGCCACGGGCGCCTGACTGCAGGCCGCCAGGGCCAGCGCAAGCGCGAGCGGGGTGAACTTGGTCAGCAAACGGGTTGTCATGGCGATGTGGAAGTCAGTGCCTGGCCTCGGGCCATTGCAGGTGGACGAGCTGCCAGCCGTCCTGCTTGAGACGGCGCAGAAGCAGCGGCAGCGCGGCGGCGGTCTGGTCCTGCACGTCGTGCAGCAGCACGATGCCGCCGCCTTTCTCGCGCAGGCCCTTGAGCAGGCGTTCGGCCAAGGCCTCGGGCGTCTGGCCTTGCACCCAGTCCTCGATGTGGACATCGGCCGACAGCACGGTCAGCTTCTGCTTGGCCAGCGCCTCGCGCAGCTCCGGCGTCTCGGCCAGGAAGGGGAAGCGCCAGGCCGCCGGCTCGCCGCCGATGACATGGCGATACGCCTTCTGCATGTTCTCCAGGTCGGCGAGCTGCTCCTTGGCCGGCAGCGTGCCAAAGGCCGAATGCTTGTGGCCGTGCATGGCCACCGTGTGGCCTTCCGACTTCACGCGCTGGGCCAGCTCGACATGCTGGTGCAGAGGCTCGCCGTTCACAAAGAAGCTGGCCTTGGCGCATTCGGCCTTCAGCGCCTGCAGCACGCGCTCGGTGGCGCCGGGCCTGGGGCCGTCGTCGAAGGTCAGCACGAACTCCTTGGGGCCCAGTGGCAGCCGCGCGTGCGGGGCGCCGTAGGCAGCGCCTTCGCGCGGCAGCTGCAGCACGCGCTGCGTGCCCAAAGCATCGGCGCTGCAGCCGTCGATCTGCCATTCCACGCGGTCGGTGCTGCCACGGTCGTCACGCACCTGCAGCGTGGCGCGGCCGGCGACCAGCGCCACCTGCGGCCAGACGGCGATGCGGTCGACCACGTTCACCGTGCCCACGACGGTGCCGTTGACCTCCAGCGTCGCCTTGGCCGCATTGCTGTAGGCCTTGATGTCCACCTTGCCGGCCGGCCGGTTAACCAGTCTCTTGCTGGTGAGGTGCAGCACCGGTTTGGGCTGCCACCAGGCGCGCATCAGGTGGTAGGCGTCCTTCAGCTTGCTGCGGTCGTAGTTGACCAGGCCCTTGTCGTTGCGGCCGATGGTGTCGCCCTCGTGGCGGCCGGCGGCATGGTCGAAACCCAGCCAGACGAATGTGCCCCACATGAACGGCCGCTTGGCGATCTCGGCGGCATAAGTCTCGTGGAACAGCGCCTGGTATTGCTCCGGGTGCCAGCGGCCGCCGGGCTCGGGGCGGCGCGGCGGGTCTTCCTGCTGGATGGCGCTGGCGCCGGCGCCGTATTCGCCCAGGCCGATGGGCTTGCCCGGCAGCTTGGCGTGAAGCTTGTCGGCCCAGGCGCCGATGTCCTTGAACTGGCCGTCGTACCAGCCCCAGTAGCGGTTGTAGGAGGCCAGGTCGGCCACCAGCGCCATCGGGTGGTCGTCTGGCGCGCAGCAGTGGGCGTAGCTGGTCAGGCGCGAGGGGTCTTCCCGCTTGGCCAGCGCATGCACGTCGGCCAGCAGCGCGCGGATGGGTTCGTCGGCGCGGTAGACCTCGTTGCCTATGCCCCAGACGGCCACCGACGCGTGGTGGTGGTTCTGCCGCACCAGCTCGCGCAGCTGGGCATACAGGTTGTCGCGGAAGGCGGGCGTTTCCTCCATGGCCGAGTTCAGCGGGATCTCGGTCCACAGCACCAGGCCCAGCTCGTCCGCCCGCTGGTAGGTGTAGGGCGGATGCTGGTAGTGCACCAGCCGCAGGCCGGTCAGGCCCATGTCCATCAGGATGCGCAGGTCCTCGTCGATCTCGGCCGGGCCCACAGCGACGCCGCGCCCAGGGCGGCCGGCATGGAAATAGTTGACGCCGTAAAGCGGGTAGGGCTTGCCGTTGAGCAGGAAGCCCCGCTCGGGGTCGACCGAGAACTGGCGCAGGCCCACGGGCAGTTGCACCGCGTCGGCCACCTGGCGGCCGTCCAGCAGCTCGGCGCTGAGGCGGTACAGGTAGGGGTCCTTGATGCCCTGCCACAGACGCGGCTTCGTCAGCGTCAAGAAGCTGGTGGCTGTGTCGGCCGCGCCGGCGCGCAAGTGCAGCTGCCGCACCTGCTGGGCGACGCTGCGGCCCTGCGCATCGCGCAGCGTCAGGCGCAGCTGGCGCTCGGCGGGCTGCTGGCCGTCGTTACGCAACTGCACCTGCACCTTCAGCCGCGCGCTGGCGGCGTCCAGCTTGTCGATGTCAAAGCGCACGCCGGGGCCGCCATGGTCCAGCAGCTCGATGTGGGCGGCGGGCGTCTCGACGAGGCGCACCGGCCGGATCAGCCCGCCGAAGACGGTGAAGTCGCCGCCCAGCGGCGCGACGTGTGGCAGCTTGCTGTTGTCCACGCGCACGGCCAGCAGGTTGCGGCCGGGCTGCAGCAGCGGGGTGACGTCCAGCCGGAAGCGCGCATAGCCGCCTTCGTGGCGGCCGGCATGGCGACCGTTGACCCAGACGTCGGCGGCCAGCGTCGCGCCGTCGAACTCCAGGAGGCGTCGCTGCGCGGCGCCGGGCTGGATGTCGAGCACGCGCCGGTACCAGCCCGCACCGCGGTAAGTGCCGCCACCGCTCTCGCCGTCGGGCACGTTCCAGGTGTGCGGCAGCGTCACGGCGGCCCAGGCCGCGTCGTCGAAGGCAGGCTCGGCAGCACCGGGCACATCGCTGCGATTGAAACGCCAGGGGCCGTCCAGCGGCGTGACGGTACGGGCGGCTTGCGCCGCGCCCAGCGTGGTCAGCAGCAGCGCCAGGGCGGCGCTGCGCAGCGTGTTGCACCAATTCATCGTGGGGCAGCCTCCATCCAGACACGGCCGGTCAGGCCCGAGGGTTGGCCGGGCTGGGCGCGTACCAGCACGGTCAGCGTGCGCCAGCCGGAGCCGGCAGCCAGGGGCACGGTCAGCGGCGCGGCGGCGGGGGACATCTTCTCGCCGATCTTGACACCGTCGACCCAGATCTCGGCCTGGCCGGTGATCTCGCCAAACACCAGCCGGCCGCGGCCGTCATTGCGGTCCGCGCGCAGGCGCATGGAGGCGCGGTAGGCGCGCCAGGCGTTGGCGTCGGCGACCTGCTTGATGGGCGGGTCACCCCAGCCCCAGCTGTTCATGTCGTTCTCGGCCAGCACCTGGTTGGGGTCGGGCCGCTCGGCCTTCGGTGGCGAGATGCGCCAGCCGCTGACACGGTTGACCGCCTCGACGGCGGCCACGGCCGGCACTTGGGCGGCGGCCTGGACGTCCAGCACCAGCTCGGCGGCTTGAACACCCGGCGCACTGGCGCGCAGCGTCAGCGGGCCCTTGCCGTCGCGGCGGCTTTGCAGGATGACCTGGGCCAGGCCGTTGAACAGCGCGCGCTCCGGTGCCTTGGAGGACTCGTGAGAGTTCGGGTCGCCATTGCCGACGCCGATCAGGCTGCCGGCGCCCGTGACCTCGAACTTGACGTGCAGGTCCGTCGTCGGCACCGGGCGGCCTTGTGCGTCGACGGCGCTGACCGTCACCGGCAGCGCGTCGCGGCCGTCGCCGGCCAGCGCCTGGCGGTCGGGCGTCAGCACGAGGCGGGTGGGCTCACCGCTGGTCTCGACAGCGTCGCGGCCCAGTTCGCGCGTGCCGTCCAGCGCCACAGCCTCCAGCTTGCCGGCCGCGAACGGCACGTCGAAGCTGACCATGTCGTAGCGGTCCACGTCCCGCTCGCCGACGGCCTGGCCGTTCAGCAGCAGGCGCACGCGCGGCGCATTGCTGGCCACCATGACCTTCACCGGCTTGCCTTCACTGCCGGCCCAGTTCCAGTGCGGCAGCACCTTGATGATGGTGCGGTCCTTCACCCAGTGCGCCTGGCGGATGTAGAAGGCCGCCTTGGGGAAGCCGCAGAGGTCGATGGCACCGAAGAAGGTGCTGGCGCTCGGCCACTCGAAGGGCGTGGGTTCGCCGTGGTAATCGAAACCGCTCCAGACGAAGGAGCCGGCGATGAAGGGGCGCTCGCCGATCCGGCGCCAGCCGTCGCGGTGGGTCTGGCCCCAGGACGAGGGCTCGTCGTCGTAGCTGCCCAGCACCTGCGCCTTGCGGTCGCTCTTCCATTCGCCGCGCGTCATGTAGGCGGCGGTGTCCTCGGTGCTGGTCACGGCGCGATTGGGGTGCTCGCGGTGGTAGCGGTCATAGCCCCCGGCCTGGTAGTTGATGCCCACCACGTCCATCACCTGCGACGCATTGCGCTCGGCGAAGATGCCGTCGTGCATGCCGCCGGTGACCGGGCGCGTCGGGTCCAGCTTCTTGACCGCAGCCACCATGCGGCGGGCGATCTCGCGGCCCTGCTCGCTGCCCTGCAGCGGCTCTTCGTTGAAGATCGACCACAGGAAGACGCTGGGCCGGTTGCGGTCGCGCCGCACCAGCCATTCCAGCTGGGCGATGTAGTCGGGGCTGGCGTTGAAGTTGCGGTTCTCGTTCATCACCAGCAGGCCGAGGCGGTCGGTCAGGTCCATGACCTCGGGCGCTACGGCGTTGTGCGAGAAGCGCACCGCGTTGACGCCCATTTCCTTCAGGCGACGCAGGCGGAATTCCCAGATGGCCGTGGGCACGGCGACGCCGACACCTGCATGGTCCTGGTGGATGCACACGCCGTGCAGCTTCATCGCCTCGCCGTTCAGGAAGAAGCCCTTGTCGGCATCGAAGCGCAGTGTGCGGAAACCCGTCTTCAGGCTGGTGGCGTCGATCTCGCGCACGGGGCCGTTGCCGGCCTGGTGCAGCGTCGCCTTCACCTGGTAGAGATGGGGCGAACTTGGCGACCACAGCTTGGGCGCCTGCACGGCCAGCTCCAGCTTGGCGGTGGCGTTGTCGAGGGCGGCCACGCGCACGCGCGCCGACCCTTGAGCGACGGCCGCGCCGTCCGGCCCGGTCACGCGCAGCTCGACAACCGCGTCGCGCAGCGCCTCGCCGGTGTTCTGAACCTGCACCTCCACCGGCAGCAGCCAGCGGCCGTTGCGTTGAACCGGGTTGGCGTGCAGGCCGTCGGTGGCGATGTGCAGGCTGTCGCGCTTGACCAGCCAGGCGTGGCGGTAGATGCCGGCGCCTTCGTACCACCAGCCCTCCTGGGCCTCGGCGTCGACGCGCACGGCGATGCTGTTCACGTCCTCGCCGTAGCGCACATAAGGCGTGATGTCGATGGCGCGGCCGTTGTAGCCGGAGAAGTTGCGGTTGACGGCGATGCCGTTGACCCAGACCGTGCTGTGCGTGGCGATGCCGTCGAATTGCAGCTCGATGTGCCGGCCGCGGTCGGACTCGGGCAGCTGCAGATAGCGCCGGTACCAGCCGAAGCCGCGGGCGCGGTAGCCCTGCGACGCGTTCTCGTTGCGGTCCAACGGGTTCTCGATGGCCCAGTCATGCGGCAGGTCCAGTCGGCGCCAGCCGGAGTCGTCGAACTCCGGCGAGGCCGCTCCGGCCGCTCCACCGGCCTTGGCCTGGTGGTAGCTCGCGCCATGGCCTTTGATCGGCGGCGTCTTGACGTCGCCGGCATGGAAGAGCCAGCCGGCGTCCAGCGACAAGCGCTCGCGGCCGTTGGCCTGCGCGGTGCCGGCTGATAGCGCGAGCGTCAGCAGCAGCAAGGCGCTCAGCCAGTGAAACAGGGATGTGGCGCGGGCCATGGGCGAACACCTTTTGTCGATTGGATTTGCAAAATGACCAAAATCGCGCGGCTTCTTGCGAGGCCGCGCGACTGTGCCGGACCGGGCGGCGCCTTGCGGGCGGCTGCGGTCCGCGGAAACGAAGTGTTAGAGCTTGCGGCGACGCGCGATGGTGCCGATGCCGGCCAGGCCAGCCAGCCACAGGGCGATGGTGGTGGGCTCGGGCACCGGGGAGGTGAACGAGTCGGCGGACGCGCTCAGGCCGATGCGCATCTTGGCCCAGGTGTTGTCGCTGCTGAGGTTGGTCCAGCTCGCTGTCAGGATGGACGGGCCGGTGTAAGTGGGCGAGGTGGCGTCGATAAAGGCTTCCGCGTAGTTCGCAGCTTCGCAGGTGTCCGTGACGAAGTCGGTGCTGCAGAACTCGATGGAGGCGTTGGCCTGCGCCATGTTGCCGGTCGCGAGGATGCTGTCCAGCGTGAAGCTGACCGTCACGGTCGCATTGCCGCTGACCAGGATCTGGCCGTCAAAAACCTTGGCGAATGCCCAACCAGCCTGGCCGCCGTTCACGTCCACCTTGGCTGAGGCGGTCACGCCGTTGATGTCGGTCTGGGGGGTCTTGGCTGTCAGTTGCGCCTGCGCGATGTGGGCGCCGTCCATGGCGGAGCTGGTCAGGGCATAGCCATGCCAGCCGCCAGCTGCGTCGGCGAAACTGGGATTGAGCAGCGCGGCCGAGGTGCCGGCGGTGGGGCTCGTCCAGTCCACCTCGAACGGGATGTAGGCCCACCCACCGCCGTTCTGGACGGACAAGGTCAGGTTCGAAATCTTCACCTCGGCCACATCGGCGCTGGCGAGTTGGGACGCGGCAATCAGCGCCACGCCAAGGGCGTACTTGAAAGTGTTTTGCATGTTGTCTCCAGCTGGTTTCACATCGAACGGCTATGGACCCGGGAGGGAGTCGCGCCTGTTTTGGTATTACCAGTGTGCCAAAATACAGAAGAGGTCTTACCGATGAAAACACCTAGAGGCCTGACCAATCGCCCCCCGCAAGCAGGGGATGTCGAACAAAACGACGGGTCATAGGTGTTTTGATGCCCATTGGACTGACCGGCTGTGCGGTCAGCACGGTTGCGAAGATTGGTGCCCGCCGTGCATTTCGACGCGGCGTGCTCACCGGCCGGAGAGGCGCAGTAGCAGGTGTTCATTCGCAGCACGAGGCCGGCGGCGCTCCAGATCTGCACGGGGGTGCACGTGCTCTTGGGTTTCCCCTAGTTGGTTCGACCGGCGATCTAAATATCATTGCGCAGCGGTATGACCAATTCACCCATCTTCCGACTAAGACTGCTGCATGGTATGACCAAATTTTTTGCGTCGATTGATTCGGCGCCGAATGAAGCTGGTTTTGATGATTCTGATGCGAACGCCAGCACCCGACAGCCAACGGTCGTCCACCGCCAATGCCCTTCCAGCGAATGCTTCATGTCAGCCGGACTCAACCCATGAATGACCTCACCGTTGGCGCCCGGCTGGCCAGCCCGCGGGTCGAGACTCGTCGCCTGTACGAGCAGATCGCCGATCGGATCAGGGCGCTGATAGACGCCGAGGGCCTGCTGGAAGGTGCAAGACTGCCGGGTGAGCGCAATCTGGCCTCGCAGCTCGGGGTGTCGCGCCCCTCCCTTCGTGAAGCGCTGATCGCGCTGGAGGTGGAGGGACGCATCGAGATCCGCAGCGGATCGGGCGTCTACGTCTGCCCATCTGGCCGGCGCGGCGACAGCTCCGCGTTGGGTTTGGGTGACAGCCCCGGGGAACTGCTGCAAGCGCGAGCTGTCCTGGAGAGCGCGGTGATCACGCTCGCTGCCGCTCGCGTCAGTACGTTGGGGCTGCTTCGTGTCGAAGAGGCACTGGGGGAGATGCGGGATGAGCTGGCCAGAGGATGTATGCCAGTCGAGGCTGACCGACGATTTCATCTCAGCATCGCCGAGCAGAGCGGGAACTCGGTGCTGGTCGGAATGGTCGGGGCGCTGTTCGACGACCGACACAGCCCGATTTCATCGCGGATGAGCATGCGCGCCGAAACGATGGACAGTTGGCAGGCTGCCCTGGAAGAGCATGAGGCGATTCTGCGGGTGCTCAAGTCGCGCAATCCTCAGGCGGCGGCGGCGCAGATGTGCCATCACCTGCAGTCTTCCCACAAGCGCTGGGTCGGCGAACCGATCGAGCCCTCGAAAATTGGGGCGGACAGTTGTGGCATGACGGCAATTTTTTCGCTGGTTGATTCGGCGTCGAATCAAGCAAGATTTGGTTTTCGCGCGGAACCTGCGGTGTAGCCGCTGGTCCACCACCGTCAGGCACCCTCCAGCGCGCCCCATTCATCAGTCGGAATCAGCCTGTGATTGACCTCGCCCTCAGCCTCCCAGTCGGCCAGCCCGTGCGCCTCAGCGGTTTCGCGCGTGCCCCGAGCGTACTTCCGGGGGTGGAGCGGCGACCAGGACGGCCCCGAGTTCACATCTCGGCTCCTGATGGGTGGGTGTGGATGGAGCCCAAGCAAGGCGACCAAGCACGCGGATAGAGGGATTTCTCACTCGGAAACAGTTCGGGCAACGACCGCGCCTAGTGGCCATAGGTTCGGCGAGACGGGCCCGAGATCAAGGAGCTGCGTTGCTGCAAGTTCTGCAGTTTGAACAGCTACCAGTTAATTCAAAAAAGGAGACAGAACGTGACGAAAAAGTTGATTCAGGCCCGGAAGTTGACCGTTGTGGCGACGTGCGCATTTTTGGCCGCCTGCGGGGGGGGGGGCGATGGCGATGGCGGTGGAGGCTCAGAGGGCCGCTACCAGGTCATCACTTTCAAGTATCCGGGTGGCGGCACGCTGCTGACTGCCCCGACGACTTTGTCAGGCACGGCAACATCCGGGCTGCCGATCAGCTTCCGCACCGGCACGCCCACCACTTGCACGGTCGCCGGTGACCAGCTGACGCTGGTGGCCGCGGGTGAGTGCCTGGTCATCGCCAGCCAGCCTGGCGGGGTCGGTTCGGACGGCACCAAATGGGCGGCTGCCGACGATTCGAGCCAGCTGTTCAATGTGTTGAAGCATGCGCAGGTGTTGACGTTCTCGCCGCCTGACTATGTGCTGAGGACGACGGCAACGTCGGTCGCGCTCAGTGCGACTGCGGAGTCAGGGCTGCCGGTAACGTTCTCCAGCGACACGCCCGCTGTCTGCTCGATCAGCGGGAGTACGGTCCAGTTGCTGGCCAAGGGCTCCTGTGCGGTGTCGGCGAAGCAGGCCGGCGATGCGAACTACAAGGAAGCGACGACGCAGCGCTTCATCGCCGTCGACCCGCTGCTCGTTGCTGACGGCTTCGCGCCGGGAGGTGGTCGCGGAACCAAGAACGACCTGCTAACCAAGCAGGGCGGCAACGTCATGGTGAACCCCTGGAACAGCGCGCTCAACGCGGGGTGGGAGTGGTGCGATGCGAGCGGTGGCGACTGGTGCTACAGCACGGTCTCCAGCGATGGCTCCACGCTCGATTCGGCCCTCCATATCCCGGACACCATGTTCACCGGCGGCTGGCAGTACGGCTTCAACCGAATCGACATCTTTGCGCCTGGCTTGAGCGGCTTCAATGGGTCGGGCGACACGGCGGGTGGACTGCAAGTCACCACCGAGAAGGCGCTGGGCTTCACCTTGGGCTTGAACGCCGACCTCCACGCTTCCAGCAAGCCCATCGTCGTGCACCTTGATCTAGGTAAGCGCAACGACGGTTGCAACGTGAGGCTGAGCACTCTGGTTTGGGCGCCTCAGCCGGGGTTGATCAGCTATGCCGTGCCGCTGGACAACTTTGCCGTCACCGATAGCTGCGGCCTGGCGGGTGTGACGACTGCGTCGTTGGACGACGATGTACGAAAGCTGCCGAACCCTTATGACAGCACGGGCACCCCGGTCAATGCTGCCGCGTTCAAGGAGGCCCTGGACAAGATGGCGGCCTCGCGCGCGTCGGCCGCGACGCTGCTGCAGTCCTCCAACATCGTTCGCACACGCTTCTGGCTGATGGACGCAAATGTGGACAGGAAGACTGCCGGCATCTTCGCCTCCGACTTGACCATCAAGGGCGCCATCACCATCCAGTAACCAGCCGCTGCGTCGATCTGGTCAGTGACGCCAGCATCGCAGCGAGCTGCCCCGGCATCCAGTGCCTGGGCACGCGGCAGCGCCGAGGACGGCAGCTGCCGCCGGACACATCGAACGAATACGGAGACACCATGAAAAAACAGTTCCGCACCACGGCCATCCATCGCGGCATGGTCCACATGATGCTGCTGACCGTCGGCGGTGCCGCGTTGGCGCAGGCGACGACTGACAAGCCGGCAAGCCTGGAGACCGTCGTCGTCACCGGGCAGCGCGCCGCGCTGGCGACGGCGCAGAAGCTCAAGCAGAACGCCGAGGAGATCGTCGACTCGGTCGTGGCAGAAGAGGCCGGCAAGCTGCCGGACAAGTCGATCACCGAGGTGCTGCAGCGCGTCGTTGGCATCACCATTGACCGCAACAAATCGCGTGGCGACCCGGAGCATTTCTCGGTCGAAGGATCGGGTATCAGCGTGCGCGGCCTCAGTTGGGGCTCGTCGCTGCTGAACGGGCGCGAGACCTTCTCCGCCGGCTGGCCTGGTCGTGAGCTGAGTTGGGGTGACGTGCCGCCCGAGCTGATGGCGGGCGTCGACGTGTACAAGAACCCCTCCAGCGAAATCATCGAAGGCGGCGTCAGCGGCACGGTGAACCTGCGCACGGCCTTGCCCTTTGACTACAGAGAGACGAAGGCCTACCTGTCTGCGGGCAACAACTACGTGCAGCGCTCGGGCAAGCATTCGCCCAGCGTGTCGGGGCTGTACACCACCCAATGGAACACGGACATTGGGCGCGTCGGGGTCCTCTTCGACCTTTCCTACAACCACTCCAGCTTCCAGAACGAGAGCATCCAGCTGGATGCCTACTTCCCGCGCACCGACCTGATCAGCGGCCAGACGGCCTGGGCGCCAAAGTCCGCCTCATACCGCAACAACACGGGCGACACCGAACGCGCCGGCTTCTATGGCGCGCTGCAGTGGAAAAAGGGCGGCATGGATTCGTCGCTGACCTATTTCCTTTCGGGCGCACGTGAGACGGGCAGCGAGCAGGGCATCTACACCGGTGTGGAGAGCCCGTACAAGTCGGTGATCAAGAATGCGACGTACGACGCCAACAACGTGCTGACCTCTGGCCTCTACACCTACCCCAGCGGCGGCCTCGGGGCGAACACCTTTGCCGATGGCGGGCTGGGCTTCAACGTCTCGCGCGGCTGGAATCGGAGCAATTCGAAAACCGGCGAACTCGCGTGGAAATTCAAATGGAACGTCAACGACCAGTGGCAGGTGGAGAACGACCTCCAATGGGTTCATGCGAAGAACGATTCCATTGGCCGCAATCTGCAACTGGGTACTTACGTGCCGAGCATGAACATCGACGTGAGCGGAAAGAGCCCGGCGCGCATTGGCTTCGACCAGACTGCCACGGATTTCCTGGCCGACCCGAAAAACTATTACTGGAACCTGGTCATGCCGGGCATGAGCAAGGCCGATGCCGACCTCTACGCCTGGAAGGCCGACGTGCGTTACCGTTTCGACGATCCCATCCTGCGTGATATCCGTGTCGGCGTGAGAGCCACCTATCGCGTGGCACGCCGCTACGAAGCCTCGGGCAACGGCTGGACGTCCGTTGCCGATCCCTGGGCCGTCAAGCAGACTTCCACGCCCGGCAAGCCGCCTGCGGTCACCGATGGAGAGGGCTGGCAGTCGCGCGGAAGCTTCGCCTACATGAGCGACCCGCGCTACCAGACCGTGCCGGTCGAAGTGTTCAACTTCGGCAACTTCTATGGCGGCAAGGTGGGCTCGCTGCCGAACATCGTCATGCCGACGATCGGTGCCGTGCGCGACTACCCAAACACCTACACGACGCTGGCCAACGACTACCGCTACCAGCAATGCCTGGATGGCCAGAAGCTGTTCCCCACCAATAACTTGACGTGCAATCCGGCGGACTTCCAGGGCTTCCAGGAACTGGTCTTCAACAATGACCCGTCCAAGACCAGCACGCACAGTGAACAGACCGATGCGGTCTACGCCACGCTGCGCTTTGGCTTTGACGATTTGAAGTTCCCGATCGAAGGCAACGCCGGTGTGCGCGTCGTGCTGACCCGCGACGTCTCGCACGGCTTCACAGTTTTCGAGACGCGATACAACTCGATGACGCCGCCCGATCTGCCGCGCTTTGACCAGCTCGGAGGGCCTTTGGACGTGGAGAACGAATTCGTCAAGGTGCTGCCGTCGCTCAACCTGAAGATGAACTTCACCGACAGGTTGCAGGCTCGCCTGGCAATGGCCAAGAGCATGAACCGACCCGGCTTCAACCAGCTGGGCGAGTACGTCAAGCTCTGGCAGGACTACGACGCCGTCAACCAGAGGGTCACCTACCGTGGAGAGAACACCGGCAACGTCAAGCTCAAGCCGATCACGGCCAACAGCTACGACCTGGCGCTGGAGTGGTACCCGCGTGACGGCCAGTCCATCACGGGCACGCTGTTCCATAAGGATGTCAAGGACGTCATCATGAAAAGCGCCTACGCCCGTGCCTACACCAGTGTGGGTGGCAATCCGCAGATTTTCCCGGTCACGGGGCCCGCCAACGTCGGGAAGGCGACGGTCAGCGGCATCGAGCTTGCGGGCATGACCTACCTGGACAAGCTGCCCTTCCTGGAAGGCGTGCTGCCGGAGTGGGCCAAGGGCATCGGCGTGTCGGCCAACTACACCTACATCGATGCCAAGCAAAGCCTGTACAAGCAGATCGACAACCCCTATTGCGATGCGGGCAGGGCGACGACGAATGGCACGCTGCACCTGTTCGGCTGCGACACCAACGGCGTGCCGTTCAAGAATCTGCCGCTGCCCTACATGGCCAAGAACGCGGCCAACTTCGTCTTGATGTACGACCGCGGCCCGTTCTCGGCGCGGCTGGCCTACAACTGGCGTAGCCGGGTGCTGCAGGCGACGGATGCCAATGGCACGCGCGGCGAGGATGGGACGAGCGCGGACCCGTCGCGCCCGGGTGCCCGCGATGTGGGCTGGGGCCTGCCGACCTGGCAGGAGGCGTTCGGCCAGTGGGACGCCGGCATGCACTACAGATTCAGCAACACGCTGAGTGCGTCGATCAACGTGACGAACCTGAACAACGTCATCGTCCGCCAGACGCAGCAGCAGCACATCGGCACGATGGGGCGCGCGTGGTTCTACCCTGGCCGCAGCTACTCGATGAGCGCACGCTACGAGTTCTGACGCGGTCTCCGACGCGGTAGCACCTGCATGCAGTCCGGACGAGGTGTCCGGGCGGCATGCCCAATTGCGTGGGTGGTCGCCGCACGTGGCCAGAGATGGAAATGATGGACGTCGGCGCACGTCGTTCAAGGTGCCAAGGAACTTGGCAAGATCTCTATGACGCAAAAAGTTGATCGCATCGTCGTCGTGGGAGGTGGCAGCGCCGGCTGGATGGTGGCCGCGGCGTTGGTCACCGGGCTGAAGGGCCGCGCCTGCGTCGAGGTGGTCGAGTCCGAGGACATCGGCATCATCGGTGTCGGTGAAGCCACGTTCCCGTCCATCCGCAACTACAACCAGCTGATCGGCGTCGACGAGCGCGATTTCTTGCGCGCCACGAACGGCACCTACAAGCTGGGCATCCGCTTCTGCGACTGGCTGGACGTTGGCAAGGACTACTTCCATACCTTCGGGCACTTCGGCAACCTGTTCGGTTCGCAGACGCTGTGGGGCCAGCACCGCCGCATGGGGCTGACCGAACCGCTGGGCGTGCAGTGTGTGCCGACCGTGATGGCGATGAAGGGGCGCTTTGTGCTGCCCGACGACCAGGCGCAGTTCAAGTACGCCTACCACTTCGACGCCGTCCAGTACGCCGCCTTCCTGCGCAATCTGGCCCTGCAGCGCGGTGCCCGCCACACGCTGGGACGCATCACCGAGGTCTCACGCCGCGCCGATGGTGGCGTGGCCGCCGTGCAGCTGGAGGACGGCCGGCGCATAGAAGGCGATCTGTTCGTCGACTGCTCGGGCTTTCGTTCCCTGCTGCTGGGCCGGACGCTGGAGGAGCCCTTCGTCGACTTCAGCCACTGGCTGCCCGTGGACGGCGCATGGGCCTGCCCCACGGAGCGGGTTGGCGAGGAACTGACCCCGTACACCCAGGCTACGGCGCTGGAAGGTGGCTGGGCGTGGCGCATCCCGCTGCAGAACCGCACGGGCCATGGCCATGTGTTCTCGAGCCGATTCATCGACGCCGACCGTGCGCGCGAACAACTGCTGGCCCGGCTCGACGGCAAGCCGCTTGGCGAGCCGCGGCTGCTGCGCTTCACGACCGGCCACCGTGAGCGCTTCTGGGTGCACAACGTCGTCGCCATCGGCCTGTCCTCCGGCTTCCTGGAGCCGCTCGAGTCCACCAGCATCTACCTGATCCAGGACGGCATCAGCCGCCTCATGACCCTGCTGACGGCCGGCCGGCCGCTGGATGAGAACGACCGGGCCCTGTTCAACGACGGTGCGGCGCGGCGCTTCACGCGCATCCGCGACTTCATCATCCTGCACTACTGCCTGACCCGCCGCCGAGACAGCGAGTTATGGCGTCATGTGTCATCGATGGTGTTGCCGGAAACCCTGGCCTTCCGGATGGAGCTGTGGCGTCGCTACGGCGTGCTGCACGAGTACGACGAGGAAGGATTCGATGCCACCAGCTGGCTGGCCATCCACGCGGGCATGGAGCACTGGCCGGAGCGCAACGATCCGGTCTTCTCGGAGATCCCGCGCGAGCGGGCGATGGCTGCGCTGGACCAGCGTCGCAAAGCCATCGCAGCGTCCGTAGAGCGCATGCCGCAGCACCATCGCACGCTGCTCAAGATGCTGGGCTGATCCAGGGCCACCTTGAGCTCATCGTTTTCCCAGCGGACGGCCGCTTCGCCGTCCCGCATCGTTCCGAATCGAGGTTTCCCATGATTGCGCGCATGCTTGCGTTCCTGGTGTTTGTAATGGCCTGCGTTTGGCCGCGGCCGAGCCAGGCCGAGAACCCGGTCGTGCAGACCAGCTACACCGCCGACCCGGCACCGTTGGTGCACAAGGGGGTGGTCTACCTCTACACCGGGCACGATGAGGATGACGCCCGAGACTTCAAGATGCGCAACTGGCGCCTCTACACGTCGACCGACATGTCGAACTGGACCGACAAGGGCGTCGTGGCGTCGCTGGCGACCTTTCCCTGGGCGATGCAGGACAACGATGCCTGGGCCTCCCAGGTCGTCGAGCGCAATGGCAAGTTCTACCTTTACGCGTCGGTGAGCGTGCAGGGCTGGCCCAAGAGCGTGATTGCCGTCGCCGTGGCCGACAGGCCCGAGGGGCCGTTCAAGGATGCCCTGGGCAAGCCGCTGATCGACAAGGGCATCGGCTACTTCGACCCCACGGTCTTCGTCGACGACGACGGCCAAGCCTACATGTACTGGGGCAACCCGCAGCTGTACTACGTGAAGCTGAACCCGGACATGATCTCCTACAGCGGCGAGATCCAGCAGGCCGAGGGCAGGCCGCGCAACTACCAGGAAGGCCCCTGGGTCTACAAGCGCCAGGGCAAGTACTACATGGCCTACGCGTCGAGTTGCTGCCCCGAAGGCATTGGCTACGCCATGAGCGACAAGCCCACCGGCCCCTGGGTCTACAAGGGCGACATCATGGACCACAACGCCAACTCGACCGGCAACCACCCGGGCATCGTCGACTACATGGGTGGGTCCTACGTGTTCGGGTTCAACTACCGGCTGAACTTTGCCGACACGCCCATCCACCGCGAACGCCGCTCCGTCACGGTGACCCGGTTCGACTACAACGCGGACGGCACCATCAACATGCTCCCCTGGTGGGACAACGTCGGCGTCGCTCCGCTCAAACCCTTGTCGCCCTACGAACGCGTGGAGGCCGAGACCATGGCCTGGACGTCCCGCCTGAAGCGGGACCGGGATCGCCCGTTCGACTGGGCGCCTGGCATCAAGACCGCGCGCAATGACAAGGTCGGCATGGTGGTCACGCGCATCACCGATCTCAGCTACATCAAGGTCAACGGCGTCGACTTTGGCAGCAAGGGCGCGGCCCGCTTCGTCGCCAACCTGGCCAGCGAGATGGACGGCGGCAAGATCGAGTTGCGGCTAGACAGCGTCGATGGGCCGCATCTCGGCACCCTGACGGTGGCCCGAACCGGCGGCCTGGATCAGTGGCAGCAGCAAGGCGTGCCGGTCTCGGGCGCCACAGGCGTGCATGACCTCTACCTCATCTTCAGGGGGCAGGGCGGGCCGACGATGTTTGAGTTCGATCACTGGCGCTTCGAGCGCAAGTGAAGCCTGCGACCCTGAAGCCGCCCCCTGATCCAAGCGATAAGGGATGAGCAGGATTTCCATCGCCGCAGCGGACGCTTCATCGCTGTCGCACCTCACGCTGCTTAAGAGGCTGGGCTGATCGCCGGCCCCGCTTGACTTGGTCGGGTGAACACGTCGCCCGCCACAACCCATTGAAGGTTCACACCCAGCCATGCACCTCCCCAGCCCCCTGCACCGCATCGCCCTTTGCTGCGCCGCCCTCGCCAGCGGGGCCGCTTTGGCCGCCGAACCGGCGCCCGGCGCCAATCCGGTGCTGCGCGACCGCTTCACTGCCGACCCCGCGCCGCTGCGCGTGGGCGACACGGTCTATCTCTACGTCGGCCGTGACGAGGCCAAGGGCAACGACTTCTTCCTCATGAAGGAGTGGCTGGCCTATTCGTCCAAGGACCTGCGCAACTGGACTTCGCACGGCGCCTTCATGAAGCCCACCGATTTCAAGTGGGCGGTGGGCGACGCCTGGGCCGCGCAGGTGGTGCAGCGCAACGGCCGCTTCTACTTCTACGCCACCGTACAGCACAACGACACCCACCCCGGCAAGGCCATCGGCGTGGCGGTGGCCGAAAACCCGCTGGGCCCGTTCAAGGATGCGCGCGGCTCGGCGTTGATCACGGATGCGTCCACGCCCAGCCCCTACGGCTGGAGTGACATCGATCCCACCGTCTTCGTTGACGACGACGGCACCGCCTGGCTGGCCTGGGGCAACCCGGTGCTCTACCTGGCCAAGCTCAAAGCCAACATGACCGAGCTGGACGGCCCCATCGAGAAGATCGCGCTGCCCAACTACACCGAGGGGCCGTGGCTGTCCAAGCGCAAGGGCACGTACTACATGACCTACGCGTCGATGGCGCAGCAGGGTCTCTTCGAACACCTGTCCTATGCCACTGCGCCCAGCCCGCGCGGGCCCTGGACTTACCAGGGCCTGCTAACCGGCCCGGTGCCCAACAGCTTCACCATCCACGCGGGCGTCATCGACGACTTCAAGGGCCAGTCTTACCTCGTTTATCACAATGCCGGGCTTACCCTGAACGGCGAGACCGGCGCCGGCTCCCGCCGCTCCGCCGCGATGGAGTACCTCTACTACGACGCCGACGGCCGCATGTGGCCGATCACGCAGACCGAAGCCGGCATCAGCAAGCCGCCGCAGCCGCCCAAGGGCAAGGTGCCGGCGCTGCCGGACCCGGGCCGCTCCGACCCGCGCGTGGCCGTTCAGCAGTTCGCCCAGGGCTATCCCGAAACCTGGCCGGGCAGCCCGGCGCTGGCCTCGGTCGCCAAGCCTTTCGAGCAGGCGCCGGAGCCCATCGGCTTTAACCGCGACGGCGGCGCGACCCGCCTGGTGCAGACCTTCGTGCCGCGTGCCGACATCCCGCTGGGCCGGCTCAGCCTGTACGCCGGCGACGGCCATGGCACGGATGCCACGCGCAGCTTGCGGCTGTCGCTGCGCGACGTGGAGGCCGGCACCGAACTGCTCGGTGCCGGCGAGGGCCTGGCAGTCGCCTACCGGCCGCAAGGCGCCGGGCTGCTGAGCTTCGACTTCAGCGCCCATCCGGCTGTCGTGTTGCAGGCCGGGCGCCGCTATGCACTGGCGCTGCAAGGCCAGAAGGACGCGCTGACCATCAATCTGCGCGCCAGCCGCAGCGACGTTTATGCCGACGGCGAGGCGACCCTCGATGACCGGCCGCTGAAGGACCGGGAGAGCGGCCGCCCCGGCGACTTTGCGTTCGCGCTGTACGCGCGCTAGTACGGCCCGCAGGCCTTGCCGCCCAAGTCCATCGTTGTCGTCGGATAGGGCTCATGCATTGAGCTGCATCTGTCCAGTTTTTGGCTCCAGGCCTCGGCGCCACCTCTCTTTCGACGTCCTCCCAAATCTTCCGATGAACACCTCCCTTTCCCTGAGCCGAAGCGCTATCAGTCTCGCGGTAACGCTCCTTTCACTAGGACTGGGCAGCGCCACTCTCGCCGCTCCCGCTGCGCTCCCCGCCGCACGCGAGGTGACGCTGGACCGTGCTGCCGCGACCCAGCCGATGGACCGCTTCTTTGACCTCTCGGTCGGTGCCGACTTCCCGGGCACCACCGGCCGCCCTGAGAACCTCGCCCAGCTCAAGACGGCGGCGGACGAGCTGGGCTTTCGCTACGTGCGCTTCCACGACATCTTTCACGACGTCTACGGCACGGTGAAGAAGGAAGGCGACAAGCTGGTGTTCGACTGGACCGGCATCGACAAGCTGTACGACGGCCTGCTGGCCAGTGGCGTCAAGCCCTTCATCGAGCTGGGCTTCACACCCGCCGTGATGAAGACCTCCGACCTGAAGATCTTCTACTGGAAGGGCAACACCTCGCACCCGCAGCCAGGGCCCTGGACCGAGCTGATCGACGCCTTTGCGCGCCACCTCATCCAGCGCTATGGCATCGAAGAGGTCCGCAAATGGCCGTTCGAAGTGTGGAACGAGCCCAACCTCGACGGCTTCTGGGAGAAAGCCGACCAGAAGGCCTATTTCGAGCTGTACGCGAACACCGCGCGCATGCTCAAGAAAGTGGACGCCGGGCTGCAAGTCGGCGGCCCTGCCACGGCCGGCGCTTTCTGGGTGCCCGAGTTGCTGGCCTATGCGAAACAGGAGGGCGTGCCGGTGGACTTTGTCACCACGCACACCTACGGCGTCACCGAGGGCTACCTCGACGAATTCGGCAAGTCGGACCGCATCCTGGACCCCAACCCCGACGCCATCGTCGGCGACGTGCGCCGCAACCGCAAAGAGATCGAAGCCTCGCCGTTCCCTGGCATTCCGCTGTACATCACCGAGTGGAGCACCAGCTACAACCCGTACGACAAGGTGCACGACAGCTACATCAGCGCGCCGTGGATCCTGACCAAGCTGCGCGCCACGCGAGGCTATGCGCAGGCAATGAGCTACTGGACCTACAGCGACCTGTTCGAGGAGCCGGGCCCGCCGCCTCGCGCCTTCCATGGCGGCTTCGGCTTGATGACACGCGATGGCCTGCGCAAGTCGACATGGTTCGCCTACAAGTACCTCAACGCATTGCGGGGGAATGAGATCCCGAGCACCGACAACAAGGTGCTGGCCGCAGTCGATGGCGACAAGACGGCCGTCGTGGCGTGGGACTGGCAGCATCCTGATCAAAAGAGCATCAGCAACGGCGTGTTCTTCGCCAAGCCGGTGCCCAACGGCCCGGCGCCCGAAGTCAAGCTTGCGCTGCGCAACCTGAAGCCGGGCGCCTATCGGCTCGAACTGCGTCGCGCCGGCTACAAGGTCAACGACGCCTACACCGCCTACCTGGAGATGGGCTCGCCCGTCAACCTCGATGCCGCGCAGCTCGCCAAGCTGCAGCTGCTGACCCGGGACCTGCCCGAGGTGCAACGTACGGTCAACGTCGGCAAGGACGGCCAGCTGAACTACAGCGTGCCCATGCGCAGCAACGACATCACCTTGCTGACGCTGAACCCCGCCAAGCGCTGAGCCACCCACCTCCGGAACCCCCATGACCTACGCGAGCGATTTCATGTCCGACTTCATCCGCGGCGTCGTGGCCAGCCGTCCTCAAGTGGCTGAGGGCTGGGTGTTCGTCCAAGACGTTGACAGTCTCCGCAGCGCCCTTGTTGCTTCGGTGATGTGCGTCGCCACCACGACCGAAGTCAAGGTGCCACATGACGACGTTCCGGCGCCTGCCCTGTGCCGGCGGAAATTCCACCGCGCGAGCGATTCGATTCGTCACCTGTCTGAATTCATCCGCGGCATCGAGGCCAGTCGACCCGTGGCCCCCAACCCGTCCAACGGTCCGATCCCCGCGCCGCTGTCACAGCCTTCCGGGCGATCTTCGTTGCCTGGGGCGTCGCGTTAACTCAAGAGCGACGTGGAATTTCGCCCGTTGCACCCCGCCTCCATCTTTAGCCGCCTATGCACTTCGCTCGACGTCTTCAAATCCTCGCCTTGTGGTGCGCCGCTGTTGCCGGCGCTGGGGTCAGTGCCTCGGAAAACTCGCCCGCTGATCAGGTGGCGCTCGATGGGCGGCCTCTTTCAACTGTCGAGGCGCTTCCTGCTGCGCAGCGAGGGCGTGCCCACAACCCTTTGATCTGGGCCGACGTCCCGGACATCGCCATCATCCGTGTCGGCAAGACCTACTACATGAGCAGCACGACGATGCACATGAGCCCGGGCTTGCCGATCATGAAGTCGACGGACCTGGTGAACTGGCGCATGGCTTCCTACGCCTATGAAACTCTGGCCGACAACGATGCCCTCCGCCTCCAGAACGGCAAGGACGCCTACGGTTACGGCTCCTGGGCCAGCAGTCTGCGTTACCGCAACGGCCTGTTCTACGCGACGACTTTCTCCTCCACCAGTGGACGCACCCACATCTACACCACGCGCGATCCGGAGCGCGGCCCGTGGAAGGAGACGAGCTTCGAGCCATCGCTGCATGACCACAGCCTGTTCTTCGACGACGACGGCCGCGCCTACATGGTTTGGGGTGCCCGTCGCCTCATGCTCACAGAGCTGAAACCCGATCTCTCCGGCATCAAGCCCGGCGGTGTGAACAAGGTCGTCGTCGATGACGTCAACATCGTCTTCGGCACCGACCAAGGCGGGCTCCATGGCGAGGGTTCGCAGCTCTTCAAGATCAACGGCCGCTACTACCTCTTCAACATCGCGTCACCCGGCAGCCGCTGGGCGCGCACTGTCATCGTCAGCCGAGCCGACAGCATTGACGGGCCTTATGAAAGTCGCATCGCGCTCGATGACCGCGGTATCGCTCAGGGCGGCCTCGTCGACACGCCGGACGGCAAGTGGTACGCCTATCTCTTCAAGGACAACGGCGCCGTGGGTCGCATTCCCTACCTCGTGCCCGTGACCTGGAAGGACGGCTGGCCCGTGCTTGGCGAAAACGGCAAGGTGCCCATGACGCTGGACATCCCGGCCGGCGCACAGGGCGTCTCGGGCGCCTCCGGCATCGTCGCCTCCGACGAATTCGACCGCCGGCCCGGCGACCCCGTCCTGCCCCTGGCCTGGCAATGGAACCACAACCCGAGGCCCAATGGCTGGTCGCTCACCAAGCGCCCGGGCCACCTGAGCCTTGTTACCAGCCGGGTCGTCTCCAGTCTGCCCGAGGCCCCCAACACCCTCACCCAGCGCACCTTCGGCCCGCGCAGTTCCGCCACCACGAGCATCGACGTGAGTGGCATGAAAGACGGCGACGTGGCCGGCATCACGGCTTTTCAGAAGCAGTACGGTTTTGTCGGCGTCAAGATGACCGACGGCGCGAAATCCCTCGTCATGGTGAGCGCCGATTCCGACAAGCCGGAGGAGATCGCCTCCATTCCCCTCACTGGCGAAACAGTTCACCTCAAGGTCGACTGCGATTTCAATCTGGCGCCTGACGCTGCCCGCTTCTCGTACAGCCTTGATGGCAAGACCTGGACCCCCATCGGTCGCCCGTCGAGCCTTCGCTACACCCTTCCGCAGCACTTCATGGGCTATCGCTTTGGCCTCTTCTTCTATTCGACGAAGACCGCCGGCGGCCGTGTGGACTTTGACTACTACCGGATCGAGCCAGGCGGCTCGCGCTGACCGGGGCGCGCCCAAGCGGGTTGCCGCCGGGCCCTCCATTCCGGGGCACCTCCCTACAACCTATTGACGCTTCACATCCAGCCATGCACCTTGCCAGACTCCTCCACCCCGTCGTCTTTTGCTGGGCTGCCCTCACCAGCGGAATCGCCCTTGCCGCAGAACCGTCGCCCGGTGCCAAGCCGGCGCTGCGCGACGGCGCCAGCGCCCTTGCGGCGCCACAGACGAAGCTTGCCCACAACCCCATCATCTGGGCCGACGTCCCAGACATGTCGATGATCCGCGTCGGGAAAAGCTACTACATGAGCAGCACGACGATGCATATGAGCCCGGGTCTGCCGATCATGAAGTCGGAGGATCTTGTCAACTGGCGCCTGGTCTCCTACGCCCATGAAGCCCTCGTTGACAACGAAGCCATGCGTCTCGAGAACGGCAAGGACGCCTACAGCAAAGGCTCCTGGGCCAGCAGCCTGCGGTACCACAACGGCGTGTTCTACGCCTCGACTTTCTCCTACACCAGCGGACGCACTCACATCTACACCACGCGCGATCCGGAGCGCGGCCCGTGGAAAGAGACGAGCTTCGAGCCCTTGCTGCATGACAACAGCCTGCTTTTCGATGACGACGGTCGCGTCTACATGGTTTACGGCGGCGGTCGCATCACGCTCGTCGAGTTGAAACCCGATCTCTCCGGCATCAAGCCCGGCGGCGTGAACAAGGTTCTCATCGAGAACGTCAACACCATCTTCGGCTCCGATCTGGGCGGGCTCAACGGCGAGGGGTCGCAGCTTTTCAAGATCAACGGCCGCTATTACCTCTTCAACATCGCCTCGCCCAAGAGCCGCTGGGCGCCCAGCGTTATCGTCCACCGTGCCGACCGCATCGACGGGCCGTACGAGGGTCGCATCGTGCTGGATGACCGCGGTATCGCCCAGGGCGGCCTCATCGACACCCCGGACGGCAAATGGTTTGCCTATCTCTTCAAGGGCGACGGCGCCGTGGGTCGCATTCCCTACCTCGTGCCCGTGACCTGGAAGGACGGCTGGCCCGTGCTCGGCGAAAACGGCAAGGTGCCCATGACGCTGGACATCCCGGCCGGCGCACAGGGCGTCTCGGGCGCCTCCGGCATCGTCGCCTCCGACGAATTCGACCGCCGGCCCGGCGACGCCGTCCTGCCCCTGGCCTGGCAATGGAACCACAACCCGAGGCCCAGTGACTGGTCGCTCACCAAGCGTCCGGGCCACCTGAGCCTCGCCACCAGCCGGGTCGTTGCCACCTTGCCCGAGGCCACGAATACTCTCACCCAGCGCACCTTTGGCCCTGCCAGTTCCGCCACGACAAGCATCGATGTGAGCGGCATGAAGGACGGCGACGTGGCCGGCCTCACGGTCTTCCAGAAGCAGTACTGTTTTGTCGGCGTCAAGATGACCGACGGCGTCAGATCGCTGGTCATGGTGAGCGCCGATTCCGACAAGCCGGAGGAAATCGCCTCCGTTCCCCTGTCTGGCAAAACCGTTCACTTCAAGGTCGACGCCGAGTTCCATCCCGCGCCTGAGTTTGCCCGCTTCTCCTACAGCCTCGACGGCAAATCCTGGACGCCCATCGGCCGTCCCTCGCGCCTGACCTATTCCTACCCAACGCACTTCATAGGTAATCGCTTCGGCCTCTTCTATTTCTCGACCAAGACGGCGGGCGGTCGTGTGGACTTCGACTACTACCGGATCGTGCCAGGCGCCGGCTCGCGCTGACCTGCGCCAGCTTTGGCCCTAGAGAACGGGCACCGTTCTCCTATTGATGCTTCATATCCAGCCATGCGCCTTGCCAGACTCCTGCACCCCCTCGCCTTTTGCTGGGCCGCGTTCACCGGCGCAACCGCGATAGCCGCAGAACCATCGCCCGGCGGCAACGCCGTTGCGGCGGCACCGTCCAACCGTGCCCACAACCCCCTCATCTGGGCCGACGTCCCGGACATCGCCATCATCCGGGTCGGCAAGACCTACTACATGAGCAGCACGACGATGCACATGAGCCCGGGGCTGCCGATCATGAAGTCGACGGACCTGGTGAGCTGGCGCATGGCGTCGTACGCCTATGAAACCCTTGCCGACAACGAAGCCTTCCGCCTCGACAACGGCAAGAACACCTACGGGGAAGGCTCGTGGGCCAGCAGCCTGCGGTACCACGACGGCGTGTTCCATGCCTCGACGTTCTCCGCCAACACCGGGCGCACCCACATCTTCACCACGCGCGACCCTGAGCGTGGCCCATGGAAGGCGACGAGCTTCGAGCCCTCGCTGGGTGACCACAGCCTGTTCTTCGACGACGACGGCCGCGTCTACATGGTCTATGGCAGCGGGCGCATCTCCCTCATCGAGCTGAAACCCGATCTCTCCGGCATCAAGCTCGGCGGTGTGAACAAGACCATCGTCGAAAGCGTCAACGCCCTTTTCGGCGCCGACCAGGGCGGGCTCAAGGGCGAGGGCTCGCAGCTCGTGAAGGCCAATGGCCGCTACTACCTCTTCAACATCGCCTCGCCCGGCAGCCGCTGGGCGCGCACCGTCATCATCAGCCGCGCCGACGCCATCGACGGCCCCTACGAGAGTCGCATCGCGCTCGACGACCGCGGCATCGCCCAGGGCGGCCTCATCGACACGCCGGACGGCAAGTGGTACGCCTATCTGTTCAAGGACAACGGCGCCGTCGGTCGCATCCCCTACCTCGTCCCCGTGACCTGGAAGGACGGCTGGCCGGTGCTCGGTACCGACGGCAAGGCGCCCATGACGCTGGACATCCCCGCCGGCGGTCAAGGGGTCTCCGGCGTCTCGGGCATCGTCGCCTCCGACGAATTCGACCGCCGGCCCGGCGACCCCGCTCTGCCCCTGGCCTGGCAATGGAACCACAACCCGCGCCTCGATGACTGGTCGCTCACCCAGCGCCCGGGCTACCTGAGCCTGTCCACCAGCCGGGTCGTGGCCGCGCTGCCCGAGGCCACCAACACCCTCACCCAGCGCACCTTCGGCCCCAAGAGTTCGGCCGCCACCAGCATCGACGTCAGCGGCATGAATGATGGCGACTGGGCTGGCCTGGCCGCATTCCAGAGGCAGTACGGTTTCGTGGGTGTCAAGATGAGCGACGGCGCCAGATCCCTCGTCATGGTGAGCGCCGAAACGGACAAGCCCGAGGAAATCGCCGCCGTTCCGCTGTCTGGCAAAACCGTTCACCTCAGGGTCGACACGGAATTTCAGCCCGCGCCTGAAGTCGCCCGGTTCTCCTACAGCCTCGACGGCAAATCGTGGACCCCCATCGGTCGCCCCTCGCGTCTGGCCTACACCTTCCCGCACTTCATGGGCTACCGCTTTGGTCTCTTCTATTACTCGACCAAGGCGGCCGGCGGCCGTGTGGACTTTGATTACTACCGGGTCGGGCCGGGGACAAAAGACGGGCGCTGACACGGCGCGACCTTATTTCCCGACCTTCCCAATCTCAGCTTGTCATGAAAAAGCCAATCTTCCCCGCTGTCCTTCTTTTGTCCGTGCTGGCATTGCTGCCCGCGACAACATTGGCGCTCAACCCGATCATTCAAACGATGTACACGGCCGACCCGGCCCCCATCGTGCATAACGGCACGCTCTACGTGTTTTCCGGGCACGATGAAGATGTCGGGGAAAAAGGCAACTTCAACATGAAGAACTGGGTGGTCTCGACGACCACGGACATGGTGAACTGGACCCAGCATGGCGCCATCGCCTCACTCCGGGATCTTCCCTGGGCCGCCAAGGAAATCTCCGGCTGGCACGGTTTTGACAACGGCGCCTGGGCTCTCCAGGTGATTGAGCGGGACGGCAAGTGGTATCTTTACGCCCCGGTGCAAGGCCGGGGTATTGGCGTGCTGGTGGCCGACAATCCCCTCGGTCCCTATACCAGTCCCCTCAAGAAACCGCTGATCGCCGCCGAACACGACAGTATCGATCCGACCGTTTATATCGACGACAAGGGCCAAGCCTATCTCGCCTGGGGCAATCCCAACCTGTGGTCGGTGAAGCTGAACAAGGACATGATTTCCTACGACACCAGCGTGGGGGAGAACGGCCTCATTCGGCATCCGATGACGATCAAGGCCTTGGGCGAGCGCATTCCCGCAGACGCAAAACGCGGCACGTCTTACGAAGAAGGCCCCTGGCTCTACAAGCGCAACGAGCGCTACTACCTGTTCTTTGCCGCTGGCCCGCTTCCTGAGCCTCTTGGCTACTCCACCGGCCCCACGCCGCAGGGGCCGTGGACTTACGGCGGCCCCGTCATGGCCCCGCAAAGCGCCTTCACCAACCACCCCGGCGTGGTTGATTACAAGGGCAAGACCTACCTTTTCTATCACAACGCCGCGCTTCCGGGCGGCGACGGATTCAAACGTTCCGTGTGCGTCGATGAGTTGAAGTTCAACCCCGATGGCACTGTCCCAATGGTGCAGCCGACCAAGGAAGGGCCGGCACCGGTGGGCACGCTCAATCCCTACAAGCGAGTCGAAGCCGAAACCATCGCCTGGTCTTCCGGCGTCAAGATCGAACCCAGCAGCGCGGGTGGCCAGAATTTGCGCGACATCCACGACAAGGCGTATATCCAGGTGCGAAATGTCGATTTCGGCGCCACCGGCGCGCGCGCCTTCATGGCCAGCCTCTCCAGCGCGGCCAAGGCCAAGGAGGCCAGCGGGGCGAAGATAGAAATTCGGCTGGGCAAACTCGACGGACAGTTGATCGGCACCCTGCCGGTCTCGGGCACCGGCGGTGAATGGCAGCAGCAGTTGGCGCAGATCTCCGGCGCCTCCGGCGTTCATGACCTTTTCTTCTTATTCCGCGGTGCGGCCGGCGAAGAACTGTTCAAGTTCGATTACTGGCAATTCTCCCAACGCGCCTTGCCTGCGGACAAAACGGCCGATTAAGGCGCTGAAAAAATAATGGCGATGAATCAACGGGTTCATTGCAACCAAACCACGCGCCGGCTTTTTGGCTGTCCGCACTCTTTGTATGAACAAAATCAAACATAGTTTGGCCATTCTCGGCATGATTGCTGCACCTGCTTTCGCGGCCAACCCGGTCAGCATCGACATCGACACCGGCAAACCCGGCCCGATCATCAACAAGTACGTGTACGGCCAGTTCGCCGAACACCTCGGCACCGGCGTCTACGAAGGCATGTGGGTCGGCCCGAAGTCCAGCATTCCCAACACCCGGGGCTGGCGCAACGACGTCGTCGGCGCGCTCAAGGCCTTGCAGGTGCCGCTGGTGCGCTGGCCGGGCGGCTGCTTCGCCGACACCTACCACTGGCGCGACGGCATCGGCCCGCAGGACAAGCGCCCGAGCAACGTCTACGGCAGTCGCGTCGAAGAGATCAACGCCGTCGGCACCCACGAGTTCTTCGACCTGATCGAGATGATCGGCGCCGACGCCTACGTCAACGGCAACGTCGGTACGGGCAGCGTGCGGGAGATGGCCGACTGGGTCCAATATATGACTGCGGACGGCGGCTCGCCGCTGGCCAGGCTGCGCGCTCAGAACGGGCGCGAGAAACCGTGGAAGGTCGCCTACTTCGGCATCGGCAATGAGTTGTGGGGTTGTGGCGGCAACATGAAGCCCGACTACTACGCCAACCTCTACAGCAACTACGAACACTTCCTGTGGGCACCCGAGAAGTCCAGGCCGAAGATGATCGCCAGCGGCGGTAGCGGCTTCGACACCAGCTGGACCCAGGTCCTGAGCAAGGAACTCAAGGGCCGCACGATCGGCATCACCGTCCACCAGTACACCGTCCCGACCGGCAATTGGGAGGTCAAGGGCAAGGACCTCGGCTTCAAGGAAGACGAATGGATCTCGACCCTGGCCAATACCTTGAAGATGGATCAGCTGATCAAGGATCACGTGGTCGTGCTGGACAAGAACGACCCCGAGAAGAAGATCGGACTGATGATCGACGAGTGGGGCACCTGGTATGACGAAGTGAACCCCAGAGGTGGGCTGTTCCAGCAGAACTCGCTGCGCGATGCGCTCGTGGCGGCGCTTAACTTCCACATCTTCCACGAGCACGCGGAACGGGTCCCCATGACCACCATCGCCCAGATGGTCAACGTACTGCAGGCCATGATCCTGACGGACAAGGAGAAGATGGTCCTGACCCCGACCTACTACGCCTTCCAGATGTATGCGCCGTTCCAGGATGCCAAGTCGCTGCCGCTGGCGATCAAGGACAACACCCGCTACACCCTGGGTGCCGTGACCATTCCGGGTGTGAGTGCTACGGCGGCACGCGCCAAGGACGGCAAGGTGCACCTGGCGCTGGTCAACACCGATCCGCACAAGGCGGTCGATGTCGCCGTCAACGTCAGCGGCACGCAGGTCAAAGGGGCGGCCGGCCAGGTGCTCACCTCGGCCGCAATGGATGCGCACAACACCTTCCAGAATCCGCAGGTCATCAAGCCGGCGGCGTTCAGCACGCGTGCTGCGGGCGGCAAGCTGGCGATCAAGGTGCCTGCCAAGGCCGTGATGGTCGTCGCTTTGGAGGAGTGAACGTCTGGCCGCCGCTTTGTCGCCCCTTCGCGCGGATGTGCCGCATCCCGCGCAAGGGCATCGCGCAACGAGCGTGGCCTGAGCTGGAAGCACACGTCGCCGCTGCGACGGCGTACTCGATTTAACGGCCGCCCTCATCCGGCGCATCGGTGGCCAGCCGCCATTTCGTTCCGTCGGCATAGAGCACTTCGACCACCGTGGGGCGGCCTTCCTCGCAGCCCATCGGCCGATCGGTCCACCGGGTTCTTGTGCCGGCAAACGCGCGCGTGACGTCAAAGTGGCCGTTGGGACCAACGCCGCCATGGTTCATGAATATGGAAAAGAGGGGTCTGCCAAGCCTCCATTGGCCGCCGTCATCGGTGGCGCAGCCCAGGCTGGCGGACTCGATGAACTTGGTGCTGCGGTTCGTCAAGGCCAGACGTTGACCTTTGTCAAGCACCAGCAGTTCGGCAAACATGGGCGCTGCCGGCACGTCAACCCAGCGTTCCGGCATTTGAGCTTCCGGGTCAACACGACGTTTTTTCGTTGAGCCAAAAGCCTCGGTCATTGCCTTTGAAGCCGCCTGCTGAGCCGCTTCCGCTTCTGACTCCCGACCCTGTGCCTTCAACCAATTGGCTTTCTGCCTCAAGGCGTTCGCGTAGAGAAAGTCCAGATGATTGGCTTGGGCAAACGCGATGGTCTGCTCCCACCCGGCGAGCGCTTCGAAGCATTGCCGACCAGCCTCGATCCGGGTGGCCAGCTCAAAATAGGCATCGCCTTCCTTCTGGACATTTCCACGCGCGTGCCAGTGTTCGACGAGTCGACGGGCGGTCGCGACGGCAGCATCCACATCGCCAAACGTGATCTGGAGCCTGGACAACTCGGACAGGCCTCGGCCGACAAGATTCGGCACGTCCAAGCCGTCCCAAATGGCGATAGCCCGCGACATGGAGTCGACCGCCTTGGCATGAATCTCAGCGGCTGTCGCCTTGTTCTGGAAATGCATACGCCGCCACTTGGCGTCCAGGTCCTGAGCGTCCAAAGCTAGTTGCTCTGCCTCGTCAAGCTGAGCTCTGCGACAGGCCGGCTGGGCCAACGTATGGCACTGCAGCAGCGCCAGCAGCGCAATCACGGGGATGCGATTCCAATGCCTTCTCACGATTTCTCCTCCTGCCTCGCTACTGCCGGGCCGTCTACCAGTTTCCCCAGGCCCTTTGCCTAGCGACCTTCGGGCAACACCCACTCGATGCCGATTCGGCGCGTGGCCGTTCCGTCACGCAACTGCGCCGAGTCGGGGACAGCGGCGGGGGTGCTGGCGGCGCGGGACAGGCTCACGGCGTCCAGTTCGCGCTCCAGAGCCAGGGCCGGCATGCCGCGCACGCCGGCCGCCGTGACTTCGCGGCGCTGCACGAAGCTGCGCACGATCTTGCCGGCAGCATCGATGTCCTGTTCCACGACGACCGTGCCGGCAAGCTCGGCGCGGCGCGCGAACAGCGGAAAGCCGTTCGCGTCGGTCGCACCCGGGCCGCTGCGTGGCACATCGGGCAGCAGATAGCCCGTCGAGCGCACGGCCATCGCGGTGCGCCAGGCATGCAGTGCGCGTGGTGCCGTCATGCGCCGGGTGCGCACCTGTTCCTGGCTCCACCAGCGCAGCAACTCGCAACGTGCAGCGGGTGATTGCGCGGCATAGGTCCAGCCGGGCGCCTGCAGCGCGTTGCGCATATCCGGGGCGAGGCTGGATGCGTTGCCCGCCAGCTTGGGCAGCGCAACGGCCAGCTCGTCCTCGAATGCACGGTCCGGCGGCGGCAGTACCTGCCGCGGGACCTGACCCCAGCGAGCCAGGCGCGCTGCCTCGCCTTGCCAGGCGGCATCGCGCTGCTCGGCGGGCAGCGCCTCGATCAGCTGCGCCACCTGCCCGGCGGGCCGCGTCTGGTCCAGCCGCTGGCAGATGGCAGGCGTCTTGAGCGCATCGATCCAGATCGTGTCGCTGGGGTGCGGCGTCGTATCGGCCTGCCAGAGCGCCACTTCGTTGAGTACGCGATTGCTCAATCGCTGCGCGGCCACTTCGGCCCGCAGCTCGCCCTTGCCCTGCGCGGTTTCCTCGTTCAGCCATGCCGCCCAGCCGGCCTGCGCGCGCTCACGTTGTTGACGCAGCACCTCCTCGGCCACGCTGCGGTGCTCGGGCGAGAGCTTCAGATCGGCTGGCAACTGGAACATGCCCGCCAGCAATTCCACCGGCTGTTGCAACAGTCCCGCATCGCGCTCCAAGCGCTCCCGCAGTTTTGCCCGCTGTTCGACCATTGTGCGGAGCGCGGCTTCGTCGCGTTGCTTGTCGATCAGCTCCTGGGCCATCTGCTTGTTCTTGAGGTCTGCGGCCGCTTTGTCTGGGTTTTCTCCTTCGGCCGACACGCCGCCCACGCGACCGGGCTCCATGCCGGGAAAGGTGCCGACCTGAGCCAGCACTGCCGCCGGCGTGTGCAGCAGCGCCGCCAGGGCAACCAACCGCAAGGCCATGCGCATGTCAGTGTGCGGGCCGACGTTTGCGAAACGTGCAATTCGTGATGCTTTCATGAACACTCCCAAGTCAAAGTTCTACCCTCAGCCTGCACAAAACTGTGCGGCCACCACGTCCAGCGCCCAGTCGCGCAGCACGCCATCAAAAACCGATGCGTTTCCACACCAAGGCATCGTTGCCGGCCATCTCGGGAATGCATTGGCTGCAACCGGCCTATCCCGGCGCCGAAGCAGCTGCGGGGCGCGCGATGAGTCGGAGTGGGATGTACCGGTAGTCGGCGTCGGGCGCTCCTGGCTTCTTCCAGATCACCATCAGAGCCAGGTCCTGCGCCGGTCCCTGCAAGTAGCCCACCTTAGATTGCAGGCGACAGGCGTTCCAGAACGCTCGAATGGGATGGCATGGCGGCCACCGTTCGCGCGATGGCGTCGCGCACGCCCGAGAGGTGGCTGCGGATCTGCGGCATGTCCACCAGATCGACATAGGGGTCGCAGCGCTCGGGGATGATGCCCAGACCCAGCAGGATCGAGACCCACGAGGGCTCGGCGAACCCTTCTGGCTCAAGGATCGCCACGCGTCCGGTCTTGCGGAACAGCTCGATCTGGTGCGCCAATCCGTCCGGTATCGGCATGTCGGCGCAGTAGCGCCAGAACTCACTGTCGCGCCGCTCGCCGAGCGTGTAGTGGAGGATGATGAAGTCGCGCACGGACTCGTAGCGGTAGGCCATCTGGCGGTTGAACTCATCGGCAAGCGTGGGTTCGAAGTCCAAGTCGGGCAGCAGCGCCATCAGGCGGCCGACGGCGTCCATGATCAGGTGCAGGCTCGTCGATTCCAGCGGCTCCAGGAAGCCGGATGACAACCCGATGGCGACCACGTTCCTGACCCAACCCTTCCTTCGTCGCCCCGTGACGAAGCGCTGCGCGCGCGGCTCGTCCAGCGGCTTGCCGTCCAGGTGGCCGAGCAGCGTCCTTTCCGCCTCGGCCGCATCGAGGTAGCTGCTGCAGTAGACCAACCCGTTTCCCGTGCGGTGCTGCAGCGGTATGCGCCATTGCCAGCCTGCGGACTGGGCGGTTGATGTCGTGAAGGGCGTCATGGGGTCGGTGCGTTCGCAAGGCACCGCCAGTGCGCGGTCGCAAGGCAGCCAGCGGCTCCAGTCCTCGTAGGGCGATTGCATCGCCCCGTCGATCAGCAGGGCACGAAAGCCCGAGCAGTCGATGAAGAGATCGCCTTCGATGCAGCGGCCGTCGCTGAGGTGCAGCGTCTTGACGAAGCCGTCCTGCGGGCGTGTCTCGACGCGCGTGATCGTGCCATCGACCCGCTGTGCGCCATGTCGCAGCGCGTACTCGCGCAGGTAGGCGGCGTATAGCGAGGCATCGAAATGGAAGGCGTAGTCGAACCCGTTGGCCGGCGACGGCTCGCCGGGCTGGGGCGGCACGAAGCGCTGCTGCCGGGCCATCACTGTGGCGACCGACCATTCCTCGTAAGACGGCAGCCCGGGGTCCAGCGCGCGCATGCGCAGCCAGTACGCCCAGAGCGGCCGGTTGTGGATGGCCGGGCCGAAGCCGCCGAAGCCATGGAAGAAGCGGTTGCCCTTGCAGCCCCAGTCGCGAAATTTGATGCCGAGCTTGAAGCTCGCCCGCGTCTTGCGAACGAAGTCCGCTTCGTCGATGCCCAACATCTGGTTGAAGAACCGTACCGTCGGCAGTGTGGCCTCGCCGACGCCCACAGTCCCGATGTCCGCCGACTCGACCAGCGTCACCTCGCAATGCTGATCCGGCTGGTCGGGCCGGCACAGCATCCGCGCCAGCGGTGCGGCGGTAATCCAGCCGGCGCTGCCGCCGCCGACGATGACGATGCGCTGAAGTGGTCGATTTCGCAAAACAGTCTCCAAAAGACAATTGGGCCCATCCGGGATTGCGGCATCGAGCAGCCATTTCAGTTGCTCCACCGCGCTTCGCGCATCCCACGACCTCTTCGTCGGCTGCTCGAAACGGTGAGGTCCTGGCGAATCCCTTGACTCCGTTCGGCTGGATCATTAGGTCGTAACCGGGCTATCCCGGCGCCGAAGCGGCGGCCGGCGGACGCCCGAGCAGCCGTTGTGGGATGTACCGGTAGTCGGCGTCGGGCGCGCCTGGCTTCTTCCAGACCAGCGCCAGAGCCAGGTCCGGGCCCGGCCCCTGGAAATAGCGCACGCGGAAATTGCGCAGGCCCTTGGTCAGCTTCACGGTGGCCATCACCGGGTTCGGCGCGTGGATGCCGTCGTTGTTGATGACCTCCTCGTCGTCCACATTGAGTATGGCCCCGTCGTCAGACAGCAGCAGGAGATCCATCGTGATGTCCCCAGGGATGTTGACGGTGAAGCGGATGTCCAGCGCGAACCATTCGCTCACGTCCAGCCCTGGGAACCCGTCAGTGAATTTGCGCGGCGAGACGTTGAGTTGGGCCAGGCAGACAGTCTTGATGGGCTTGAGCCGGCGAATATCCTTCACGGTGGTGAAGCTAGGTCGCAGGCGGAACACCTCGGCAATCATCTTCCGGTCGGGCGAGTCCCCGCATTCTTCAAACAGTTTGGGCGGCACCGGGCTGCTGGCGACTGGCGGGGGTGCGGGCGGGGGAGGCGCGATGACCGGAGCCGCCGCCGGCGCCGGCGCCGGCGCCACAGCCACCACTGGCGCGACGGCTTGCGGCACGGGTTCGACCTTGGTCTCCTCGATGGGCGGAAGTTCGGGCACGGGCGGCATGTTCGGCGGCGGCAGATCGGGCAGCTTGGGCGCGGGCGGCGGGGGCTCCGGCGGCTTGGGCGGCTGCTTGACCTCGACGATGTTGATCTGGGAGCTGCGGGGCTTGTTTGGCGGCGGCACCTGCGAACGCCAGGACAGCACCGCCAACAGCAGCGCGATATGGATGATCACGGCGATGGTCAGCGCGTAGCCGTTGTGGCCGCGCTGCCATTGCGGCCGTTGTCCAGGTTCGGCGGCGGGCGGGGTCGGGTCGTGAGAGGGCGGGTTCATGGATTCGTTTTTGACGTTCAGCTGTTGTCTGGCAGCTCTGTAGGTTTGTCGGTGTTCAGAAGACCTCGATCACCGTCGTAGCTGGCGGGCAGGTCGTCACTGACGGCGCTCAGCGTGGCGCGGCTGCCGTCCCCGGGCTCTGCAGTGGACTGCAGGATCGCCTGTGCTTGGCCGTGAACACGCTGCGCTGCGTACGGCGAGGGTCCAGGAGGCCAGGAGATGAGGGAGGCTTGTCTCATCTTGATGCTTGACCTCGGGTCATGGTTTGCTCGGACTTGATGCCGCCGCCTGCCGCGGCCAATGCAGCAGAACGCGCGCCTGATTGCGCGCGATGGTGAGTTCGACGCTATGGCCGGCGGCGAGCAGCGACTGAAGGGTGGCGAGGTCGTTGATCTGTTGCTGGCCGCTGGTGAGGATGACGTCGCGCGGCTGCAGGCCTGCCGCCGCGCCGGGGCTTGAGGGTTCGACGGCCAGCACGATGAGGCCGGCCTTGTCGCCCAGGCCGGCGGCGGACTGCTCGCCCAGCGTCTCGACCGGCTTGAGGCTGAGGCCATGCAGCTGTTGCGCGGCCTGCAGCGGCGTGGCGGAGCTGAGCTGCTTGGGCACCGGGAAGGCCGGCTGCAAGGCGATGGCCTTCAGCCGCGCCGGGCGCACGCCGAAGTCGTCCATGGGGAAGTTGACGAAGCCGATGTGTGACGCCAGTGCAGCGTTCGTGACCGTGTAGTCGCCCTCCGCCGGCGCGGCAAAGCCCGGGTAGCCGGCCACCGAATCGGCGTCGCTGCCGCGGCCCCGCGCCTGTCGCAGGTCGGCCTTGCTCGCAAAGACGTTGCGGTTCACGCTGCGCCCCCAGTGCTTGATCTCCACCGGCTGGTGCCCACCCATGACGATGTTGGACTCGAACACATCACCGCCGTTGTCGAACCACACATGCGGATGGAAGCTGCCGTTGACGAGGATGTTGTTGCGCACGACGCGCTGGAAGCCCTCACGCAGCTTGAGCCCGCCGGCCAGCATCAGGTTCTCCTCGATGACGTAGTTGGAGGCGCCGTCGTCCAGGTCCACGTCCCAGCCGTGGTCGCAGCGCCAGCGGTTGCGGCGCATGACGATGGGTTCGACGGCGTCCAGCAGCGCCAGCTCCGGGTGGGCCGCCGCGCGGCGGTCCATCTCGGCGCGGTCGGGGTGCCAGAAGCGGTCGCGGCCCCAGCTGTTGAAGCTGCCGTGGTCGCCCGTCAGCCGCACGGTGTCGAACACGTCGTTGTGCGTGAGGCGGTGGCCGCCCCAGGTGCCGTCGCCGATGTTGATGCCGGCGCGCGGTATGCGGTAGATGCTGTTGTGGTCGACCGTGATGCGCGCCGCCATCGCGATCTGCACGCCGGTGGCCTGGCGGTCGATCTGGCCGATGTCATGGATGAGGTTGTCGCTGGCTTCGGAGTCCTTGGGGTAGGCGTCCGACTTGGGGCCGGGTGTGCGGTCGATGGCCGCGAGTTCCAAGCGCTCGTGGTACTCGAACAGCGGCGACCGCACCGCCTCGGGCCGGCCGACAAAGGCGATGGCCGTGCCGCCGATGGCATGGATGTGGTTGCCCGACACGGCCACACGCTGGGCGCGGCCGCTGACCACCACCGCATGGCCGCCCAGTGCGGTGAACTCGGAGTCGGCGATGCGCACATCGCGCGCGTTCTCGACCGTCACGGCGCCTGCGCGGTAGAACTTCCAGTCCGAGCGCAGCAGCGGCTCGGTGGCCTTCAGGAAGGTCGGCTCGGTGTCCCTGAACTGCAGGCCGCGCAGCTGCACATGCTGCACGTCTCGGGCGCGGCCCTCGATGCGCACCAGCGCCTCGTGTGTGCCGGCACGAAAGCCACGCGTCGGCGGGCGTTCGCCGGCCAGCGGCTTGAAGTACAGCCAGCCCTGCTTGCCGTCGTGGAACCATTCGCCCGGCGCATCCAGCTCCTCCAGCACGTTCTCGATCCAGCGGTCCTTGTCGCTCGGCGGCATCACGCGGTTGTTGGCCAATTGCGGGCCGTAGTCCAGGCCGCCGTCGGCCTTCTTGCCGAGGATGGGGATCTGCAGGCCGCCCCAGCCATAGCCGTGCAGCGCGTGCAGCACCGCGCCCTGCGGGTCGCGCCAGCGTGCGACGCGCTCGGGCGACGTGGCATCGGCCGCGCCGCCGAAGCCCGACGCAGCCGGGTCCAGATTGGGATAGCGGGCGCGCACGAGCATCTGCTGCCCCATCCACAGGCGCTGGAACGACGTGCCGCTCAATCGCGCGCGCCAGATGCCGTGCTGCCACTGTTCCCAGCGCAGCGCCGGCAGCGGCGACGCGCCGCTCAGCACCGGTTGGGCGCCGGGCGCGGCGGCGAGCACGAAGGGCTCCTTGCCCGTGCCCGACAGCGTCTCGTCGATGACGATGGGCGCGGTCAGCGCGTAGCGGCCGCTCGCCAGCTCGATGCGGCGGATGCGCTTGTCGGCTCGGGCCTGGAGCAGGGCGGCTTCGAGCGAGCCGGCGTCCTTCACAGTCAGCGTCTCGGCTTGTGCACCGCCGGCCAGCACCGCCAGCGTGAGCAGAAGAGCCCTCATCCTCATGGCGCGGGCTTGACGCGAACCATGACCACGCCGTGCGGCGCGACCCTCGCGCCGTAGCTGCCGCTGACGCCCTTCGCGACCTTCTTGCTCCATAGGTCCTTCACGTCAGCCTTCTGGTTGCCGGGCAGGCCCAGGCGGTCCCAGTTCAGCTTCATGTCGGCCGGCGTCCTGCCACGGTTGAACAGCACGGCCGCGTATTCGCCGCCCTGCAGTGGACGCACCCAGACTTCCAGGTCGCCTTCCTTCAGCGCGCGGCGGCCCGGCTTGCCCAGCGCGTCCTGGTCGACGGCGATCACGTCCTTGTTGGTCAGGATGCGCAGCGTGTCGGCGTCCATCCTCGACATATCGTTGCCGGCGATCAGCGGCGCGGCCAGCATGGCCCACAGCGAGAAGTGGCTCTCGTACTCGGTGGTTGTCATGTTGCCGTTGCCGATCTCCAGCATGTCGGGGTCGGCCCAGGCATTGGGGCCGGCAACGGACTCGCGCTCGGCCTGCAGGTCCAGGATGTTGGTCATGCCCATGGACCAGTCCTTCTTGCCTTCCCAGGCGTCGTAGATGTCGCCGGTGGTGCGCCACAGGTGGCCGAGCTTGGGGGCCCAGCGCTCGGGCTGCGCAGTACCCCATTCGCAGATGGACAGCACGATGTCGCGGCCCGACTCGCGCAGCGCCTTGGCCATGATGGTGTAGGCGGCCTCGGCGTTGCGGGTGCCGGTATGGCACCAGTCGTACTTCAGGTAGTCGACGCCCCATTTGGCGTACTGGCGCGCGTCCTGGAACTCATGGCCGGCGCTGCCGGGGCGGCCGCCGCAGGTCAGGGAGCCGGCGTCGGAATAGAGACCGAACTTCAGGCCCTTGCTGTGCACGTAGTCGGCCAGTGCCTTGATGCCGCTGGGGAAGCGCTCAGGATCGGCCTGGATGTTGCCGTCGGCGTCGCGGCTCTTCTGCCAGCAGTCGTCGATGACGATGTACTGGTAGCCGGCATCTTTCATGCCCGAGGCGGCCATGGCGTCGGCCTGTTCGCGGATCAGCTTCTCGCTGACGTCGCACTTGAACTTGTTCCACGAGTTCCAGCCCATGGGTGGCGTGGGCGCGAGGTTGGGCTTGGGGGCGTCGAGCTTGAGCGTTTCGTGAGCCTGAGCCGGGGCAGCTGCAACGACGCAGAGCAGGGTCAGGGCGCGCGCGGCGCGTCGGAAGAGGGACTGCATGTGGAGGTACTTTCGAAAGAGGTCAGACTCGTTGTCAGCGCCCGTAGCGCCGCGCGGCCGATTCAAGCGGCCAGTCGTCGGTGCGCAGCGGCGGCAGCGGCAGGCCGTCGCCGCCGACGACGTTGGCTTCGCTGGCGTTGTTGACCCAGGCATAGCGCGCCGCCACGGGCGCGGCCACGGCGGCACTGCGCAGCACGATGCGGTCGCCGTCGATGCGCGCTTCGGCAGGCATCCAGCGGCGGTCGGTACCGGCGACGTAGAAGCCGCGCAACGGCTCGCCGGTCCGGGCCGTGCGCAGGCCGCCCACGGTGGTGTCGAAACGCAGCTCGAATTCGCTGCCCTTGGCCTGATGGCCGGTCAGGCGCGGGCCCGTGGCCGGCGCGGCACGCAGGCCCAGCTCGTGCATCGCAAGGCCGGCTAGGCGCTGGCCGACGGTGCGTTTGTTGCGCGGGTGGATGTCGACCGCGTCGCCCACGTCGATGGCCGTGGCCATGCCGGTGTGGGGCAGTGCCAGTGCAGCGGCCTGGCTGGCGCGCAGTTCGGCCCAGCTGTTGCCGTCGGGTCGGTTGTCGGCCAGCGGGAACCAGGACGCCAGCTGCACGAAGAAGAAGGGCAGCTTCGTGTCGGCGAACTGCGCGCGCCAGTCCTGGATCAGACGCTTGAAGCCGTCGGCATAGGCGGCCGCGCGCCCGCCGTTCTCCTCGCCCTGGTACCAGAGCACGCCGCGCACCGACAGGCCTTGCAGTGGCGCGATGAGGCCGTTGTGGCCCAGCGTCGGCGCGTCGTTGATGGCCGGGCCGGCCGCCGCAGCGACCTTCTCGACGCGCGCCCGCCAGGCGCCGGCGAGCGAGACCGCGCCTGCCGCGGTGTCCAGCAGCAGCTCGGCGGCTTCGCCATGGATGCCGCCGCCGCCGCCGTTGTCGGTCACGCGCACGGCAATCCAGTTGGCGCCAGCGCGCAGCACGCCGGCGGGTACGGTGTAGCGGCGCGGCTGATCCCAGCCGCACTGGCCGCCCACCCTTTGGCCATTGACCCAGGCCTCGTCGCAGTCATCCACCTTGGCCAGGTGGAGCTGCGCAGCGCCGGCTGCCTGGGCCCCGTTCAGCTCGACGCGCTTGCGCATCCAGACCACGCCGTCCACGCCGGGCAGGCCCTGGCCTTCCCAGTTGCCTGGCGCCTTCATCGTGGGCCAGTTGCCGTCGATGTCGCTGGCGGCCGACCAGCCTGCGGCGTCCACGCCCTGCAGCGGCAGGCCCGGCTGCCAGGCGGCGATGCGCGGCAGCGTGCGCTGCGCCAGCGTGGCGCCGAAGGCGGCGTTGTCAGCCGGCAGGTTCTGGACGAAGGGGGCGAGGTCGGGGTCGCGCAGCGCGGCTTCGCGGCTCATCCAGGTCTCCAGCATGGAGCCGCCCCAGGCGGTGTTGATGAGGCCGATGGGCACGCCCTGCACGACCTGCAGTTGCTTGGCGAAGTGGTAGCCGACGGCGCTGAACTCGGCCACGCGGCCGGGCTCGGCGACGACCCAGCGCGCCGGCGCGATCTCAGCCTCCGCCTTCAAGCTGGCGCGGTGCGGCACGCGCAGGTGGCGCAGCTGCGCGTTCTGCGGCGAGGCCATTTCCTGCGGGCCGGTGTCGGTCTGCGCCAGCGGCCATTCCATGTTGGATTGGCCGCCGAGCAGCCAGACATCGCCGATCAGCACGTCGTTCAGCGTCACCGTCTGGTCGCCCTTGACGACCAGACGGTGCGGGCCGCCGGCCGGCAGCGGCGCCAGCTGCACACGCCAGCGGCCGTCGGTGCCTGCGCGGGCCGTGCCGCTGCGGCCGCCGAGGTCGATGCTCAGCGTCTGGCCGGGCGTGGCCTGGCCCCACACGTTCAGCGGCTGGTCGCGCTGCAGCACCATGTGGTCGCTGAACACTTCGGCCAGGCGCACGTCGGCGTGCGCGGTGGCAGCGACCAGGACCAGCAGCAGAGGCAGGAAGGTTTTCTTCTTCATCGGGTTCGTTCTCGTCCCTAGGGGGCCATCTTCAATTCCGGGGTTCCAGCATTTCCACGCCAAGCGCCTCCAGCTTCAGCGTTTTGTCCCAACGCTGGCCGCCCAGCACGCCCTGCATCGCGCCGCTGATCGGCACGTCCACCGGCGTCCAGTTGGTGTTGACGTAGAGCACGCGGCCGTCGACGGCGCGGGCGTACACGCCGTCCGGCGTCTTGGGGCCGGGCGCTATGCCCAGCTCGGTGCAGAGCTGGCGCAGCAGCGGCTTCATGATCGGCGCCTGCGCCGTGGTGGCGACGTAGACGGCCCGGCCCTTGCCGAAGCTGTTGACCGTGATCGCCGGGGGCTGGCCGTCGAAGTTGCTGAAGCGCGCCAGCACCTGGGCGGTGGAGGGCTCGAGCACCTCGAAGTGGTTGACCGTGCCCTTGATCTCCTCGTCGCCCAGCTTGACCGTGCCAACCCAGTCGTAGAACTCGTTGGTGCGCAGGCCGAAGACGTCGGTCAGGCCGGCGGGTTTGGGTGTGGCGTGCCATTGGTTGTTGTCGTCCACCTTGGCCGACTGCGCCGTCATGACGACCGTGCCGCCTTCGGCGACGAACTTGCGCACCGCCTCGGTGGCGGCCTTGTCCAGCAGATACATACCCGGCAGGATGATCAGCCGATAGCGGCTGAGGTCCTCGTACGTGAGCTTGATGACGGCCACGTCGATGTTGTCCTTCAGCAGCGGCTCGAAGGCGCCGTGCGCCTGCTTGATGTAGGGCGCCTTGATGTACTGGCGCACCGTGTTGCTCGGGCCGTTGGGGCTGGTGGCATGCACGTTGTCGAAGGAATAGGCGATGGCCACCTTGGGCTCGACCTTGCGCGGGAAGCCGAGCTTCTCCAGCTTGGCGTAGTCACCGGCAATGCGGGCCCATTCGGCCAGCCGCCATGAGGGTCGGTCGTCATGGTCGATCAGGCCCCACAGCGCTTGCTCCTCGCCGCCGAGGTGGCTGTTGAAGGTCCAGGCGAGCGCGGCCTGGCCACCCATCAGCAGGACGAAGTGCGCCCACATGCGCGACCAGCCTTTGCTGCCGTAGGAGCCGCCGCCGCCGGCCGTGAACTCGTTGAACCAGGTGGGCACCGTCATGCCGCCCTTGATCAGCGCCGCCTTCCAGCCGCCGTTGATGGCGTCGCCGGCATAGAAGCCCATCGCGCCGAAGGTGGTGTGATCGCGGTAGCTGCCCAGGTAGTCGAAGCCCTTGCGGCCGGACCAGTCCCAGTAGTTGGACAGTACCGGCTTGTCCGGCGTGTGCCTGCGTCGCACCGCCTCCCGGTCGGCCAGCGTGGCGAGGGTCATGTCGGACCAGAAGCGCCGCAGGTCCAGGTAGCGCTCGGCGGGCCCGGGGCCGTCGGCCAAAGGCAGGCGCACCTCGTCCCACTTGCCGATGCGGCGCGACCAACGCTGCGTGGCCCAGGCCTTGTTCAGCGTCTCGATGCTGCCGTAGCGCTTCTTCAGCCATTCGACGAAGCGCTTGCGGTCGGCCTCCGAGTAGGACATGAAGCCGTTGCCGACCTCGTTGTCATAGCCGACGGCGAGCACGGCGGGGTGCTTGGCATAGCGCTTGACGAGCGTGTCGGCCATGCGGGTGGCCAGGCGCCGGTAGTCCGGGTCGGCGGTGTTGTCCATGTAGCGCTCGGCCGGCGCCAGGCGTGTGCCGGCCTGGTTGACGATGTCCACCCCCGGGTACTTGTGGTGCAGCCACATCGGCGCCGGCTGCCCCGGGATGTCGAGGATGACCTTGATGCCGGCGGCGTGCACCTCGGCCATCACGGCGTCGAAATGCTTGAAGTCGAACTTGCCTTCCTCGGGTTCGAAGTAGTCCCAGGCCAGGTCACCCATGCGGACGACCTTGAAGGCAGATTGCTTCATCAGCGCAACGTCGCGCTTGACCTGCTCCAGCGTGCGGTCCACGGGCTGGTAGTTCACACCCGCGAACAGCTGACCGGCCCCGGGCCAGTCAGGAAGGCCTTCGGCGCTCTGGGCAAACGCGGGGTTGAGCGCGGCCAGGGCCAGCGTGCAGGCAAGCAAGGTCTTTTTCAGCTTCATGATCGGGGTGTCGGAACTGCCGCGAGAGAGGTGTTGGTATTGAAGAAAGAGGGTTTCCGGTGCGGGTGGTTGCGATCACGCACAGCATGACCGCCTCAGCGATACCCGTCAGGCGCAACGCACCAAGCGCGCGCCATGCGGCGGCACCGTCAGCACGCGGGTGCCTGCAGGCAAGTCGGCACGTGCCCAGCAGTCGCGACGGGCGTCCGGCAGCCAGGCGGGCAGCGGCAGCTGCCACGGCGCGTCGCCGGTGTTCAGCCATGCCGCCCAGGTGCCTTGCGGGCCGTTGCAGACGAAGCGATGGCCCTGGGCCACCGAGTGCCACTCACGTGCCCCGGGCACGCGCAGCAGCGCCAGCACCTCGGGGTTGGTGACCAGGCGCAGCGTCCAGTCGTCGAGGCGGCGCAGGTCGTTGCCCAGGATCAGCGGGCTGCGTGCGCAGGTCCAGGCGGTGAGCATCAGCAACTGCTCGTCGCGCGTGAAGCGGGTATCGCGCTCGCCATGCTTCGGCGGTTCGCCGTCGTGGTTGCGCAGGCCGATCTTGCCCACCGGCAGCATGTCGGCATCCGGCCAGGCGCCAGCGCGGGCGTGGGGCGCCCACTTGACGAGGTTCACCAGGTTGTCGCGCAGCTGGGGCCAGGTGTCCCAGAAGTCGTTGCAGACCCGCCATTGGTTGGCATGGGCCTGCAGGTGGGCCGACTGATCCAGATGCGAAGGCCCGGGCGACAGGCTCAGCACCATCGGCCGGCCGGTGGCGTCGATGGCGCGGCGGATCAGCTCGACTTCCTTGGCGTGGTAGTTGGGCGCGGCGATGTCGTCGACCTTGACGAAGTCCACGCCCCATTCGGCCAACTGCGCGAACCAGGCGCGGTACCAGTCGAAGGCGCCAGGGTGCTCGGGCTTGACGCCGCACATGTCGGTGTTCCAGGCGCAGGTGGAGTGCGTGTTGGCGACTTCGTTGCAGCGGTACTTACTGCCTGCGATGGGCAGCTCCAGCCCGACCGCCTGGCGCGGGATGCCGCGCATGAGGTGCACACCAAAGCGCAAGCCCATGGCGTGCACCTTCGCGGCCAGCGGCGCAAAGCCGCGGCCGCCGGCAGCGCTGGGGAAGCGGTTGGGCGCAGGCTGCGGCCGGCCGTTGCCGTCCAGCACCAGCGGCGCGAAGTCGCGGTACCACCCCGACGTGGCGCCCGCCTCGTACCACTGGATGTCGACGGTGGCGGTGTCGTAGCCAAAGGGCAGGAAGCGATCGGCCAGGATGCGCGCGTTGTCCAGGTACTCGGCCTCGGTGACGCTGGCACCGAAGGCGTCCCAGCTGTTCCAGCCCATCGGCGGCGTGGCGGCCCAGGCGTGAAAGGGCAGGCCGGGCTCGGGGGCGCTGGCAGCGGCGGTGTTGACTGAAGGGGCGGTGGCGGCTGCCGCCGAGCCGCCGGCCACGGCAGCCAGTCCGGCGCCAGCGACGGTGCGCACGAAGCTGCGGCGGGCGGGTTCATCGGGCAGAGTGCCCGTCGATGTTGTCTTGTTCATGAGCGATGTGGAAATGAGGGCGGTGACTGACACCCGTCAGCGGGCCTTCTTCGTGGTGTCCGCGGCAGCTACGCCGCAGCGCACGAGGCGGGCCCCATGCGGGGGGATGGTGAGCCGGCGTGTGCCGGCCGGGAGGTCCGCGCGTACCCAGCAGTCGCGGCGGGCGTCGGGCAACCACGCGGGCAGTGGCACCTGCCAGGGCTCGTCGCCGGTGTTCAGCCACGCCGCCCAGGTGCCTTGCGGGCCGTTGCAGACGAAGCGATGGCCCTGGGCCACCGAGTGCCACTCGCGCGCCCCTGGCACGCGCAGCAGCGCCAGCACCTCGGGGTTGGTGATCAGGCGCAGCGTCCAGTCGTCGAGGCGGCGCAGGTCGTTGCCCAGGATCAGCGGGCTGCGCGCGCAGGTCCAGGCTGTCATCATCAGCAGCTGTTCGTCGCGCGTGAAGCGGGTGTCGCGCTCGCCGCGCTGGGCCGGTTCGCCGTCGTAGTTGCGCAGGCCGATCTTGCCGACCGGCAGCATGTCGGCGTCGGGCCAGGCACCGGGGCGGGCATGGGGCGCCCACTTGACGAGGTTCACCAGGTTGTCGCGCAGCTGGGGCCAGGTGTCCCAGAAGTCGTTGCAGACCCGCCATTGGTTGGCGTGGGCCTGCAGGTGGGCCGACTGCTCCAGATACGACGGGCCCGGCGACAGGCTCAGCACCATGGGGCGGCCGGTGGCGTCGATGGCGCGGCGGATCATCGCCACTTCCTTGGCGTGGTAGATCGGCGAGGCGATGTCGTCCACCTTGACGAAGTCCACGCCCCAGGCAGCCAGCTGGGCGAACCAGGCGCGGTACCAGTCGAAGGCGCCCGGGTGGTCGGGGTTCACGCCGCACATGTCGGTGTTCCAGGCACAGGTCGAGCCCGGGTTGGCCACCTCGTTGCAGCGGTACTTGCTGCCCGCGATGGGCAGCTCCTGCCCGACCGCCTGGCGCGGAATGCCGCGCATGATGTGCACGCCGAAGCGCAGGCCCATGGCGTGCACCTGCGCGGCCAGCGGCGCGAAACCGCGGCCGCCGGCGGCGCTGGGGAAGCGGTTGGGCGCCGGCTGCGGGCGGCCGTTGCCGTCCAGCACCAGCGGCGCGAAGGCGCGGTAGCCCCAGGGGTTCGCGCCGGCCTCGTACCACTGGATGTCGACGGTGGCGGTGTCGTAGCCAAAGGGCAGCAAGCGCTCGGCGAGGATGCGCGCGTTGTCCAGGTACTCCGCTTCGGTGATGCTGGCACCGAAGGCGTCCCAGCTGTTCCAGCCCATCGGCGGCGTGGGCGCCCAGGCGTGGAAGGGCAGGCCGGGCTCGGGGGCGCTGGCGGCGGGGGTGGTTGCGGAAGGGGCAGCGGCGGCAGCCGCCGACCCGCCAGCCACGGCGGCCAGCCCGGCGCCGGCCACGGTGCGCACGAAGCTGCGGCGGGCGGGTTCATCGGGCAGGAGGCCCGTCGAGGTGGTCTTGTTCATCAGTGATTCAGTTGCTGTACAGCAGGCCGCGACCGGTGCCGCTGACGTAGATGCGGCCAGGGATGTTCTGGTCGGCCGCCATCACGCCGATGCCGCCGAACTGGTGCGCGTCGTCGTTGAAGCGCTGCCAGGTGGCGCCGGCGTCGTCGGAGCGGTAGACGCCCCAGACGCCACCCACCACGCCCACCACATAGACCGCCGCCGAGTGGGCGGCGCCCGGGTTGGGCTTGCCCAGGGCCACCGCCGAGGCGCCCTGCACATGGGCCCATGGGTTGCCGGTGAAGATCGACGCGAAGTGGCTGAGCTTGGTCCAGGTCGCGCCGGAATCGGTCGAGCGGTACACGGCATTGCCGTCGGCCAGCCAGAGCTCGCCCTCGACATTGGGGTTGACCGCCAGCGAGGTGTTCGAGAAATGGTTGGGCGCCAGCTCTGCGGCCACCGAACCGGGGCTCAGCGTGAACGTGCGGCCACCGTCCGTCGACACATAGACCTTGCCTGGCGTGCCCCACCAGTGGCCGCCGGAATCGTAGGCATAGACCTTGTTCGGGTTCTGGCGATCCGCGACCAGGCGGTAGGCGCGCGGGAAGACCGTGTTGACCGCCGGCAGGTTGGTCGGCACCCACGTGGCACCGTTGTCCGAGGTGTACGAGGGCACCGAGTTGCCAGGCGCCCAGACCGCCTTGTTGCGCGCGGTGATGGCGATGCTCGCTTCTCCACTCCGGTTCTCCGCGACGCCCGTCGGGTAGCTGGCGAACTTCGCCCAGGTCTTGCCGCCGTCGCCGGACCACATTCCGAAGCTGGTGCTGTTGCCCAGCACGACACCGATGGTGGCCATGTACTGCGGGTCGGCCCACGCCATGTCGGCGGCGAAGCCGTTGCTCCATTCGGTGCGCGGCGTCAGGGTCGGCTTGGTCGCCAGGTTGGTGTGCACCCAGGTGCCCACGTCGCCCGAACTGTTGATCACCGTGTACGTGGCGCCGGCCGGCGGCGTGGCCAGGCCCAGCACCGCGGTCTCCTCCAGGCCGTCGACCACCTCGTTCCAGCTCGGCGAGGCAGCGGACGCGTTGCGGGTTTCCCAGACGCCGCCGCCATGCACATGCAGCACGCGGTCGGGGTTGAGCGGATCGATCTCGACATCGTCGGGCCAGCCCCAGAAGGCGCCGTCGGCCGGCGTGCGCGGCATGGTGGCCGCGATCTCGCGCCAGGTCTTGCCGCCATCGACGGACCACTGGATGGCCTGCTGGCCGCTGTAGTTGCCCCAGGAGTTGGTGACGCCCAGTGCGATGCGCGTGGTTGCGCCGGTGCCGGAGACGGACAGGCCGCCGAGGCCGAGGCCCGACCCTGTGCCACCGCTGTTCGGGTCCTTCAGCAGGGTCCAGTGGCTGCCGTCGAACTTGTATAGACGGGCGGGGCCGCCGGCGCCCGGGCCGGTGTCCTTGGTGAAGGCCACATAGAAGACGCCGTCTGCGGCGCGCACCATGTGCGGGATGTGATGGCCGGAGACCGGCGTCGCAACTGCCGTCCACGAGGCGCCGCCATCGGTCGACTTGTACAGGTTCGAGGCCAGGCCCGCTGTGATGACGTAGTCCGGCGCGATGGGCGCGTAGATCGTCTGCGTGGCCGTACTGCTGCCCTTGGTGCCGGTGTCGAAGACAACCGTCTCGACGCCCATCGCGCTGTTGATGCCCAGGGCATTGACCTGGTCCTGGGTCAGCTTGGCGCTGGACAGCGACGTGACCTGGGCCCAGGTGAGGCCGGAGTCGGCGCTCTTCCACAGGCCGGCCGTGCGCGTGGCGTAGAACAGCGTCGACGGCTTGTTGGGGTCCACCATCAGGCGCTCACCGATGGCCCGGCCGGGGTTGTTGCCGCCCAGCGGGAAGGGCAGGGCGACGTGGGTCCACTGGTCACCGCGGTTGCTGGAGATGTACAGGCGGCCGTTGCCCTCGGACGTGTACATGCCGGCGGCCATGTAGACGAGCTGGTCGTTGTTCGGATCGACGGCGATGCTTTCGATGCCGTGGAAACGGGCCTCGCCGCCACCGAAGCCGACACCATCGGTGATGGGCAGCCAGGACGACGTGGCCTCGTGCCATCGGTAGGCGCCACCGATGTCGGTGCGTGCATACAGCAGGTTGGGGGTGGTCGGGTGGAAGACCAGGCCGGTGACGTAGCCGCCACCGCCCCATGTCACGCTCGTCCACTTCGCGGCAGGGGATGTCGTCCCACCACTGCCGGCCGCGGGCGGTGGTGGCGGAGGCGGAGGCGTCCCGCCGCCGGACGATGGGGGCGGTGGCGTGTCGCCGCCACCGCCGCCACCGCCGCAACCGGCGGTGATGCTCGCGGCAAGGATGGAAAGGACGAAGGACCGTTTACTGCACTTGTTCATGAGGGAATCCTTGCCCCTTGCGGGGCAACTGGCGCTCCGTGCCTCGACTGCGGCAACCCACTCGCGCACGAAGATCAGCGGGAGCCGCCGGCGGGCTCGACCCGGTAGTAGTCGAAGTCCACCCGCCCGCCGGCGGTCTTGGTCGAGTAGAAGAAGAGTCCGAAGCGATAGCCCATGAAGTGCGGCGCGGTGTAAGCAAGGCGCGACGAACGACCGATGGGCGTCCAGGTCTTGCCATCCGGGCTGTAGGAGAAGCGGGCGACTTCAGGGGCGGGCTGGAACTCCATGTCGACCTTGAGGTGAACGGTCTTGCCAGTCAGCGCAACGGAGGCGATCTCTTCGGGCTTGTCGGCGTCGGCGCTCACCATGACGAGAGACCTGACCCCACCACTCATCCTGACGCCGACAAAACCGTAGTTCTTCTGGAAGGCGCTCAGGCCGGCCCAGTCGCCATCCTTCATGCCGCTCACGTCGATGCGGGTGGTGGCGGAACTGTTCGGGCCGAAGGTGCGCTGGGTGAGGGTGTTGGTGGCCTCGGGCAGCGCGGCGACGACGCGGCTGGTGGACAGGCTCAGGTAGCCCGGGCGTTGCGTGAGCGACCAGTCGCGCGGCACGGGGTTGTGATTCCATTGCCAGGCCAGGGGCAGGTCGGGCTCGCCTGGCCGACGGTCGAATTCGTCGGAGGCGACGATGCCCGAGACGCCGGACACCCCCTGACGGCCGGAGGGGATGTCGAGCGTCATCGGCGCCTTGCCGTCGGTGCCGAGCACGGGCCAGCCATCCTTCCAGGTCACGGGCACGAGGTAGGGGATGCGGCCGACGGCACCGTTGTCCTTGAACAGATAGGCGTACCACTTGCCGTCCGGCGTGTCGATGAGGCCGCCCTGGGCGATGCCGCGGTCGTCGAGCGCGATGCGACTCTCGTAGGGGCCGTCGATGCTGTCGGCGCGGCTGACGATGACGGTGCGCGCCCAGCGGCTGCCGGGCGAGGCGATGTTGAAGAGGTAGTAGCGGCCGTCGACCTTGAGAAGCTGCGAACCTTCGCCATTGAGCCCGCCCAGGTCGGTGCCGAAGACGGTGTTGACGTTCTCGATCAGCACCTTGTTCACACCGCCGGGCTTGATGCCGGAGAGGTCCGGCTTCAGCTCGACGAGCGTGATGCGACCGCCGCCGTAGACCATGTAGACGCGACCGTCGTCGTCGAAGAACAGGCTGTGGTCATGCAGCGCGGGCTCGAAGCTTGTCTCCTTCCACGGGCCCCGCTCCGGATCGCGCGTGCTGTAGATGTGGGTCCGTCCGCTGGTGTAGGCGAATGTCGACGCGTAGAACACGCCGTTGTGGTGACGCAGGCTGCTGGCCCAGGAGCCGGCACCGTAGGCGTTCTTGCCGTTCTCCAGCCGCATGGCGTCGTTGTCGGCCAGGTTCTGATGGGCGTAGGACGCCATGCGCCAGTTCACCAGGTCCGTCGAGGTCATGATCGGCAGGCCCGGGCTCATGTGCATCGTCGTGCTGCTCATGTAGTAGGTCTTGCCGACGCGGATGACCGCGATGTCCGGCACGTCGGCCCAGATCAGCGGGTTGTGGGCAAGGGCCGTCTGTGCCTCCGGTGCGGCCTGCACGGCGGGAGCCGCGAGGCAAGCGACGCAGGTGAGCACGACGGCCCGCAGGAGGAAAGGGATCTTGGCGGTCATGGGGTGTCGAGCCTTGCGGCAGGGCGGACGATCACTTCTTGCACAGCGCGCTGATGGCGTTGGGGCCGGTGGCGGTGATCACGCCCAGGCGGTAGGGCAGCTCGATGTAGTCGTAGTTCTTGCCCTTTTCCATGTCCAGGCCTTGGTAGAGGAACTGCAGCGGCTTGCAGGGGTCGATGCTTAGCGTCTGGTCGATGCCGTCGCGGATCAGCTCGCCATGGGACACGCCCTCGGACCAGATGCGGCCGTTGAACTTGACGTTGTCGGTGCCAGCGAACAGGTTCATCGGCGCGCCGGGAACGGGGTGCCAGGCGCCATCCAGGCGATCCGCTGTCCAGGCGCGGAAATACCTGCCCTTGGGTCCGATCGCCTCGATCAGCGTCAGGTACTGGTTGGTGCCGGTGATCTTGTAGGTGTTGCTCGCCTCGAACACGTCGTCACGCTTCGCATCCATGACGACGACGGGTTCGGAGAAGCCCTGAGGGAACTGCGCCAGCGTCGTCTCGCCGCGGTAGAAGCGGCCGTTGTCGCCGGTGAAGAAGAGATAGCACTTCTTGTCGTCGCAGATGTTCCAAAAATCGAGCCAAGCTGCATCGCCATTGGCTTTTTTGACGCTTGCCGGCACGGCCGAGTAGAAGGGCTTCGGCGCGGTCCACGACATCGGGTCGGCGATGTTGCTGGTGGTGGAGTACAGCGGGTCGCCACCCTGGTAGATCAGGTACCAGAGCTTTTGCGGCGCAAAGTAGTAGACCTGGGGTGCAGCGCGGTAGCCAGGCCCGATGGGCGACTTGTCGAGCATGAACTGAGGCGCCTTGGGGGCTTCCTCCCAGGTCGCAAAGCTCGTGTAGGCCATGCCCCAGCCGCTCTTCGCGGCCGTGGTCATGAAGACGTGATAGCGGCCGTCGTGGTAGACGATGGTCGGGTCCTTGACGCCAAAGATGCCCTTGGGGTCGGCCGGCGGCCTGACCAGGGGCTCGCTGGATTTCCATTCAAAGGCGATGGCCGGTGTCGTGGCCGTGCTCGCAACACCAGCCACGAGGGTTGCGGTGAGGACGGAGAGAGCGGTGCGTTGTTTGCTGTACTTTTTCATGACGGATAACGGGGTTGGGTTGGTTGAAAGGGGGGCGCCGATCACGGGAGAGGCAGCGGCTCCAGCACGACGGCAGCGCCGCCCGCTGTGGCCAGGGACAGGCTCAGCACGTCCTCGCGGGTCACCTTGCGCTGCGTGCGGCGCAGTTCGCGCACGACCTCGCCGTCCTGCCAGATCGTGGCGCGCCAGGTGCCGGGTGGCAGGAAGCCGAGTGAAACCTTTTGCGTGCGGGCCTGGTCGCCGGTCATCGCGCCGAGGTACCAGGTCTTGCCCTGGCGGCGCGCCAGCACGATGTCCTGCCCCGGCTCGCCGGAGATGAAGCGGGTCTCGTCCCAGGCCGTGGGCACGCGCTTGATGAAGTCGAACCCCGGCTCGCCCCTGTAGCTCGAGGGGTCGTCGGAGACCATCTGCAGCGGGCTGTCGTAGACGACATACATGGCCAGCGCCTGGCCGCGGGTCGTCTGCGTCTGCGGCATCAGTTCGCGGACCTCGAAGCCCTGCGGCGTCGCATTGCGGAAGCCCCCGGGCGTGTAGTCGATCGGCCCCACCAGCATGCGTGTGTACGGCAGGGTCAGGTTGTGCTGCGGGGTGATGCGTCGGTCCATCTTGTTCCACTCGGCGCCCAGCACGCCCTCCTGCGTGATGTAGTTGGGGTAGGTGCGTTGCAGGCCGGCGGGCACGTAGGCGCCGTGCAGGTCCAGCAGCAGCTTGCGTTTGGCGGTGGCCGCGGCGATGCGCTCGTAGAAGTCCACCACCTGCTGGTCGTCACGGTTCATGAAGTCGACCTTGACGCCCTTGATGCCCCAGCGCACGTAGGTGTCCAGCACCTCGTCCATGCGCGCGTCCACATGCACCCAGTGTGCCCACAGCAGCAGGCCCACGCCCTTGGCCTCGGCGTAGCGCGCAAGTTCGGCCATGTCGATGCCCTTCGCCGGGCGGGTGATGTCGGTCTCGGGGTGGGCGTCGCAGCAGCCGCTCGGGCCCCAGGCCCAGTTGACGTCGATCAGGTAGTAGGGGAAGCCGGACTCGGCGGCGAAGTCGATGAAGCGCTTGTAGGCGCCCATGTCGGCCTTCATGCCCACCAGCGGGCCGGACCACCAGTCCCACGCCGCCTTGCCGGGCTTGACCCAGCTGAAGTCACCCTGGGGCGCCGGGTTGAGGTTGCCGACGAGGTGCGACTCGATGAGCTTGCCGGCCTGGTCGGCCAGCATGACGGCGCGCCAGGCGGTCGTCAGGCCAGCCGTCGAGACGAAGGCCGGGCCGGCGCGCCCCGGCACGCCGGACAGGTGCAGGCGCAGCGCGTTGCCCTCCTGCCGCAGCGAGGCGCCGGTGTAGCCCTTTAGGTGGGCCTGCGTGATGGCGTAGTGGGTGCGGCCGGACGGCGTGGCGCAGACCACCGGCACGTCGTAGGCGACGCCTGGCTTCAGCTGCGAGACGCGCAGGCGCTCGAACGACTGCTCGTGCGAGCCATCCGAGGGCGTGACCAGGCACGACGGGTCGCCGGCCGGCACGAAGGCCGTGCGTTCGCCGCGCAGTTTCACCGGGCCGGTGTCTTCCAGGCGGTAGCGGAAGGCGACGCCGTCGTCGTAGGCGCGGGCATCGATGAAGAGGCGGCGGCCTGCGCCCGCCTCGCGGAAGGTGAGGGTCGCGCCGCGGTAGTGGTCGCGCGCCGTGGCCGCCTTCGTGGCGACGAGGGGAATGACGCGGTCTTCTGCGACGTCCTGGCGCGATTCCAGCGTCAATGCGCCGAGGGGCTGGCCATCCAGCTCCAGCCCCAGCGGGGAGGGCGCGATGACGGCTTCGCCGCGGCGGCTGATGCTGAACTGGCTGCCGTTGTCGGCGATGCGCAGTTCGACGCGGCCGTCGGGAGATGCGATGACGGCGTCGGCCGCCTGGGCGCCCGAGGCGGCCAAGGCGAGCGCGGCGATGGCGAGGTGAGTGGTGGTCTTCATGGATGCGTGAGCCGGGTTGGTCTTGGAGAGCGTTCAGCCCAGGCGTATTTCGACGGCGCGGCCGGTGTAGACCAGCTCGCGCAACGGTGTGGACTGCAGCGCCGACCCGCCGTCGCCGAGGCGGTGGATGCGCAGGCGCTTGGTCGTGCGCATGCCGGCGAAGCGCCCGCTGCGCGCCGCCAGCCGCAGCACGCCGCGCTTGTCGTCCCAGGTCATGCGGATCGCGCTGAAGCCACCCTTCTCGTAGGCATAGTCCAGGCCGCCGTCCTCGTAGAGGTCGAAGGCGCCGTCGGCGCCGGGCACGACGTAGAGGTCGAGCACCTCACCGGTGGCCTCGGCGGTGGACTGCAGCACCGGCCCGAGCGGCAGGATGCTGCCCGAGCGCAGGTGCACGGGCATGCGCTCCAACGGCGACGCCACGTCATGCGTGCGGCCACCGGCGCGCCGTTCACCCGTCCAGAAATCGACCCAGCCGCCGGCGGACTGCGGCAGGTAAACGGGCCAGCTTGCAACGTCCGGCGCCGTCACCGGCGCCACATGCAGCGCGCGGCCGAACATATAGCTGTGCGCTTGGTCCAGGGCCTGCTGGTCCTGCGGGAAGTCGAACACCAGCGGGCGCATGATCGGTGCGCCTTTCGCATGGACCTCGTGGGCCAGGCTGTAGAGATAGGGCAGCAGCTGATAGCGCAGCTCGAGATACTGGCGCGCCACCGTCTCCACCGTGTCGCCGTAGCGCCAGAACTCGGTGTTGGTCATGTAGCCATGCACGCGCTGCAGCGGCAGGAAGGTGGCGTACTGGAACCAGCGGATCAGGCGCTCGTGGTAGGCCTTATCGGTGTACTGACCGTCGCCCGGGCGGAAGAAGCCGCCGGCGTCGACCGTCCAGTAGGCATAGCCGGCGGCGGCCATGTTCAGGCCTGCGGGGATCTGCCGCTTGAGCGTGTCCCAGTCGTTGCCGATGTCGCCCGACCAGGTGGCTGCCGCATGGCGTTGCTGCCCGGGGAAGGCCGAGCGCGTCATGATCATCACGCGCCGGTCAGGCGCCGCCTGGCGCTGGCCTTCGTAAACGGTACGCGTCACGTACCACGGGTAGGCCAGGCGCACGCGCTCACCGCGGCCTGCGGCCGTGCGCCGGCCCACCAGGTCGTCGTTCTCGGGCTCCGTCGCGTCCTGCCACCAGGCATCGATGCCGAGCTTGAGCAGGCGTTCGCGCTGGTTGTTCCAGTAGAAGGCGGCGGCCTTGGGGTCGAAGAAGTCGATCCAGTCGGTCTGGTCGATGTAGTGACCGCCGGCTGCGGTGGTGCGGCCCAGCTCGGTGTCGCGCGCGATCTTGGCCCACACCGACAGCATGAGCCGCCCGTTCAAGCCGTGCACCTCGCGCACCAGCGCTGCCGGGTCGGGGTAGTGGGCCTCGTCGAAGCGCATGGCGTTCCAGCCGTGGCGGCCCCAGTACTGCCAGTCCTGCACCATCACGTCGACGGGCAGCTTGCGGCGGCGGAATTCGCGCAGCGTGTCGACGATCTCCTGCGACGAACGGAAGCGTTCGCGGCAGTGGATGTAGCCATAGGCCCAGCGCGGCATCATGGGCGCGGCGCCGGAGATCTCGCGATAGCCCTCGAAGACCTCGTCCGCGCTGGGGCCGGCGATGACGACGTAGTCGATGGCATCGGCCACCGGGGAGCGCCACGTCGTGCTGGCGTGCACGGCGCCAAAGCGCAGGGAGGGGGAGTCGCCGTCGTCGGCGTGGACGCGTACGTGATGCTCGCCCGCCGGCAGCTCCACGACAAAGCCGACCGTCGGCGGCAGCCAGTGGTTCACCATCTCGACACAGGACTTGCCGTCGATCTCCACGGAGTGGCGCGAACCCATGGCGCGGCCGACGTCGAGGAGGAACGCGAAACGGCCGGCCGTTCTCGTCTCGAACGTGCCTTCAAAGCGCTTCAGGTTGCGCACGACCTGCGCATTGCCCGTGGTCGTCGTCACATCCACGACTTCGGACTTGCTTTCGACGTTGGCACGGGTCAGCGCCACCCGCTGCTCGGGCATGTTCAGCTCGACCATGCCGTTGTTGTGCCAGAGCAAGCCATAGCCGCGGCTGGACAGCATGAACGGCAGACTGATCTGCGAGTTCACCTGCGTCAGGCGGCGCGGGAAGCCGCGCAGGTCCATGGCCCCGTCCTGGAAGCAGCCGGTGCCGTAGAGCCGCTCGCCGACGGGGGACTCGAACGCCTGCTCGGCGATGAACACGGGCTCGTCACCCAGCCGCGACGGCGTCAGCCGCCGGGTGCCAGGCGCTTCACTGAGCAGCAAGGCGCCGTTGCGGTCGAAGAAGCGCAGCGCGCCGGTCTCGTGGTTCACCTCGCAGCGGATGGCCGGCAGCTCCAGGCGGGTCGCGTCGGCACGCGACGTCTGCTTCATGAGGGGCTTGGCACGCCCGGGCAGCAGCGCGAGGCTGGGCGGCGGCGCCTGCATCGGGGTCTGCGGCGGCAGGAAGCGCACGCGCAACGCCCGGTCGCAGAGCGCGCTGATCCGCAGCGTGCCCTGGGGCGTCGTCAGCACCCATTCCGGGGCTAACGATGCCTGCGCGCGGCGGGCCGCGGCGCTCCCAGGCGCCGCGTTGCCGGCGGCGGCGTTCGCAACGGTGGAGGTAGCCATCGCGGCCGTTGCTGCCGCAGCGCCCAGTGGGGTGGCGGCAGCGGCGAGGGCGGCCCGCAACGCCTCGCGTCGGGAGAGGGTGCGTTTGCTATCCATGCGTGCTTACGCCAGGCCGTTTCCGCGAACCTTCAACGCCACGGCCGGCGTGCCGGCCAGGCCTTCGGGCAGCTTGACCTCCAGCCCCTGCGGGGTGCGCTTGAACGGCAGGCTGTCGGTGGAACCCACGGCTTCGACGCGTTCGATCATGCTCGGCGCCAGCGCCGAGTCCTGCGCCAGCGCGGCGATGCGCATGACACCGTTCTTGGGCCAGGCCAGCCCGATGGCGTACAGCGCGCCGGCCTTGGTGGTGAAGCGGATGTCCTGGTCGGTGAAGCCCTTGACTTGGTTCTCGCTGAACATGCCGCTACCGATCTGCGTCGGCCCCTCGCCGAAGCTGCGCCACGGGCGGGTGCCATGGATGGCCTCGCCGTTGCGGCCCATCCATGCGGCGAGCCCGTCCAGCACCTTGCGCTCGTCGGCGTCGATCGTGCCGTCGCCGCGCAGCGGGATGGACAGCAGCAGGTTGCCGTTCTTGGAGACGATGTCGACGAGGCGGTGGACGACGCTGGCCGCCGACTTGTAGTGATGGCCTTCGAGGAAGTGGCGGTTGTAGTGCCAGTCGCCGATGCAGGTGTCGGTCTGCCAGGGCAGGGGCTCGATGCCGGCGCGCTGGCCGCGTTCGACGTCCTCGACGAGGCCCGCACGCCTTTCATGCGGGAGTTCCTTGGCGTTGAGAACGGCCTCCAGCTTGCCGCCGTGCCAGGCCATGCTGGCGTTGTAGAAGTGCGCGGCGATGTCCAGGCCGGTCTGACCCAGTGGCAGGCCGAAGTTGTCGAAGTAGACGAGATCGGGCCGGTAGCTGTCGATCAGGTCACGGCAGCGCAGGAACCATTGGCGCGTGAACGCCGGGTTTTGCGCGGGGGGGTTCTCGTTCCAGATGCGGTCGTTGCGCTCATGCCATTCGGCGGCGGCGGCTGCGGTGGTGATGCCGTCGGGCCTCACCATGTTGCGGCCGGTGTAGAGGTCCTGCGGGTCCAGGCCTTCCCACCACTTGCCCTTGCCGTCGGCCTTGGTCAGGTTGAAGGCGTCGTAGCGTTGGCCGGCCCGCGGGCCTTCCGCGTCGTAGGCATAGGCCGGCTGCATCCAGTGCCAGGCGTGCGACGAGTGGTTGCTGACACCGAAGCGCAGCCCCCTGGCACGGGCGGCCTTTGCCCAGGTGCCGACGATGTCCCTCTTCGGGCCGACGCGCACCGAGTTCCACGGGTGATATTTCGAGTCGTAGGCGTCGAAGTTGTCATGGTGGTTGGCGAGCGAGACGAAGTACTTCGCGCCGGCCTTGGCGTACAAGTCCATCAGCGCTTCGGGGTCCCAGTTCTCCGCCTTCCAGCGGTTGTTCATCTCCATAAAGCCGACCTTGGTCGGGTGACCGTAGTTCTTGACATGGTGGTCGTATTGCCCGCTGCCCTGGATGTACATGTGGCGGGCATACCAGTCGCCCGCCTCGGGCACGCACTGCGCGCTCCAGTGCGCCCAGATGCCGAACTTGGCGTCGCGGAACCAGTCGGGCGTGCGGTAGCCGCCGATGAGGGAATCCCACGTGGGCTTGAAGGGAGAGGGCGCGGCTTGCGCAACCGGCAGGCCGGCGGCGCCCATCGTGGCGGCCGTCGCCTGCAGCAGCGAGCGGCGGGAGAGTTTCGGTGTCATGGCGTGCTTTCAGCGAAAAGGCGGCTGCTCATGCCAGGCCCGGGCCGCGGACCTTCAGCCCGATCGCGGGGGTGCCGGCCAGGCCTTCGGGCAGCCGCACTTCCAGCCCATGCGGCGTGCGCTTGAAGGGCAGGCTGTCGGTGGAGCCCACGGCTTCGACGCGCTCGATCGCGCCGGGCGCCAGCGCCGAGTCCTGCGCCAGCGCGGCGATGCGCATGACGCCGTTCGTCGGCCAGGCCAGCCCGATGGCGTAGAGCGCACCCGCCTTGGCCGTGAAACGGATGTCCTGGGCGGTGAAGTCCTTGACCTGGTTCTCGCTGAACATGCCCCCGCCGATCCGCGTTGGCCCTTCGCCGAAGGTGCGCCACGGCCGGGTGCCATGGATGGCCTCGCCGTTGCGGCCCATCCATTCGCCGATTCCTTCCAGGATCTTGCGCTCGTCGGCGTCGATGCTGCCGTCGCCACGCTGCGGGATGGACAGCAGCAGGTTGCCGTTCTTGGAGACGATGTCCACCAGGCGGTGGATGACGCTGGCCGCCGACTTGTAGCTGTGACCGTCGAAGTAGCTCCGTTTGTAGTGCCATTCACCGATGCAGGTGCAGGTCTGCCAGGGCAGCGGCTCGATGTCGGCACGCTGGCCGCGCTCGACGTCCTCCACCACGCCGCCACGCCACTCGTGCGGGATCTCCTTGGCGTTGATGACGGCCTCCATCTTGCCGCCGTGCCAGGCCATGCTGGCGTTGTAGTAGTGCGCCGCGATGTCCAGGCCGGCCTGACCGAGTGGCAGGCCGGAGTTGTCGAAATAGACGAGGTCGGGCCGGTAGCTGTCGATCAGGTCACGGCAGCGCAGGAACCATTGGCGCGTGAACGCCGGGTTGTGCGGCGGGGCCTTCTCGTCCCAGACGCGGTCGTTGCGTTCATGCCATTCCTTGGCGGTGCGCACGGTGCTGATGCCGTCGGGCATGACCATGTTGCGGCCTGTGTAGAGGTCCTGCGGGTCCAGGCCTTCCCACCATTTGCCCTTGCCGTCGGCCTTGGTCAGCTTGAAGGCGTCGTAGCGCTGGCCGGCCAGCGGGCCTTCGGGGTCGTACCCATAGGCAGGTGCCAGCCAGTGCCAGGCATGCGCCGAGTGGTTGCTGACGCCGAAACGCAGCCCCTTGGCGCGAGCCAGCTTGGCCCAGGTGCCGACGATGTCCTTCTTGGGGCCCACGCGCACCGAGTTCCAGGCGTGATATTTGGAGTCGTAGGCGTCGAAGTTGTCGTGGTGGTTGGCGAGCGAGACGAAGTACTTCGCGCCGGCCTTCGCGTACAGGTCCATCAGCGCTTCGGGGTTCCAGTTCTCCGCCTTCCAGCGGTTGTTCATCTCCATGAAGCCGACCTGGGTCGGGTGACCGTAGGTCTTGATGTGGTGGTCGTGCTGCCAGTTGCCCTGGATGTACATCTCGCGGGCATACCAGTCGCCCATCTCGGGCACGCATTGCGCGCTCCAGTGCGACCAGATGCCGAACTTGGCATCGCGGAACCAGTCGGGCGTGCGGTAGCCGCCGACGATGGAATCCCAGGCTGGCTTGAAGGGCGAGGGCGCGGCCTGCGCGGCAGGCAGGCCGGCGGCGCCCATCGTGGCGGCCGTGGCCTGAAGCAGGGAACGGCGGGAGAGTTGCTGGGGCATGGCTTTTTGTCAGGAAGAGGGCTGCTGCTCATTGAAGACGCAGAGCCCGAAAAAAGAGATGGCGCGGGACGCCGAGGCATCCCGCACGCATCGGTGGGGCGGGCCCCACCCGCGCTCTACTTCGCGCTGTCGACGATGGCCTTGATCAGGTCCGGGTAGTACTGCGCACCGGTGGTGCGGTTGAACAGGCCGAACTGGTGGTTGGCGTCGTAGCCGTTGTCCCACCACACCGGGACGATGCCGCGCTGGAACATGGACTTGGTCACGTACTTGGTCCAGTAGGTGCGGTAGACACCTGCCGGGTCGTACTCGGACTTCAGGATCGCGCCGTACTCACCCATCAGCACCGGCATGCCGGCGTCGACGTAGCGGGTCTTCAGCCTCTGGAACTGCGCGTCGACGTAGGCCTCGTTGGCCCAGGTCTCCGTCACGGCCGGGTTGGTCGCGATGGCACCCCATTGCCAGATCGTGCTCTTGTCATTGAGCGCGAAGTTGAACGGGTCGTAGAAGTGCACTTCCAGGAACATCCGGTTCGTCGCGGAGTCGGCAGGCTTGATGAAGCCGTTCAAGGTCGAGTCGATGTTGGTGTTGAAGCCCTGCACGACGAGGTGGCGCTTGGCGTTGTTGCCGCCCGTGGCCCGCACCGTGTCGACGAAGACCTGGTTGAAGCCGTTCTGGACGGCCTGGTACTCGGCCGTCGGCGGGCCGTAGTCGCCCGCTACCATCACCTCGTTGGTACCGGCGAACAGCAGGTAGTCGTCGTGGTTCCTGAAGTTGTTGGCGATCTGCGTCCACAGCTTGGCCAGGCGTGCGTTGGCACTCGCCTGGTAGGCGTAGGTCGGGATCAGCCAGCTGCCTTCGTGGTGCGTGTTCAGCACGACGTAGAGACCGGCGTTGCGGGCATAGCCGACGACCTCGGTGACACGCGCCATGAAGGTCGGGCTGATGTTGCCGTCGGCGTCGGCGTACTGGTTCCAGCTGACGGGCAGGCGGATGGTCTTGAAGCCGGCCGCCTTCACCGCGTTGATCAGTTGCTGGTTGATCCGCGGGTTGCCCCAGTTGGTCTCGTTGGGCGAGGCGTCCAGCGAGTTGCCCACGTTCCAGGCCGGCGACATCTGCTGCGACAGCTGGACGCTCGTCAGGTCACGCATGGAGCCTGCCACGGTGATCGCGAACGGCTGCAAGGTCTTGGCGCCGCAGCTGTTGGTGTAGGTGGCGGTGGCCGAGCAGCTGGCGACGGGCGTGATCATCTGCTCGCGTGCCGAGCCCGAGGTGCCGCAGCCGCTCCAACTCCACGAGCCACCGGTGATGGGCTGCGGGCCGAGGATGGCCGAGTTGCCGGCGCTGATCGTGGCCGATGAAGTCTGGGTCCAGGAGCCGTTGGCGCTGATGTAGGGCGTCACCGCCGTGGCGGGGCAACTGCTGCTGCGCTTGGCGGTGGCCGCACCGGAGTTGTAGCTGCCGGCGCTGGTCGTGAACTTGACCCAGTACCAGTAGGGCGTGCCGTCGGCGGCCGTGGCGTCGGCGAAGCTCCTGGCGCTGCTGGCCGGCACCGCGATGCGGCTGCGGCCGGCGGGGTTGCTGTCCGTATCGCGGTAGACCTCCAGGCGCGAGACGTTGCCGCTGACGGTCCAGTTGAGCTGGACGTTGTTGGTCGTGCCGTTGGCGGTCAGGCAGACGGTGGTGCCGCCGCCGCTGCCGCAGTTCTGCGCCTGTGCCAATGGGGCTGCGCTCGCGCCGAAGGCAAGCAGCAGGGCGGGTATCAAGGTTTTCATGGTTTACCTTTCAGTGAAGGTGCTCGGCCGGTTGTCTCCTCCGGTCACGAGCGTTATGTGTCGGCAGGCCTGGCGCCATGATCTGGACGCCAGCCTGCCGACCTTTGCTTCAGTTGCTGTAGAGCATTCCTCGGCCGGTACCGCTGATGTAGATCCGACCGTAGATGGCTTGGTCGGCCGCCATCACGCCGATGCCGCCGAACTGGTTGGCGTCGTCGTTGAAGCGCGTCCAGGTGGCGCCGGCATCGTCGGAGCGATGCACGCCCCACACGCCGTTGATCACGCCCACGACATAGACCGCCGCCGAGTAGCCGCTGCCGGCCTTGGCCTTGCCCAGCGCCACAGCCGAGGCGCCGTTCACGTGGGCCCAGGGGTTGCCGGTGAAGATCGACGCGAAGTGGCTGAGCTTGGTCCAGGTCGCACCCGAATCGGTCGAGCGATACACCGCATGGCCGTCGGCCAGCCACAGCTCGCCCTCGACGTTGGGGTTGACCGCCAGCGAGGTGTTGCCGAAGTAGTTCGGCGCCAGCCCTGCGTTCACCGATCCCTGGCTCAGCGTGAACGTGCGGCCACCGTCCGTCGACACATAGACCTTGCCCGGCGTGCCCCACCAGTGGCCACCGGAATCGTAGGCATAGACCTTGTTCGGGTTCTTGCGATCCGCGACCAGGTGGTAAGCGCGGGGGAAGACGCTGTTGATTGCCGGCAGGTTGGTCGGCACCCAGGTGGCGCCGTTGTCCAGGGTGTAGGACGGCACCGAGTTGCCAGGCGCCCAGATCGCCCTGTTGCGCCCGGTGATGGCGATGCTCGCTTCACCACCCGTGTTGGCGGCGACGCCCGTCGGGTAGCTGGCGAACTTCGCCCAGGTCTTGCCGCCGTCGCCGGACCACATGCCGAAGCCGGAGTTGTTGCCCAGGTGCACGCCGATGGTGGCCATGTACTGCGGGTCCGACCACGCCATGTCGGCGGCAAAGCTGTTGCTCCATTCGGTGGCCGGCGTCAGCGTCGGCTTGGTCGAGAGGTTGGTGTGCACCCAGGCGCCGACGTCGCCCGAACTGTTGATCACGGTATACGTGGCACCGGCCGGCGGCGTGGCCAGGCCCAGCACGGCCGTCTCCTCGATGCCGTCATTCAACTCGATCCAGCTCGGCGTGGCCGAGGACGCGTTGCGGGTTTCCCAGACCCCGCCGCCATGGCCGTACAGCATGTGATCCCGGTTGGCAGGATTGATCTCGATGTCGTCGGGCCAGCCCCAGAAGGGCGCGTCGGCCGGCGTATGCGGCATGGTGGCCGCGATCTCGCGCCAGGTTTGGCCGCCGTTGTCGGACAGCTGGATGATCTGCTGGCCGCTGTAGTTGCCCCAGGTGTTGGTGACACCCAGCGCAATGCGCGTGGTCGCGCCGGTGCCGGAGACCGACACACCGCCGTAGCCGGCTGAGTCGTTGCTGTGGAGCAAGGTCCAGTTGGTGCCGTCGAACTTGTACAGCCGCGCGGGACCTTCTGCGCCCGGGCCGGTCCCCTTGGTGAACACGACATAGAACATGCCATCGGCGGCGCGCACCATGTGCGGGATGTGGTAGCCGGAGATGGGGGTGGAGATCGCGGTCCACGACGTACCGCCATTGGTCGACTTGTACAGATTCGAACCCAGGCCCGCTGTCTGCACATAGTCCGGCGCGATCGGGACGTAGATCGTCTGCGTGGCCGTGCCGCTGCCCTTGGTGCCGGTGTCGAAGACGACCGTCTCGACGCCCATCGCGCTGGTGCCGCCCAAGGCGTTGACCTGGTCCTGGGTCAGCTTGGCGCTGGACAGTGACGTCACCTGCGCCCAGGTGAGGCCCGAGTCGGTGCTCTTCCACAGGCCGGCCGTGCGCGAGCCGTAGAACAGCGTCGACGGCTTGTTGGGGTCTACCATCAGGCGTTCACCGATGGCCCGGCCGGGGTTGTTGCCGCCCAGCGGGAAGGGCAGGGCGACGTGGGTCCACTGGTCACCGCGGTTGCCGGAGATGTACAGGCGGCCGTTGCCTTCGGGCGTGTACATGCCGGCGCCCATGTAGACGCGCTGGTCGTCGGTCGGATCGACGGCGATGCTCTCGATGCCGTGGAAACGGGCCTCTCCGCCACCGAAGCCCACGCCGTCGGTGATGGGCAGCCAGGTCGATGTGGGCTGGTTCCAGCGGTAGGCGCCACCGATGTCGGTGCGTGCGTAAAGCAGGTTGGGCGTGGTCGGGTGGAAGACCAGGCCGGTGACATAGCCGCCGCCGCCGAACTTCGTGCTCGTCCAGGTGCCCACCTTGATGGAGAACGCCTGCTGGGTCTTGGCGCCGCAGCTGTTGGTGAAGGTGGCGGTGGCCATGCAGGCTGCAGGCGGCTGGACGGTCTGCTCGCGCGATGCACCGGCGGTGCCGCAGCCGCTCCAGCTCCAAGTGCCGCCGGACGACGGCTGCGGGCCGAGGGTGGCCGAGGCGCCGGTCTTGATGGTGGCCGATGACGTCTGCGCCCACGCGCCGTTGGCGTTGATGTGGGGCGTGATGGCCGTCGGCGTGCAGGCGGTGCCGAGCGTGGCGTTGGCCGAGCCGGAGTTGTAGCTGCCGGCGTTGGTCGTGAACTTCACCCAGTACCAGTAGCGCGTGCCGGTGCTGCCCGAGGCGTCGGTGTAACTCCTGGCGCTGCTACCTGGAACGGCAATGCGGGTGCGGCCGGCGGGGTTGGCATCGGTGTCGCGGTAGACCTCCAGCGCCGTGACGCTGCCGCTGACGGTCCAGCCAAGCTGGACGTTGCTGGCCGTGCCGGTGGCCGTGAGGCAGACGGTGGCGCCGCCGCCGCTGCCGCAGCTTTGCGCCTGCGCGAGGCTACCTGCGCTCGCCCCGAAGGCGAGCAGCAGGGCTGGTATCAAGGTTCTCATGTTCTACCTTTCAAGTTTGAAAGTGCTCCGCCGGTTGTCTCCTCCGGACACGAGCTTTATGGAAGGACGTGGCTCAGTGCGTGGGCCTACATCCCGACAATGACGATGAATTTCGGTGGCGGCTCCAGCACCAGACCCTGCGGTCCGGGCTTCGCCAATAAGGCGCAGGCACGACGGCTTGCGACTGTTGGACGGAGTCGTGCGCATCCTCGGCGGCTGCGGTCTCGCCAATGTCGATCCATCCAGTCAGGCGCATTGGTGGCGCGGCTGTGAACTCGGGGCAGACCTCCGCGTGGCCAGTCTTGGCCCTGGAACGACCGGCCGGGTCGCGCAAGTCGCCAACGAGCGCATGCGGCTTGGCTTGCCGGGGGCTGAGAGAGAGGTCAGACATGGGCTGATGAGGAGGGCGTTGGACGTGGCTGGCGGTGAAAGGCCCTCGGCTGATGCGGTCAGGTCCGCTCCAACAAATTCGGTCCGAAGTGATTCGGCGTCGAATCAATCGGACAAAAATATATTCGGTCATACCACGAAGCAATGGTCGCCAGAAAAACCAGATTTGGTCATACCGGATGGCCATCATATTTCGATCGAACGTCGAACTAATCAGGGAAAACCCATCGGCGCCGCGACCCGCGTGCCCGCGTAAGTTCAGAGGATCGTCAGCGGCGCATTGCGGGGGGCTGCGGCCAATGTCCGACCCGCAACAATCTCGACGGGCAGGACGATGTTGCGCGGGCCCTCGTAGGGCCCTCCACCTCTCTGCGCCTCGATCAGTTGTATGAGCACGGTGACCGCCTGGCGACCCATCTCGAGCAGGGGCTGACGCACGGTTGCCATGTGCAATGTGCGGGCCAGCAAGGTATGGTCGAAGCCAGCGATCGAGACGTCCCGAGGTACGTTCAACCCTCGGGCCTCGAGTGCTTCCATGCATCCGAAGGCGATGTCGTCGTTGCCACAGAAGATGGCCTCGGGCAGTTGCTCACCGTGGTGGGCCTGCAGCCACTTCTCCATCGCCTGTCGACCGTCCGCCACAGTGAACCATGTGCGGATCACGTGGTCGAAAGCAACTTCCACTCCGTTCTTGGCATGCGCACGCAAAAAGCCATCGACACGGCGGTCGGCGCTCTTGTTGGGCGGCGGTCCGCCCACGCAGAGGATATGGCGATAGCCAAGGTTGAACATATGGTCCACGATGGCAAAACCGCCCGCCTCGTCGTCCGCCTCGACGTTCACCTGGGCCTGCAGGTGCGCTCCTGCATGGATCGTGACCAAGGGCGTATGGGGTGGCAGCCAGGTCGTGCTGTCATCTTCGAGATGCGGCGCTAGAACGATCAGTCCGTCGACCCGGCCGTCACACAGCGCGGGGATGCGCTTCGGCGCTTCATCCCAACCGCTGAGTGGGAAGATGCATGTGGTCTGCTCGGCCTCAGTCGCGCCCCGCACGACGCCGTTGAAAAGCTCCTGGAAGTAAAGGTTTGGCTCCTCATAGGCAATGTTCGCAACGAAGCCGATGGCGTTGGTCCGTTGACGGCTAAGTGCACGCGCCGTCGCGTTTGGCAGGTAGCGCAGGCGCTTCGCTGCCGCCAGCACCCGTTCGCGGGTTTCCGCTGAAACGCGAGTTGAACCTCTCCCGGCGTTGATCGCGCAGGATGCCGCCACATCAGACACGCCAGCTTCTCGCGCGACATCAGCGAGCGTCGGCAATTTGTGACGACTGCTTTTGGTCGCTTTGGAAGGCTTGGGTGTCGAGGCGGTCACTGACCGGTGGCAAGGGTAAAACGGGCTGGGCACTTTAGCACCGGGCCCAATCGGTATTCCCCAGCCGTCAAACCGAGAAAACATGAGCGGTGAAAGTTCCGGTGAGCAAGTCAGATCTTGACGCCGTACTTCTTGGCTTCATGGCCTGATCCGAAGATAGCTGCGGCGCGTCGTCGCTCTCCCGAGGGGCAGTCACGTCCCATGCCTCGCAGTGGACCGAACAAGTGCATGGTTGCTACTTCGTGTTGCACGAGAGAAGCTGCCGTCGCAGCTTGTTCGGTCACGGAGGTTTCCGCCGCCTGAATCGTCCAAAGCTGTCCCAATTCGGCCGAACGAAAGCACTCTTACGATTGGTTTCCGTGCAGTACCTACACCGCCCGCGGCTGTGGTTCCATAGAGCGGCCGGGCAGGGTGCCCGCATCCTACGGAGCCACCATGTTTGTCGTCATCGCGAGAGAGCTCAGGCCCGATGCTGCTTACTGGCCTTGCAGGCGGCTGCTGGCGGCTATTGACGCCGTCGCGTGGCCTTTTGCCTTGCTGTTGCTCGTTTTGCACGTGCCCGCTGCTGACGGCCTGGTTCGACCTGCCGTAGCCGTTGCCACGCTGTGCGCGGCGTTTCGACTGTGCAGCGCGGTACTCGTCAATCACCGCTACCGCTTCACCACTTGGCGATGGGCGCGGCTGGTTGCCCTCCTGCTGGTCGTGTGGGCTGTGATGAAGCTGGCGCTGCCGACATAGTCGACCTGGCTGCGAGCTGCTAGTCAGTGGGGCGTCTTCGGCCGCGAGGCAAGCCAGGCATCGATGTCTGCCTTGTGCCAGCCGATCGCTCTTGGGGCGAGCTGGACCGCGCAGGGGAAGAGCCCTTGGCCCATCAGTCGATAGATGGTGGAGCGGCCGAGGCCGGTGCGTTCCCGAACTTTTGGCAGTCGCAAGGTGTCGGCCGGATCGGCTTCATTCTGAGGCGCGCTGGGGACGGTCGAGTTCAACTGCACGACGCTGCTCCGATGTATTGATGTGAAGAATCTAGGCCGGCATCGGATGGCGGCGTGCGCTGGATTCGGCGTTGCGATCCGGCGCGCGCAGCGAGTACCCAAGCTCGATTCGTCGACTGAGAGCTCGTTGGCGAAAGCCAGCAGGGCAGCAGGCTCACAGCCCGCGAAAAGTCCGGATACCGATGCTGATCAGTGGCGGCTTCGGCGCGCCGGTCGGCGCGGCGATCAGCGGCACCACGGGTTATCTGGTGTTCAACCGCGTCGCCGGATGAAGGCACGGCGCTGAACCAGTCAGGATCCGGAGCCTCGCGGCGATTCGGTCTCGGTCAGCCCGATCGCTGCCGTCGGCTTCTGGGTCCTCGACGCTTTGCGCGCGCCTGTCGGGCATGGCCTTTGCGTTGGCGTGTCCGGGGCTGTCCTCAGGCTGCGGCGTACTGGGTGCGTCCGCAGGTTTGTCCGGCTCGGTCGGCAACTCGACAGGAGATTTCTGGTGATCACCAGGTGCGGGACCGGGAACGAGGTTGTTCATGGCTGTTTCCATCGGGCGTGTAGATGGTCAAGGTAGCGGCCGCGGCGGCGGCATCGCATCCCGCTCAGGCTCATTTGGATGTAGGCGGGGATCGCCTGGCTCTGTGGCGGATCAGCCAGCTGACGACGAGCACCAGGATGCCAGCGGAGATCATGATCAGGCCGCTGGCAAGCATAAACATGGCGCCAGCCCGATGCCTGTCTGCGCTTTCGAGCAGTGCTTTCAACGCATGGATGACCACGCACTGCAGACGAACGCCTCCGCTGCTGCATAGCGGATCGGCGCGGAGACCGTCGTCAATCTAGCGTTTGCAATCGGCAGAGGCGCTGCTGTCATCGCACGCCCCGTACCTAGCCTATGGGAACAGCTCTTTCACAGGTACCTTGAGCGCAAGTGCAAGGACCTCAATCGCATCCAGCGATGGGTTCGCGCCGCCCGTCTCAATTCGCGACATGTACGAGCGAGCAAAACCGCAGCGTTCGGCGAACTCATCCTGCTTGTAGCCAGCCGCGCGCCGCAAAGCGGCGACACGTTGTCCAAACAGCAGGCGCAGGGGTTCCATGGCCCCAACATCGTGTGGTAGTGTCCACTAATCGCGAACCTACTAATCGTGACATGGGCAACACCTACTCAGCCAACAGTTGGCTATCGCGGCCACTCTGTCGCCGCTATATCGCGGCAGTCTTCAGCTCCACCGATCAGTTGCGCCTCATCGCGAACGCCGACGGACCGCAGGTGATCTGCTGGGCGCTCGGGAGCTTGATCAATGGTGAGAGTGAAGTGCTTGGCGCTTGGCTGAGTAAGGACGGCACGTTCTCACCACGGTCTTCGGTGTTCGGTGAGCTGAAGGCGCGAGGCGCGGAGTTCATCAGACTTGGCGTCGGCAATCTCGCGGGAGAGGACGCCTCGTTCAAGCTGGCCTACTGCCACGGCGAGATCGTGGACTCTGTCGAACAAGCGCTCGAAGCGGTCGCTGCTCGGGTGCCCCCGCGCCATAGACAAGAAATGTTGCGCTGTTTCCGAGCGGCGGCAGAAGCCGAAACTCTCGAGTTGGGACGCTCGGAACTGGCCAGATTTCAAGGGTCCGGCCTCGGTGAAAAATACCCAGACGTCGTGCAGCTCTGGGGCGACGCCCTGGCACGATTCGAGCCGATCTTCTCCCTAAACGAACAACTGCGTGGACTGGTTCGTTTGGCAGACCGGACTGCTGCAGATGTGCGCGGCCGGTTGAATCGAGCGATCCTTCAGCATGGCCCCTTCAGTGATTCCGGCGCCGCTCTTGATTTCGTTGCCTTGTCTCTCGCCCGCGCGGAGCAACGGCTGGATCGCGAACGCGGGAATGCGGAGGCCGCGCGCGGTGTCGGAAGGCGAGCCTCTGGTGCAGGCCTGTCAATGTCCGATGCCGTAGGCGTACCGACTCTGGCGTAGCGGGTATTGCGATGAAGACCGACTGGCTCAGCGTATTCTCAAGGGCCGTGTCCGCGCTCATGCGGCGTGGCTGCCGATCAGAGCAGGATGCCGAGGACCTGGTGCAAGACGCGTACGTCCGGCTCGCCCAGTTCTCGAAAGAGAAGACCGTTGATCATCCAGAAGCATTGCTGATGAAGATTGCTCTGAATCTGTCGATTGACGCGCACCGCGCGTTGCTGGTCCGCGGTGAAGAGGTCTCGCCGGAAGACGTCGTCATCGTGGATGGCCGGCCCAGCGCCGAGGACGTGGTCCAGTCGCGTGAGGAACTGGCCCAGGTTGGCGAATGCCTTGCGCAGATGAATGAACGAACCCGGTCGATCTTCCTCGACAGCCGGGTCGAAGGGATGAGCTACAACGAGATTGCGCTGAAGTACGGCATCAGCAGAAGCGCGGTTGAGAAGCACATCTCCAAGGGCGTGATGCTGACGGCCCTTTGGATGGAGGACGTGTAGCCATGGCGGGGCCGGCAGCCGGCACCCCACGGGAGCCAGCGGTCAAGCAGAAGGTGCCGCGAGAGATCCTCGCTGAGGCGTCGGTGTGGGTCAGTCGACTCCATGGTCCTGATCGGTCCGCCGAGATGGAGCGCGACTTTCGTGCGTGGCAGGCGCGCTCGCCCGTTCACCGCCTGGCTTTTGAGCGTTGCACGGATGCGTGGATCAACGTGGGAAAGATCAAGGTTGCGACCGCGTATGACACCGTAGCGGCGAAGAACGCCGCTCGGTCCGGGGGGGGGCGTCAGGGAGCGCGCTGGTGGGCGGCCGGAGCCGTCTCCGCCGGCTTGTTGGGGGTGGCGCTGTTCGTCGGCCAGAACTGGTGGGCGCAGGGCGCCTTCAGGACCGAGATTGGCGAACAGCGCGCGGTCATCCTCGACGATGGCTCGCGGATGCTGCTCAATACCGAGACCGAGGTGCGGGTGAGCTTTGATGACCGGCAGCGGACCGTCAACGTTCATGGCGGAGAGGCTCTCTTCGAAGTCGCGAGGGAACTGAAGCGGCCGTTTGTCGTGCGCGTCTCCGGGAGCGAGGTGGTTGCCGTTGGCACCGCGTTCTCGGTGCGATATGCGTCACCGGCCGCGAGTGCCTCCCGTGAGTTGACCGTGACCTTGATCGAGGGCCAGGTGAACGTTCGCCGTGCCGCAGAGGTCAGCGCTGATGCCGTGGCTCCTGGCAAGGCGGTTTCCATGCGGGCGGGCGAGCGGCTGCGCCTGGGTCAAGGCGAAGGCTCCGCAGGGGCCGTGCCGGCTAGGGTTGATCGCCCGAACGTTGACCAGGTGACCGCCTGGAAGCGCAATGAGGCCGTTTTCGATGCGACCACACTGCGGGACGCCGTGGCCGAGATGAACCGCTACAGCCGAACAAAGATTGTTTTGCTCGATGGGCTGAACGAGTCTGGTCTGCGGGTTAGCGGCCTCTATCGCACGGGAGACAACGCTGGATTTGCTCAGGCTGTCGCGCACTTGCATGGTCTGAAGGTGCGCGCCGACGGTGGACGGTTGGAGCTCGAAAAACCTCAGTAGGGACATGTCCCGGCCGCTGGGCACTCGACTGAAACGTCATCTTGTTGTGGCTACTCAAACACAACAAGGACATCAGATGAGACGCGACTTCCCCCGATGCATTGCCCTCCGCAGAGTGCTCAGCGCGCTGCCGATCGGCACCTTCATCTCCATCCTCCTGGGTACGGGCCACTCGTTTGCGGCAGAGCCCGCGCAGCCGGCCCGTTACCACATCGAGCAGCCTTCCCAAGGGATGGCCCAGGCCCTGCAAGCCATCGGTCGGCAGACCAGCACCTCGATCTTGTTCGAGCCCGAGACCGTCCAGGGTCGGATTGCGCGCCCGGTGTCCGGGAGACTGTCTCCCATCGACGCCATCAAGGCCGCTCTGCAGGGAAGTGGCATGACCGTGGAACAGATGCCCAACGGCGCGGTGGTCGTGAAGCCCGCGCCGGCACCTGCGGGCCCGACGACACCCACCGGACGAAGCCCTCGGGCCGGGGGTGGCGACCAGCCGGCTGCTGGGCCGACTGCGGATGAGGGCGAGCGTGGGCCAGCGCGTGACGCAGGACCCACGCAGGAGCTGACGCGCGTGGAGGTCACCGGCTCCCGCTTGAAGCGGCTCGATGCGGAAGGCCCCGCGCCGGTGAATGTCTACACCCGTGAGGACATCGACAAGAGCGGTCAGCCCAACCTTCAGCGTTTCCTGGCCTCGTTGACCGAGGTGTCGGCGTCGGCCGGGGAGGGCGGCTTTGCCACGACGTTGGGGCAGGGAACCGTCCAGCTTCGCGGGCTGCCGTTGGGTTCGACACTGGTGCTCATCAACGGTCGCAAGGTGCAGGGCGTCGGCTCGTTCACCGGCAACGTGTTCAACCTGAACCTCATCCCGATGGCTGCAGTCGAGCGGGTGGAGGTGGTCCCTTTGGGCTCGTCAGCGGTCTACGGCGGCGACGCCCTGGCGGGTGTCGTCAACGTGATCCTGAAGAAGGCCATCAATGGGCAGTCGCTCACGGCCCGGTTGGGGTCTGGCCGCGGCTTCAGCGATGGCAGCCTGTCGCTGGCGACGGGCGGGCAGACTGCGGACGGGGAGTTCCTGCTCATGGCTTCCTACAGCCGCTCCACGCCGCTGAACATGAAGGAGCGGGACTTCTTCACCGACGGCGACTACCGGCGGTTCGGTGGCACCGATGCGCGTTTGAACTACTGCGTGCCCGGGACGGTGCGCAGCGTGTCGGGCAACCTGCCCGGGCTTGGCGCCGCTGTTGCCGCCATTCCGCAGCGCGCTTCGGGCCAGCCACTCCAGCTCACCGACTTCCAGGCAACTGCGGGCACGCAGAACCTATGCAACGTCTGGGCATCGGGTGGCGGCATGGCGCTCGTGCATGGCTATGAAACGCTGGCGGTTCATGCCCTTGGGGAGCACAGGCTCTTTGGCAACTGGTGGGCATTTGGCGAGGTCACCCATGCGAGGGATCGCATGCAGGCGTCCGGCATCGGGCTGCGACTGAACAATGTCACTGTGCCGGCGACGAATCCCTTCAATCCGTTCGGCGTCGCCGTCAATGTCACGACTTCGCTGGATCCGGAGAACGGCACGGAGGGGCTGTCCCGACAGACGAACTTCACCCGCGCGCTGGTTGGCGTCAGGGGCGACCTGGGCGCCGGATGGGATGCGGAGGTGTCGGCATCGACTGCCAGCGACCGCGGTGGTTCGCAAAGCTGGAACGAGGCCGTCAACGCGTCGGCGCGGACGGCGGCGCTTGCATCGACCGACCCGGCGACGGCGCTCAACCCCTTTTCCTCTGGGCGGATGGCCACGGATACGGTGCTTCGGGGGATCTGGTCCGACAACCTTCGACGCAGCGTCGGACGCAAGGATCAGCTCGCCGCGCAGGTCCGGGGCACGTTGTTCAAGCTGCCGGCCGGCTCGGTGGATACGGTGCTGGGCGCCGAGGCGGCACATGACGTCTACGACGTCACGACGACGGTCGCAACGCGGGGTACTCGCGAGAGCTCGTCGGTGTACGCCGAAGCCCGTGCGCCGCTGCTGAAGGGCGGGGGCGACGGCGTGGCGGGATGGAGCCTGGCAGCGCTCACGGTCGCTGCGCGCCGCGACCATTACAGCGACTTCGGCTCTGCGAACACCTACCAGGGCGGGCTGGAGGTCCGGCCGTTTCGAAGCCTGCTGATCCGCGCCTCTGCGGCGAGCTCATTCAAGCCGCCGACGATTCTTCAGACGCACGTTCCGGATGTCACCTATCAGGCGGCCACCTACCGGATGACCGACCCCGCCCGTGGCGGCGAGTTGATCACCAGTGGCACGGTGCTGCGGACGACCAACCATGACCTTGCGCCCGAGCACGGGCGGGCGCGCGGCATTGGCGCTGTCTGGGAGCCTGAAGGGTGGCGTGGCACGCGCTTCAGCGTCACGCATTGGGACATGCGTATCCGCGACATGATCGCGCTGCTGGCGACGCAATCCGCGCTGGACTACGAAGGCCTGTTTCCTGGGCTGGTGACGCGAGCGCCGGCATCCAATGGTCAGCCGGGCGTCGTGACCAGCGTGAAGTCGACCGAGGTCAACTTTGGTCGCGTTGACGTCGCGGGCACGGATGTCGAGGCAGCCTACGCGTGGAAAAACTCGGTGGGCAGGCTGACCGTCTCCGCCGGGGCGACTCGGACTGGCGAGTACCGCGTGGTCCTGGCGCCCGGCGCCGCTGCGGTAGACAGGCTCGGTCGGCGGTTCATCGACTATTGGGCGCCGCAGTGGAAGGGCCGTCTGTCGCTGGGTCTAGAGCAGGGACGCTGGAGCGTCGGCGTGACGAGTCGCTACGTGGGCGGCTACAAGGACACCGGCACGAGCGAGCGCCGACTCGGTGACTTCTGGATGCATGACCTGGCCGGCAACGTCGACATCAAGAAGTTGTGGCCAGACCTGCTGCCTGGCTTCAAGACCGCGACGCTCGGCGCCAGCATTGCCAACCTGTCGAATCGCGAGCCTCAGTTCGCGCAGGGCGCGCCCTACTACGACATCACGCAGGCCGACTGGCGCGGCCGCTACCTGAGCGTGCGACTGTCGCTGGACTGGTAGTCCCGAGGGTCGCCTCGGAAGTTCTCCCAGATCCGCTACCCACCCCACCGCGGCCCTCCTGCCCCAAACGCAGGGAGGCTGGGCCGCGCCATTCTCGAGAAGTCAATCCAGATGCGTTTCTACATCCTCTCCGTCCTGTCGGCGCTGCTCGCCGCAGCGGTTGGACCGGCCGCCGCGCAGTCCGCCGTTGGACCGACCGTGCGCGACGTTGTCGAGTTCAAGATGATCATCCAGCCGCACGCGAATGACGCTGCGGGCCTGCGGCAGCAGATCTCGCCCTCAGGCACGCGGGCCTTCATCGTCACCCGCAAGGGTGACGTTGCGGCCGATGCCAACCGCTACGAGATCCTCCTGTTGAACTTGGCCCCTGAACGCCTGGCCGAGCGGCGTCCGGCACCGCCGGAGCCGGCCTTTGTGTTCGACGCCAAGTTCGACAATGAAGCCGGCTACCCGGCGTTGACGCAGGTGCAGTGGCTCGATGAGCGGACGCTGATCTTCCGCGCGAAGATCAAGGAGGCGGTCTATCAGGTCTACAGCCTTGACTTGCCCACCCGCAAGCTGACCCAGCTCACCAGCGCTTCCACGTCGATCGAGTCGTTCGCGGCGTCGCGTGATCTGAAGCGAGTGGTGTACGTCGTGCAGGTGCCCAATCCCCCCCTGAAGGACGGTGCGAACAGCATCGTTGTCGGCAACCAGTGGTTCCGGGGCGTGATGTACGGCCAGCAGGAGCTGAAGGAGCAAGTGCGGGCGTTCCGCTTCTATGTCGCCGATGTCGGGACGGGCAGTCCGGCGCGACCGCTCGGCGACCCCTTCATTCAAGCCAACCTCGGGTGGCCCGTGGCCAACATCTCGCCTGATGGCCGTTGGGCGGTGCTGCCGAAGTTCGAGCGAGATCGAACCAAGGCCTGGAGCCGGCAGTACCCGCTCCTGGAGGAAGCGGCCAAGGTCTATGGGCCAGCGGTCAATCGCGACCCCCTGGGGTACTTCAGTGGTGCCATGTCCTTTTCGGCCAGGCGCATGGTGGCCTGGCGGCTCGACGATGCGCGGGAGCAGACGATCCTTGATGCGCCGGATGACTCCCTCATCGGCGGCGGTCAGTCCCGCCGCGACAAGGTTTGGCATCCGTCTGGAAACTCCGTGGTGCTCGCCGGCGCACATCTGCCGATGACGGACGGGACGCCGGTGTCGACCTCATCCCACGTCATCGAGTACTGGCCGGACAGCAACCGTTGGACTGTCGTCGCCAAGCTGAATGGTCGTTTGGCAAGTGCGGCCCCGATCGGGGAGAGATTGGAAGTCATCGATGCTGGCAAGCAGCGGCAGTTCCAACGGGTGGAAGGTGGGAGCTGGCAGGAGGTGCCGCCGGCAGCGCTCACCCTGGCGTCGGGCTGGACCCTGCGTGTGCAGGAGGGCGTCAACGAACCGCCGGACGCCATAGCCATCGGACCGGCAGGTCAGACGGTTCGCCTCACGACGCTGAATCCCCAGTTCGACGTAAAGACGTGGGGGTCGATGTCGACGTATGGCTGGCGGGACGCCAAAGGACGAAGCTGGAACGGGGGACTGCTGATACCGAGCGATGCCGTGCCGGGCAAGCGTTTGCCGCTGGTCATTCAGAGCTACAACTTCAAGCCAGACGTCTTCTACCTGGATGGCCCCAATCTGGGCGGCCGCGCGAGCACGAGCGCATTCCCTGGGCGTGCGTTCTTCCGCGAGGGCGTCATGGTGCTGGCGATGCGTGGTCAGCCGGGAAGGGCGGCCTTCAAGGATGACGTTCACCAGAATCTCGTGTTCAACGAAGGCGTTCGAGGTGCGGTCAACGCGCTGGTAAGAGAAGGGCGCGTCGACCCGGCCCGCGTGGGCGTCATCGGATGGAGTGCGACAGGCGAGAAGGTGCTGAACCTGATCACGTTCTCGGACCTGCCCATCCGCGCCGCGACCATCGCCGACGGCGACGCCAACACGCTGTTCTCTTACGCCCTGACCTATGGTTTCTCGGACTACACCTGGGGGCACAAGGAAACGGTGAATCGCGGCATCCCGGCGCGCCCGAGCCTGGCGAAGTGGGTCGAGACCGACCCCTCGCTGAACACCGATTGCGTCCGGGCGGCGCTGCGCATCGAGAGCTACGGCGTGCCGGTCCGCAACTTCTGGGACATCTATGCGTTGATGCGCCGCCAGTACAAGCCGGCGGAAATGATCCTCGTTCCAGGCGGCTCCCATGGGCTGTCGACGCCGAGCGAGAGGATGGTCTCCCTCCAGGGGAACATCGACTGGTTCAAGTTCTGGCTCAAGGGTGAAAAGCGCAGCGCGCCGCTGCTCGCCAACGAGACTGACGCATCGCTGCGAGTGCAGTACGAGGCCTGGGATGTGATGGCGGTGCTGAAGAAGGCGGATGACAGGCGTCCGCGATGCCCGCTACCCAGCGTGGGGTGAGGGCGGGGCGGTGGCACCTTTCACTTGGTGTCGCCACAGCTGAGCATACGGTCCGACCCGTGCGATGAGGTCGGTGTGCGAGCCGCGCTCGAGGATGCGCCCCTCGCTCAGGAAAATGATCTCGTCGGCGTGCATGACGGTCGATAGGCGGTGGGCAACGATGAGCGTCGTGCAGCCCACCGTAGCCTCTCGAATGGCGAGCATCACTTCGGCTTCCGTCCTGCTGTCCAGCATCGATGTGGGCTCGTCCAACAGGAAGATTCTTGGACTTCGCAGCAGCGCGCGGGCGATGGCCAGGCGTTGACGTTCACCACCGGACAGCTTCAGCCCCCGCTCGCCGATGAGCGTGTCGTAGCCGTCTGGCAGCGACACGATGAGCTGGTGAAGCTGCGCGGCACGCGCAGCGCGAACGATGCTCTCGCGGTCCGCTGCGGGCGCGCCGAGCGCAATGTTGCTGGCAATCGACGCGTGCAGCAGGGCCGCGTCCTGCGGCACGAGCGCGATCTGACCACGCAGTTGGTCGAGCCGCAGCGTGTCGATTGCCTGGCCATCCAGCAGGATGCGACCTGACTGCGGTGAGTACAACCGCAGCAAGAGGCGCAGCAGCGAGGACTTGCCCGATCCGCTCGGCCCCACGATGGCCACAGTCAGCCCCGGCGCGACGTCCAGATCCAGCCCGTCGAGCACGCGCTTGTCGGGCGTGTAGCCGAAGTTCAGTCCTTCGAACCGGATGGCTGGCGCCCCTCCAGCAGCGCGGCCGACCCTTGCTGCTTGCGGCCCTGCCGCTGAAACTGCCACGACCGCCTCCGGTTCCTCCCGCAGGAAGTCCAGCATGGGCCGCACGAAACCGATCGAGCGGGAGAGGTCGCGGGCGGCCGATCCGAGGACCTCCAGCGGCCGCACCATCTGCAGCAGGTAGACACTGGTCAGCACGAAGCCGCCAACGGTCAGCGTGCCGCGCGCGACGCTGTCGGCTGTCACGGCGATGCACGCGCTCAGCGATATCGCAAACACAAGGGTCGCCGCGATAGCCGTGCTCGTGCTGGTCCGGTGGTAGGCCCCCCAGCGACCGGCGAGGTCATGCGACGCCGCCGCGAGTTCATCTTCGGCCTGCCTTTGGGCGCCGAAGCAGCGCAGCGTTTCTACGCTTCCCAGCCCGCCGGCAAGGTGCCCGTGGACCGCCAGACTGGCGGCCGTGACGGCCTTGGCGTGGAAGGTCAGCCGCAGCGCGCCAATGGCGAACACCACGAGGTACAGCACTGCCGTCACGCCAAACGAAAGCAGGAGCAAGGACTGCCCCAGCTGGGCAAGGATGACAGCCATGACCGCAAGCTCCACGACCACGGGGGCAAGACTGTGGATGAGGTGGGTGACGAGGAGCTGAACGCCCGCGCAGGCGAGGTCAGCGGTGTGCAGCTGTTCGCCGGTGCGGCGTTCAAGCAGGCTGCCAAGTGGCATGTGCAACACGTGATGGAAGTAGCGGCGGCGCAGCGCCGCGACGAGCCGCTGGTCAATCGCGCCAGTCAGCATCGGTCGTACATCGCTCAGGAGGCGCGTGCCACAGAGCGCAGCGACGTACAGGGCGCCGCACACCACGACATTGGCCAGGCTTGCCGATCCCGTTTCCGCGGACGACGTGACTGCGTCGACCAGGTGCTTCAGCGCGAGCGGCGAGAGCGCGGCGAGAGCGCCGCCCATGACCACCAACAGCGCCGCGCCGAGCATGTAGCGTCGCGTCGTTTGGTCGGCCGTTTCGACCAGCAGTCGCAGCACTGAAACTAGGTCAGGGCAGCGCGGCATGACCGCTCTGCGCTCAGGAAGTGGCCACTGTGGCACCACGAATGACGCGCGTGAGCCAGGCTTCGACCGCGAAGCAGCTGTGGACCTCGGTCACGTATGCGCCATTCGTCGAGGGGCGGCCCGCCAGCGTGGATTCGACCCGTTGCCGGTCCAGCAACCCCCGCCTGACGAGTTCACCGTCGAGCAGCAGGTTTCTGACCAGCGGCAGGCTCTGATTCAGGACCGAGGCTGCATGTTGTTCTGTTCCCCCTTTGGAGCGACGACTGGCGATCTCGGCGGGGATACGGTCTGCAAATGCCGCTCGCGCCAGTGCACGCCCATAGCCTCCCCGGGTCAGCACGTAGGTGGGCAGCTGCAGGCTCAGCTCCAGCAGCGGCTGCGACATCAGCGGATGCACGAGCTCGGGCGAGGTCGCCGGCGCATACGGGTTGTAGTACTCGAAGGGGCAGGACAGTGATCGGAGTTGCATCAGCTTGCCGATCGGCAGATCCGTCGCTTCCAGCAGGCCGGGGTGGATGAAGCGAGCCGCTTTCTGAACGATGTTGTCGACGACCTCCTCGGGCACCAGGGTCAGATACCGCCCGACGCCCGACAGTGGATCCCGGCGCGCGAAGCGATCCCTGAAGGCAAGCTTCAGAGACTGCCAGTAGGAGACCCGGCCCAGCCGAGCCGCATCGGCAACTGCGGCTGCAAACCCTCGATCAATCCCGCGCAACTGCAGGTAGTCAGCTGCCGGCCACGTGCCGCGACTCTCGCTGAACAGTTGATCGCCGCCAGCGCCGGTGAACATGACGGACGCTCCGTGGTCGTTCACGACTTCGGCATCAATTCGGTCTGAGCCCAGGCGGCCGATATGGTTGCCGGGCAGCGGCGTGAGCGCCGGGCTTGCCACGAGATCCATCCTGAAGTCGGCATCCCGGTGGCGTTCAATGAGCCGGCATCCCGCGCCTGCCGCGGCCAGCCGCGCGTATCCGCGTTCGTCGCTGTCCGAGCCCGGCGAGTACAGGTTGAGGCACACGATGTTCGCCGTCGGTGCTTCGGAGTAGAGGCAGCCCAACAGGATGGCGGAGTCGACACCGCCGGAGAGTCTGAGGACGATGTTGTCGTAGCAGCTCATCCAGCCCCGTACACACTCGGTCGTGGCGTCGCGCAGCATCTGAGCGGCCCGCGCGTGGTCGAGGTCGACAGGGCGCCGTGCGATCTCCACCGCGCGCCAGAGCGGCAATGGGCCGGCATCCGTCACGCTCATGGGCGTGAGCTCGCCCGGCAGGATCTGGGCGACACCCTGAAGGCCCGTCTCGTAGGCGCCAAGCCGGCCCATGACAAGCGACGCGGCGACTGCATCCCAGTTGACTGCCGGGGCCGGTAGGTCCAGGAGCTGGCTCACATCCTCCAGCCACGAGAACGCGACGCAGACGCCGTCGATCTGCAGGGTGTAGCCAGGTAGGGTGCCGGTGGGGTCGCGAAGCACGCGGCTCTCGCCTGTCCATGAGGGTAGGAAGGCAATCCATCGCCCCCAGAACTGATCGATGAGCGCTTGACCGTCTGACCGCACGATGCGCTCAGCCTCCAGTTCGGTCAGCTCTATGTGGCGCGAGCCGCGCCCATGGGCATTTCCCCGGCGGAAAAGTCGGCCAAGCACGACACCTCGACCAGCCGGCAGGGAATAGATGTCGTGGTCGCCCGGCTTGCAGCCCATGGCGTAGACGCGTAGTCCCGAAGATGAGAACGCCCGGGTCCATTGCCCAGCGTTCAGCGCCGCCGTGAGCCGCTCAGCCAGTGCAGCCTGCTCCTCGCTCGAAGGTGACCAGGCAAAGCCGATGTAGCGGAACATCACGGCTCACACGACGAGGATGGGTGTGAAGCCACGTACCCGCTCATGCAGGTCATTGAGGACGGTGCTGCCTGCCTGCACCCACGAGTGGGCAGCGAAAGGTCGAGTCCGTACGCCGATCACCCAGCGCGGGTACAGGCTTCTGGTAGCCAGGAAGCGCACCAAGGTCAGCGAGTCATGCAGGCACTTGTCCTGCGAGGTCATGATCAGCGGTCGCAGCCTGTGATAGCTGGAAACGGCGCGGCGCAGGTCAGCCGAAGGGCAGCTCGCGGCTGTGCCGATCTGGCTGGGGCGCAGTTGGCTGACGTTGCTTGCGATGGTGGCCAGGCTGTCGCGCTTGAGCCAGCGTGCGGCGACGAACGACGAGCAGGCGATGCTGGCGAGGCCGCGCCATCGCCTCTCGCTGGCGAGTGCTTCCCCGGATTCGGCAAGCGTCTCGAGCGGCGATGCAATGTCGATCTCGGCGAGAGGCGCGGATGATCCGGCGACCAGCAGATGCTGCCGGCGCAGTTCGCTGATCCCGCGGTGGACTTCGTCGTCGGGCGTTCGGCCAGTGCTGGCGGTTGAGGCTGTTGGCCAGCCCAGGATTTGGCTCGAGAGTTCCGCAAGCAGCGGTCCTCCCATACCGATGTACTTGCCGCGCTGGAGATCGAGCAGGATCACCTGGCCGTCGACATGGCACGCACGAACGTGATCGGCAAGGCGATATCGAGGTTGGATCGGTGATGTCGTGGTCATTGGGATCCTGCCAGGGGTGCGAGCGGAGCTCGCACCCCTCTTGGTCGCTCAGGGATCAGATGTCCCGGAATTGGCCGACGTGGTTGTCTTCAGGCACGGGCTTGTTCAGCTCGCCCTTGGTCTGTTCCTTGGCGTCGCCCAGGTCGACCAGTTCCAGTTGCGGTGTTTCGTTCATGACGATCTCCTTGAAGTTGCGTTGAGGAAAGCCGTCGGCACAAAGCCATCCGGCGATGAAAAGATTGAGGCCGCCCGCTCCTGCTCGCAACAGCGGAAGCCGCTGAGTTGCGACGTTCGGCCCCGTAGCGGCGCGCTGTCGCCGGGCGTAGAGAGGCGTCCTGGATGCGCGTTTCGACCGATGCGCATCGACGCATGCGTTCGGTGATTTGGCTGGCCGGTTGGTCGACTCGCAACCTGCACGCGCCCACTAGTGGAAGCGCCGCTGCTGCTCCTCAGTTGCGCGCGCCAGGTTCGGTGACCGAGGGAAGGACGTGCTGGGAAGGGCCGCTTCGGCTGCTGGACCGAACATTTATTCCAGTGCTTGGTTCTCGTACTGAGTTTTTTTGCGGCTGAAACGTCATTGAGATATGGAGAACTCCGTTTCGGACCGCCAGGGTGCGACCACCTGGCACCTCTGCTGGCAGGCAGCGATGGGGCGCAATCTGGTGTCCAGCCCAAAGCTGTTGGAGAAGATCACTGACCGCCTGACGCAAGCGCACCGGCAACGCGGTCGTGCGCTGCTGTACTACCTGCTCATGCCAAGGGAGATTCACGTGCTCGCGCGGATTCCTGCGGGCGACGCTCCGCGCGCGGTGGCCCGTGAGGTGGCCACCATCGTGGCGCGGTGGGTGCGTGAATTTCAACGAGAGCGGGGACCGGTCTTCGCAGAACGCTATCGCACGCACGAAATCAGGACTGATGCTGAGCTCAAGTACGAGGTCCGCATGCTGGCCTGGCGGCCTGTCGCCATGGGCTTGTGTACCGCCCCAAGGAACCACGTGAGCTCGTCCCTGCGGACGACGCTGGGACTGCGTCGTGCATACGGCTTCGAGTCGCGCCCGTTGCTTGGCGTGTTCGGGGGTACGGTATTTGAGGCAAGGAACGAGCTGGGTCGCCTGATCCGGCAGCGGCCGTCCGATGCCGAACTCCGAGAGTGGGAGCTCAATCACGGGTTGGCGTTGGCGGTCGGTTCGGCGGGTCCGACCTTTGGCATGGCGCGAGAAGTCGAGGGGCCCGCTGCAGCGCTCGTGGCAGCCGCGTCGCCGCAGGACATTGATGGCGCTCTCTCACTGTTGGAGCGATGGGTCGCCCATCGCCTTGCCTTGGAGAGTGGTGAGGATCTGTCAACGTTGCCAGGTGCCGTTGGCGCGCAGGCGAGGGCACTGGTGGCCGGCCTCGCGGTTCAGGCTGGGCTCTGCCCAGCAGCCTCAGTTGCCAGGCACTTCAACCGCGCACGCGCCACCTTGTGCGAACAGATGACCGCGTCGCGGTCGAGGGAGGTAGATCGCCAGATGCTCGGAACGCCGATGCAGTTGATCCTGGACGAGATCAAGAGGCTGAAAGTAGTTGGATCGAAAGGGTTTTGAGGCTAGGTTAGGGGCGTATGAGCAGTTTCGATTCCGGAGCGAACGATCACCGGCGGCGCCCTGTCGGACACGGCAAGGTGACGCCTGAGATTGCCGCCGAGGCTGCTGCGTGGATGGCGAGTCTGCACGGACCCGACAGATGCACGGACATGGAGGATGAGTTTCGTTCATGGCTGAAACAATCTGAGGTGCACCGGGAGGTTTTCGAGAAGATGACCGACATCTGGCAGGCCATCCCAGGGACGCAAGCCGCGATCACTTATGCGCAGGCCCGAGAGCGAGCTAAGCGGGATGCCAGACGTGCGCGCAATCTTGCGTGGCGGTGGGCTGGCTCGGCGGCGGTGGGATTGCTCGCGGCAGCCGCCGTGTTGGTGCTCCCGGCAGAGGGCAGCACGTTGGGGTCACCCTTGTTCGGCCTGGTCAGATCTCTTCGCTCAGGTCGCGAAACTCCAGCTTGAACTGCCAGCCCTCGAAAGTCGACACCATGCGGCCGAGTTCGTCCCAGGAGATCTCGCGACCATCGATGATGACCATCGGCATACGATGATCGTCGTCGGGATCGCTATCCACGGTGCCACGGAGGATCAGGCGATCATTCACTTGCGGCCCGTGGTCGGTGTCGTCCAGATGTGTGAGAGCCAAGGCCCGGCGCATCTTGCCAATCAACTTGCCCAGCAACTCCAATGGGTCGTCGTCTGGGTCGCCGATCACCTGAAACTGATACCCGGCCGGGCTGCTATCGCGCAGCTCGAACGCGTCGATCGCTACGCCGGGCCCGAACAGCCGGGTTCGAAACCGGAACTCGTGCTCAGCGCCACGCCCGTCGACCATACGCACAGGTTCGAAGGCCACGTGCTCGAACTCCTGCAGACCAAGGCGACTCGCGGCGGCGTCGTTGAAGCATCGGCCGCAGAGCTGCCGGCAGCCCCCCTCCATCGACCCGTAGTTCACGACATCGTGAGCGGGCGTGGGCTGACGGCAGGCCTCGCAGGTGATTGGCGGCATGGGTGGTCCGGTGGGTGTGGGCGACGGGAATGTAGGCTACGAACGCGGAGCCGCAAACCGATCAGCCACCTGCTTGGCCCGTCGGACGTCGTCGGTGTGCAGGTACATCGAGGTCGTGGCCACCAACCAGGCGTGCCGGAGGTTGTCGCGCACCGTGGTCAGCTCGGCGCCGGCTCCGAGGAGGTGGGTGGCGTGCGTGTGCCTCGTCCAGTGCGGCGTAGTCTTGGCAGATTCAGCGCGGGGCGCTTTGGCGCGCCAGTGCGGTCGTAAGGCGCTGTGCGCTTGACGGCCAGCCAGTCGAATGAAGCCCTGAGTTAGGGCGCCAGGAAGCTGCCGCTCGCGGGGACCGACGGACCAGCTATCGGGCAGGTCCTGCCATTCGATGGCGGAGCGCGCGCAGCCGCTTTGTGCCCATAGCCGAAGCTCGACATCGGTGGCGAAAGACGGGGCCGCAGCGGTTGCTGTCCTGGGCGATCAGCCGCCGAATTCACGCTGCCTGGCATGAAGCAGCCGTCGGCTCACCCGGCCGGTTAGCTGCCTCAACGACTGGTGTTGAGCGCGCTGCGGTCGTCCGACCAGGCAGACCTCGGCTGTCGCCGTCAACTTGCGCTGGAAGGTCTGCTGCTTGAGGCGTTGGAATGGTGGGAATCCAGTGCACTTGAGCAGTGAATCCATGCTGTTAATCAAGCGGTCCGCTGATCCTGAGCACTAAATCTATTGCTGTTGCGGTGTCGAAGGAGTCGCCAATCTTCGCGGGGGTCAACGCACAAGCGTTGTCCACGGGATACCGGGCACGCAGCGCCAGGTATCCCCGTTGTCACACCAAGGCCCGCCGCGTCAGCTCGGGGGGCGTGCCGGGATAAGGCCAGCTCTCCGCTGACGCAAAAGTAATCTGGCCGTTGGGCTGATGACGCGGCGCGATTTCTAGAGTCTCTTCTGAGCTGTCGGATGCCTCATGTCGAGAGCGACCGGAACAGCGAACGAGGAGTTCCCCATGAAAACCCATGTTGCCCCTATCGCCCTGATCGCCGCCGTCCTCGGGCTCGGTTCGGCGAGCGCAATGGCTCACGACAACAAGCGCGAAGCTGCGAGCAAGGGTTGGCTCGGCAAGCCCGTTGCCGAGGCGACCACCGCAGGCAAGACGGTCGATGTCACGAAGATCAAAGCACTCAATGTCGACTGCGGCGATGTGGTGACCTTCCGAAGCGGCGCCAAGTCGTTCACTTGGAAGTTCGAGGTGCCCAACCACGGACGCGTCGACCTGAAGGCCATCGCCCCCGCAGACTTCAACGCTCCGGACCTGATCGTCTACGTTTCTCGCGCCGAGAGCGAGCGCGGCTGATCTGGCGTCAGGCGTCGCACAGCAGCAGGCCGACGCGGGTCGTGTCGCCGCTGGATTCGGCGGTTGCGCGGCCCCCGTGCATCCGCGCGATGGCCGCCACGATGGCCAAACCCAGGCCATGGTTGCGGTCGGCGTCGGCGCGAGCCGCGTCGACGCGGTAGAAGCGGTCGAATAGGCGTGGCAGGTGCTCCGGCGCGATGACCGGGCCGTCGTTCTCCACCGACACCGCGACGCTGGACGCATCCACCCGGTTGACTCGCACGGTCACCGTCGTGCCCGGGAGGCCGTATCGCGTTGCATTGCCCAGCAAGTTGGAGATCGCTCGGCGCAGCAGCCGCGCATCGACCTGAGCGGCCGTCTCGCCGACGACCGCCGCCCTCAGCCCTGCTTCATGCAGGGCGGCCTCGTGGAAATCGATCACCTCGCTGGCCAGATGCGCCAGGCTGTCCACGCGTTCGCGTCGCGCGTCGGACCCGCTATCAGCGTGCGACAGGAAAAGCATGTCACCGATGATCCCGGCCATGCGGTGCAGCTCTTCCAGGTTGGAACCCAGCACATCGCGCAATTCCTCTGCGCTTCGCGAACGGCGCAGTGCCAGCTCGCAACTGCTGATCAGCGTAGACAGCGGGGTGTTCAGCTCGTGTGCCACATCGGCGTTGAAAGCCTCCATCTGCCGGTACGCCCCATCCAGTCGACCCAGCAGCGCGTTGAACTGCTCGATCAGCGGCTGCAGCTCCATCGGCTGGCCGGAGCCGTCCAGCCGTCTGGCCAGATCGTGAGCCGTCACCAACCTCGTCTGGTCCACCAAACGGTGCAACGGTACCAACCCTCGGCGGACCAGCCAGTAGGCGCCAGCGGACACAGCGAGCGCGCCGCCGACGGCCGTACATGCCAACGTCCACGCCAGACGCTGCAGCAGCGCGTCATCGCCTCGCTGATCCAAAGCCAACAGCACTGAAGTGGCCGGCCCGGTCGCGGCCACCGGCACGTTGAAGCGTCGCTGCTTGGCCGGCCAGGCTTGCGCAGAAGCCTTGTCGAACATGACCTCACCGTCGCCAGTTGTCACGCGCAGTGACAGCTCGGCATGTCCGGCGAGTACGTCGCTGAGCAGATGCTGAAGTTCGGCCACGCTATGACCCGGGCCTCGTTCACCAAGCAACTGCGCGATGGCCGCCTGCTTCTGATCGAGTGTTTCGTCCTGGCGCTGCAACAACGTCAATGCGAGCACTGCATAGACGGCGGCGCAGACTAGCCCCAACCCGATGCCGGTCAGCAGCGCCAAGCTGCGCGAAAGTCCCGCACCCAGCCCGGGTGCCGTGTGCGCGGTCGTCACGCTTCGCGCGCTTCCAGCACGTAGCCCATGCCTCGCACCGTGTGAAGCAGCGGTCGGTCAAACGGCTGGTCGAGCTTGGTGCGAAGGCGTCGCACGGCCACCTCGACGACGTTGGTCTCGCTGTCGAAGTTCATGTCCCAGACTTGCTCGGCCAGCTCCGTGCGTGACAGCACCTCGCCCGCGCGGCGCAGCAGCAGGCTCAGCAGGTTGAATTCCTTGGCGGTCAACTCCAGGCGCTTGCCGGCACGAACGGCCTTGCGTCGGATCAGGTCCAGCTCCAGATCGCTGAGCTTGAGGACGGTCGCTTCTGTCGGCGTCTGCGCGGGGCGGCCCCGGCGCAGCAAGGCCTGGATGCGCGCCAGCAGTTCAGAGAACGCGAAGGGTTTGACGAGGTAGTCGTCGGCGCCGGCCTGCAGCCCTTTGACTCGGTCCTCGACCTGGGAGCGTGCTGTCAGCATCAGTACCGGCGTTTGCTGGCTCTGGCGCAGCGCGGCCAGCACCGCCAGCCCGTCGATGCCCGGGAGCATCCCGTCCAGCAACACCAGGTCGTAATCCCCTTCGGCTGCCAAGTGCAGGCCATCCACGCCGTTGCGCGCCACGTCCACCACGAAACCTTCCTCGGTCAGGCCCTTCCTGAGGTAGTCCGCCAGCTTCGCCTCATCTTCCACGACCAAGAGCTTCATGCAGGTCATTTTGGCCGCCGAGCGCGCGCCGGCCAGATTACGAAATTGTCATCTTGGCGTTGGGCCTGTGTCGTGGCCTGCTTCCTAGAGTGCCGCTCAACGTGAGCCTGCATGCGGCGCCTCCTCCCGAGTGGCGTCGCCGAAGGCCCAGGAATTCATCGCCCGGTATGCCCCGCTTTTCACGCCCGACCTCCCACAGCACCCCCAGATTTCCCATCCGCAGCACCTGTGCCTTGTTGGCCCTGGCGCTCTTGGGCATGCCACTGTCGCTTCACGCGCAGGGCGCCGCCTCTTCATCGGCCGCAGTCACCAGTCCCATGACGCTGCGCCAGGCTTTCGAGCGGGCCTGGGCGCAACAACCTGAAGGCGCTGCGGCTTTTGCCCGGCGTGACGCTGCTGCGGCTCGCAAAGCTGCCGCGCAGCGCTGGACGGCCGACGCTCCGTCGCTGGAAGCCTCGGCTCGCACCGACCGCCTCACCCGCAGTTCCGGCGCACGCGAGTACGAGGCCGGCGTCGCCCTGCCGCTGTGGCTGCCCGGCGAGCGCAGCCGCAGCCGGGCGGTGGCCGATGCGGAGCTGGCCACGGTAGACAGCCGCGTGGCCGCCGCGCAATGGCGCGTGGCCGGCCAGGTGCGCGAAGCCTGGTGGACGCTGCAACTCGCTCGGCTCGATGCGAGCTTGGCCGAGGCGCGCCGTGCCAGCGCAGCGGCATTGGCCGCCGACGTGGGCCGCCGTGCTGCGGCGGGCGACCTGTCCCGCGCCGACCAGCATCAGGCAGATGCTGCGCTCGCCTCCGCGCAAGCCGAGCTGTCTCTTGCACAAGCCGCCGTCGCGCAAGCGCAGGCCGCGCTCCAGGGCTGGGGAGCCCTCCCGGCTGCAGGCGATGCGGTACCCGGCGAACGCTCACCCGACGTGCCGGTCAACGCCGAAACGGCGGTAACCCACCCCGCGCTGGCGGAACTGTCCGACCGGGTGCGCCTCGCGCAGCAGCAGCGTGGCCTGGCCGCCGTGCAGCGGCGCGCCAATCCCGAACTGACCTTGCTGACCACCCGCGAGCGAGGCGGAGCGGGCGAGCGCTATGGCCAGACCGTGACGTTCGGCCTGCGCCTGCCGCTGGGCCAGAGCAGCGAGTCCGGCATACGTGCGGCCACGGCGCAGGCTGATCTGATCGAAGCCGAACAGCTGCTGGTCATGGAGCAGCAGCGCATCGCTGCGGACATCGCCGCGCAATCAGCCCGGTTGACTGCTGCCCGCGCTGCGCAAGAAGCCACCGCTCGCCGTGCCTCCCTCACCCGGGACACGCGCGCGTTCTACGACAAGTCTTTCCGTCTTGGCGAGACGGACCTGCCGACGCGGCTTCGCGTCGAGCTGGATGCCTTCGAGGCCGAGCGGCAGAACGCCCGCGCCCGCATCGCCGTCGACCAGGCAATTTCCAGTTTGCGGCAGGCGCTGGGCCTGCTGCCCGAGTGATACACCATGACCTCCCTACGGTTGCAAACCCTCCCCCTGCGACGCCTGGCGCTCGCCACCATCCTGCCGCTCGCCGTCTGGGCCGCCTGGCCCAGCACGGCACGAGCTGGCGACGGCCACGACCACGGTGACGGCGCCAAGGAGCCGGCGGCAGCCGCCTTGCCGCGCTTCACGGCGACGTCCGAAGCGTTCGAGCTGGTCGGCGTCATCGACGGCAAGCAGTTGACGCTCTACCTCGACCACGCGCCGACGAATGCACCGGTCAAGGGTGCTCAGTTGTCGCTGAATATCGGCGGTGCACAGCTGGCAGCCAAGGCCCAGGGCGATGGCGAGTTCACGGCCACGCTGGCGCAGGAGCCGAAGCCAGGCGTCACGCCGGTCACGGCAACGATCACGGCCGGGAACGAGTCAGACCTGCTGGCGGGCGAGATCGACATTCACGCCGACGAGCACGCCGACACCCATGTGGATCGCTCGTGGAAGTTCTGGGCCGCCTGGGGTGTTGGCGCCGCCGTGGTGCTGGGCGGCCTCGCTGCGTTGCGCAAGCGCATGCGCCGCGGCAACCGTTTTGGAGAGACGGCATGACCCGCGCCGCCCGCTTTTTCCCCGCCTGCGCCTTGACCATTGCCGGCGCACTGCTGTTGGCCCCTGCGATGCCGGTATTTGCTGATGACGGCCATGACCACGGGCCGGCACCGACCGTCTCTGGCGGTCCTCAGCGCCTGCCCGATGGCAGCGTCTTCCTCCCCAAGCCCGCGCAGCGCCAGATGGGTGTGCGCACGGTCGAGGTCACGCAGCAGCAACTGCCTCGCGCCGTTGAACTCAATGGCCGCATCGTCATGGACCCCAACGCCGGCGGCCGTGTTCAGGCCATGGTTGCCGGCCGGCTGGAGTCCGGCCCGCGAGGATTCCCGGCGCTTGGTCAAACCGTGCGCAAGGGCGAAGTGCTGGCGTACGTGGTACCGGCTTCCGACACCTTGGAGCGAGGTAGCCAGGCGGCGCAACTGGCCGAGCTCCGCGCTTCGCGCGATCTTGCGCAGAAGCGGGTCGCCCGGCTGCGCGAGCTGGCCGACACCGTCCCGCGCAAGGACATCGAGGCCGCGGAGAGCGAGGTCGCCAGCCTCAGCGCGCGTGCTGCTGCTATCGGCGCTGGTTTGAACAGCCGCGAGGCCCTGCTGGCGCCGGCATCGGGCGTCATCGCGTCTTCCCAGGCCGTCGCCGGACAAGTGATCGATGCGCGCGAACTGGTCTTCGAGATCGTCGACCCGGCGCGTCTGCGCGTCGAGGCGGTGGCGTTCGACGCGGCCGTCGCGAATGACATCGCCGGCGGATTCATCGCCAGCGGCACGGACAAGGTGACGTTGAAGTTCGTCGGCGCAGCGCGCGCGCTTCGTGAGCAGGCGCTGCCGATTGCCTTCACCGCCAGCGGGGGCTCGCTGGGCTCGTTCGCCGTCGGCCAGCCCGTCAAGGTGATCGCGCAGACGCGCAGCCAGATCGCCGGCGTGCCGGTGCCTGCCGCCGCGCTCATGAAAAACCCCGCCAACCAGACCATCGTCTGGGTCAAGGCAGCGCCTGAGCGCTTCTCGCCGCGGGTCGTACAGACGGAGCCGCTGGACGGTGCGAACGTCATCGTCACGTCCGGCCTCAAGGCGGGCGAGCGCGTGGCGGTGCAAGGCGCCGGCCTGGTCAACCAGGTCCGCTGAGGTTCACGCATGTTCAAGTGGCTACTCGACAGCAGCCTGGCCAACCGGCTGCTCGTCATCATCGCCAGCCTGGTGCTGGTCGGCTACGGCGTGTTCACGCTGTCGCGCATGCCGGTGGACGTGTTCCCCGACCTGAACAAGCCCACGGTCACCATCATGACCGAGGCGGGCGGCATGGCGTCCGAGGAGGTGGAGCAACTCATCACCTTCCCGCTGGAAACAACCATGAACGGCCTGCCGGGCGTGGAGTCCGTGCGCTCGACATCCAGCGCCGGCCTGTCCTTCGTCTACGTGACCTTCGACTGGCGCACCGAGATCTTCCGTGCGCGGCAGATGGTGTCGGAGCGGCTGTCGTCGATGGAGGAAGGCCTGCCCGAGGGCGTCGTGCCTCGCATGGGCCCCATCAGCTCGATCATGGGCGAGATCATGCAGATCGCGATCCCGATCGACACGACCAAGGTCTCGGCCATGGCGGTGCGGGAGTATGCGGACTGGGTGCTGCGCCCACGGCTGATGGCGATCCCCGGCGTCGCACAGGTGATCCCCATCGGCGGCGAGGTGCGCCAGTTCCAGGTGCAACCGAACACGGCACGAATGGCCGACCTCGGCATCACGCATGACCAGCTCGAAGCGGCACTGAAAGGCTTCTCGTCCAATACCTCGGGCGGCTTCCTGGAACTCAACGGCCGCGAGTACCTGATCCGCAACCTCGGTCGCACCTCCAGGCTCGATGACCTGCGCAACCTCGCCATCACGGCACGCAACGGCCAGGCCGTGCTGCTGCGTCAGGTGGCAGACGTGACCTTCGCGCCGGCCACCAAGCGCGGCGACGCGGGCTTCGGCGGCCAGCCGGCGGTCATCCTGGGCATTCAGAAACAGCCGACGGCAGACACCATCGCGCTGACCGAGAGCATTGAGGCGGCGCTCGGCGACATGAAGCGCTCGCTGCCGACCGGCATGCAAACGCCACAGGTGACCTTCCGCCAGGCCAGCTTCATCGAGGCGTCGATCACGACGTTGCAGGGCAAGCTGGTCGGCGCGTCCATCTTCGTCGCCGCCATCCTGCTGCTGTTCCTCGGCAACGTCCGCACGACGGTCATCGCGCTGGTGGCGATTCCCGTGTCGATCCTCATCACGGCGCTGGTGTTCCGCTACTTCGGGCTGTCGATCAACACGATGACCCTTGGCGGCCTGGCCATCGCCATCGGCGGGCTGGTAGATGACGCCGTCGTCGGCATCGAGAACGTCATGCGGCGGCTGAAAGAGGAGCGTACGCACGACGAGCACAAGCGCCGCAGCCCGCTGGAGGTCGTAGCGATGGCCACCATGGAAGTGCGCTCGGCCATCCTGTACGCCACCATCATCATCGTGCTGGTGTTCGTGCCGCTGTTCGCGCTGCCGGGCATGGAGGGCCGCCTGTTCGTGCCGCTGGGCATCGCCTTCATCGTCTCGACGCTGGCGAGCCTGATCGTCTCGGTCACCGTGACGCCGGTACTGAGCCTTTACCTGCTGCCGCGCATGAAGTCGCTGGACCATGGCGACACCAAGCTGCTGGCCTGGCTCAAGCAGCACTACAACACGGGCCTGGCTTCGGTGCTGGCCCGGCCGCGCGCAGCGCTGGCGGCTGGAGGTGTGGCGGTGGTGCTGGCCGGCGCGGCGGTGCCGTTCTTCGCAACGACTTTCCTGCCACCTTTCAACGAAGGAACGCTGCTGATCGGGCTTCGCCTGAACCCCGGCGTGACCCTCGCAGAAAGCTCTGCCCTTGCGCAACAGGCCGAAGTGCTCGTCAAGCAGGTGCCCGAGGTCACGCACGTTGGCCGCCGCAGTGGCCGTGCCGAGCTGGACGAGCATGCCGAGGGCGTGCATGTCAGCGAACTGGACGTCGGCCTGAAGCCACCGTCCGAGATCACGCGCAGCATGGACGAGATCAATGCGGACATCCGCTCACGGCTGGTGAACCTGCCGGCGGCCATCGGCATCGGCCAGCCGATCTCGCACCGCATCGACCACATGCTGTCGGGCGTGCGCTCGCAGATCGCAATCAAGATCTTCGGCGAGGACCTCGACACGTTGCGTGGCCAAGCCGACGCACTGCGTTCGCGCCTCGCCACCATTCCTGGCATCGCGGACCTGGAGATCGAGAAGCAGGTGCTCGCACCACAGATCAAGGTGCGCATCGACTACGCAGCTGCCGCCCAGTACGCCGTGCCGGCGCCGCAGGTGTTGGCCATGCTGCAAAGCCTCGTCGAGGGAGAGAAGGTCACGCAGATCGTCGAGAACGGCCGGCGCTTCGCACTGGTGATGCGCTTGCCCGAGTCCGCACGCACCGTCGAAGGCCTCGGCCAGATCCTGGTGGAGACACCTGGCGGCCGCATCCCTCTTTCTCGCATCGCCACCATCGAGGATGCCGACGGCCCGAACCAGATCAGCCGGGACGACGGCAAGCGCCGCATCGTGCTGTCCGCGAACGCGCAGGGACGTGCGCTGTCGGACATCGTGGCCGACATCCGCGCCGTCGTCAGCACGACCAAGCTGCCAGAAGGCTACTTCGTGACGCTGGGCGGCCAGTTCCAGGCGCAGGAGGAGGCGTCCCGCCTCGTCGGGCTGCTGTCCATCGTCTCCGCCGTGCTGATGTTCGTGGTGCTGTACACGCGCTACCAGAGCACGCGGCTGGCCCTGCTCATCATGGCCAACATCCCGCTGGCACTCGTCGGTGCCGTCATCGGGCTGGCGCTGGCCGGGCAGCCACTGTCCGTGGCGGCGCTGGTGGGCTTCATCACGCTGGCCGGCATCTCGGTGCGCAACGGCATCCTGAAGGTGAGCCACTACGTGAACCTGATGCGCTTCGAGGGCGAACAGTTCGACATGAAGATGATCGTGCGCGGCTCGCTGGAGCGGCTGAGCCCGGTGCTGATGACGGCACTGGTCACGGCCTTTGCGCTGGCGCCGCTGCTGTTCGAAGCCGAGCGCCCCGGCACCGAGATCCTGCATCCGGTGGCCGTCGTCATCTTCTCCGGGCTCATCAGCTCGACGCTGCTCGACACCTTCCTGACGCCCGCCATGTTCTGGCTGTTCGGCCGGCGCGATGCCGAGCGCCTGGCCAGCGACCGCACGGCGGAAGCGCTGTAGGTCAGAACTACCCATCCCAACAGGAGTCCTTCATGAAACTCTTCGCTCCCCTTGCCGCAGTCCTCATCGCATTGGCCGGCCCCGCCTACTCCGCCGACGAGCATGGTCACGACCACAAGCCTTTGCACGGCGGCATCCTGGCCGAGTCGGGCCCGACAGAGTACGAGCTCGTCGCCAAGCCGGACGCCATCACCCTGCATGCCCGTGAGAAGGGCAAGCCTGTCAGCGTGCAGGGCGCCCGCGCCAAGCTGACGATCCTCAGCGGCACTGAGCAATCGGTCGTCGAGCTCAAGCCCGCTGCCGACCGCCTGCAGGCATCAGGCAGCTTCAAGGTGGTTCCCGGCACGAAGATCGTCGCCACGGTGGAACTGCAAGGCCGCAAACCGGCGAACCTGCGATTCGCGATCAAGTGAAGCTGCCCGCAGCGCTGCTCGGCTGAGCCAACATGCACGGCCGCGGTGAACGCATGTTGGACTCGGTCGGCTCCGGCGTGGCCGTCTGGGCGATAGGCGCTGGCATCCTGGCCGTCGTGCTGATCGCACTCACCATCCATGCGACCTTGCACCACCGCAGGCGCAAGCGACTGCGCCAGGAGGAGCGCCGTCAGCAGCGCCGCGCGCACAGGAAAGGCGGGCGCCGGCACCCCGTGAAGCCAACCGCACCGAGCTCACGATGAACGGCGGCAAGGAGAGCGGCAAGAAGAGCGTCCCATCCACGATGGACGCCAATCAGGCCGACGACCGCCGCATTCTGCTGACGGTGCTGCTGATCAACTTGGGCCAGTGCGCCGGAGGCGTCGCTGTGGGTGTGTGGGCGTCCTCCACCGCGTTGATCGCCGCAGCGCTGGACAACCTGGCCGACGCATCGGTGTATGCCGTCAGCCTGTACGCCGTGGGCCGAGCCGCAGCGATCAAGGTGCGGGCAGCCCGGCTGTCCGGTTGGCTGCTGATCGCCCTTGCGGCGCTGCTGCTCGTGGAAGTGCTGCGCCGCTTCTTCGGCGGGGAGCCACCGCTCGGGCCGGCGATGATGGTCATGGCCGCCGTGAATGCCGCGCTGAATCTGGTCTGCCTGAAACTGCTGAAGCGCCACCAGGGCGATGACGTGAACTTCAAGGCGTCGGCCATCTTCACGAGCAACGACTCCATCGTGAACCTCGCAATCGTCTTGTCCGGGGGCTTGGTGATGTGGTGGGAGTCGAATTTGCCAGACCTGATCCTCGGCCTCATCGTGGCGGCGATTGCTGCGAACGGTGGCCGGGAGATCCTTGTCGAGGCCTCCGAAGCTGTCGCCCAGGATGGCGCCGCGGCGGGCCGCGACTGATGGAGCATCGCCAACAGCCGAAGCCGATCAAGAAACTGCTTGACTCTGGAGCCGCTACAGGGTTTTCAATTCATTCATGAGCAAAACAGACGACACCTCATCCGCGGCTTCCAGCTGCTCGTCCGGCGCCTGCGGAAGCTGCTCCAGCACTTCCCAGCCCGTCGATGCGCCCGCAATTGCCGGCGGCAAGACCTATCGCATTCCCACGATGGACTGTTCAGCCGAAGAGGCCGAGATCCGGCGCGCGCTGGAGCCTGTCAGCGGCATTGCGTCGCTCGGCTTCCAGCTCGGTGCGCGACGGCTGACGATTTCCGCGCCAGCGGACGTGCTGCCCACCGCGCTTGAAGCGATTCGTCGGGCCGGCTTCAAGCCTGAGCCGGTTGAGGCCGCTGCGGCCACTTCGACGGCCTCGCCGTCGGACGGCCATGAGCATGGCATTGGCGCAGGCGTGGCTCGGCTCGGATTGGCGTTGTTGGTCGCCATCGCAGCCGAAGGCATCGAGATCGTGCTCCCGGACACGCGGGCGACCCAAGGTCTTGGCATGGTGCTGGCCGTGGTTGCCATCTGGCTCGCGGGCGTCGAGACCTACACCAAGGGCTTCGCCGCACTGCGCCGGCTCAAGCTCAACATCAACGCGCTGATGACGGTCGCGGTCACCGGCGCATTCCTGATCGGGCAGTGGCCGGAAGCCGCGATGGTGATGGCTCTCTACGCCATCGCCGAGCTGATCGAAGCGCGGTCCGTCGACCGGGCGCGCAATGCCATCAAGGGCTTGATGGACCTCGCGCCTGAAGAAGCAACGGTCCAGCAACCGGGCGGCGCCTGGGCCACGGTGCCTGTCGCGTCGGTTGCCATCGACAGCATCGTTCGCATCCGTCCTGGCGAGCGCGTGCCGATGGACGGCACGGTCACGCGGGGCGACAGCGCCATCAACCAGGCGCCCGTCACCGGCGAGAGCATCCCAGTCGAGAAGGCAGTCGGCGATCCTGTCTTCGCTGGCACCATCAACGAGACCGGCGAGCTGGAGGTCCGCGTGACGGCTGCGGCCTCCAACTCCACGCTGGCACGCATCATCCATGCGGTCGAGCAGGCGCAGGGATCGCGCGCTCCGACACAGCGCTTCGTCGACCGGTTCGCGGCGGTCTACACGCCGGCCGTCTTTGCCCTGGCTGTTGCCGTGGCCGTGCTGCTGCCGTTGCTGACGGATGTCACCTGGCTTCAGGGCATCTACAAGGCACTCGTGCTGCTCGTGATCGCCTGCCCTTGTGCGCTGGTGATCTCCACGCCCGTCACGGTGGTCAGCGCGCTGGCGGCGGCCGCCCGGCGCGGCATTCTCATCAAGGGCGGCACCTACCTGGAAGACGCACGAAACCTGAAGGCGGTGGCGCTGGACAAGACCGGCACCATCACCGAAGGCAAGCCCAAGCTCGTCGACCAGAAGACCATGCGCGACGACGCCGCAGCAGTCCTGCGGTTGGCGGCAAGCCTGGCCGGTCGATCTGACCATCCGGTGTCCAAAGCCATCGCCGAGGGCTTGAACCTCGAACACGAGGCGGTCGACCAGTTCTCCGCGCTGGCTGGCCGTGGCGTGCAAGGCAGCATCGGCGGCAAGACCTATGTGCTCGGCAACCATCGCCTCATCGAGGAGCGGGGGCAATGCAACTCCGAGCTGGAAGCCGATCTGAAGCGCCACGAGCAGCAGGGCCGCACGGTCACGCTGATGGCGGACGAGCAAGGCGTCATCGCGCTGTTTGCGGTGGCGGACACCATCAAGCCCTCGTCGAAAGCCGCCGTCGCAGATCTCATCTCCCTGGGCGTCACGCCGATCATGCTGACCGGCGACAACGAAGCCACGGCGCAGAGCATCGCCAGCCACGCTGGCATCAAGGAGGCGCGGGGGAACCTGCTGCCGGAGGACAAGCTCAAGGCCATCGAGGAATTGCAAAAGCGCTTCGGCCTCACCGGCATGACCGGTGACGGCATCAACGACGCGCCGGCCTTGGCCAAGGCAGACATCGGCATCGCCATGGGTGCCGCAGGCACGGACACGGCCATGGAAGCCGCCGACATCGTCATCATGAACGACGACCTGCAGCGCATCCCGACCGTCATCCGGCTATCCCGCAAGACCCACGCCGTGCTTTGGCAAAACATCTCGTTCGCGCTGGGGGTGAAGGCGGTGTTCTTCGTGATGGCGGTGTTCGGCACCGCAACCATGTGGATGGCTGTCTTCGCTGACATGGGAGCCAGCCTGCTCGTTGTGGCCAACGGTCTGCGCCTGCTGAAGGCGAAGGTCGAGCCGCCCCATGCTGATTGAAGGGCCTGCCGTGACTCACTTCTCTCGACATATCGCGCCGCACGTCGACGCGGAAATCGCCGAATCGCGGCGTCTTGAAGCGTCGGGCGCCGTGGCCGCCAGCTTCACTCACCTGGAGCGCGCGCATGTGCTCGGCCAGGCATCAACCGTCCAGCACGTCCGCGTGCACCTTCAGATGCTTGCCTGGTCGCTGAGGCACCGCGTCTGGAAGGAGTTGCGAGGACAAGTGCTTCGCGTCATCGGAGCGGCGACCAAGACGGCGCTTGGTTGGGTGCCGACTGGCAACACGGGCGGCGCCGACATCAGTCCTTTCCAGCCGCTGCCCGTGCCGCCAGACCTGGCCCGCGTGATCGCGTCGGCGCGGTGTCCACATGGAACGCCGAGGGACGGTTCATGAAAATCGGTGAGCTTGCCCGCGCCACGGAGACCGTCATCGAGACGATCCGGTTCTATGAGCGCGAAGGGCTGCTGCCGGCACCAGCTCGCTCGGAAGGCAACTTCCGGATCTACGAGACGAAACATGTGGAGCGGCTCCAGTTCATCCGCTACTGCCGTGGGCTCGACATGTCGCTCGACGAGGTGCGAGTGCTGCTGCGCTTCAAGGACCATCCAGCGGACAACTGCGGGGACGTCAACGTGCTGCTTGACGAGCACATCGGCCACGTCTCCCGGTGCATGGCGGAGCTGACTTCGCTGCAGCGCGAACTCACAGAGCTGCGGCAGCGGTGCGGCGCAGCCAGGTCCGCTGACCAGTGCGGCATTCTTGCTGGCCTGTCTGAGGCTGCGCAGGAACCTGCGGCCATGCCGAGAGCACGCGGGCACCTCAAATCGGTCCATAGCCCCTGATCCCCAGCGCAGTCACCCCGGGAATATCATCGACGCATGCGCAAGCTGTTTGCCGTCCTCCTGGTGCTCTTCGGTTGCCTGACCTTCGTCGGGCAAGCGGTTGCGAGCGCGTCGGCCGGCTACAGCGATTGCTGCCTTCAGGGCTGCAAGGGCATGGTGCATTGCGCAAGCGCCACCTGCCAAGCGTGCGCGGCGCCGCAGCCTGCACCTGTTCCGCAAGCCAAGGTGGAGCTGCCGGCGGACGAGCCCCATTGGCCGTCGGCCACCATGTCCTTCGACGCTGGCCCGCGTCGCGAACCGTGGACCCCTCCCGATTAGGTTGATGCCTGCTTCGCAAGTACATCAACCATCGAAAGGACATCCATGAAATCCAAGTTCATCAAGATCGCCGCTGCGGTCGCTCTGCTCGGCGGCTCTGCCGCAGCCTTCGCCGCACAGGCGTGCTGCGGCGACATCGCCTGCTGCATCCAGCAGTTGCTGTGCTGCCTGTAAGGTCTCATTGACGTGAGTCCGGGCCGGCTTCATCGCCGGCCTTTTTCATATCGGACCTCGCCGCTCGGCGGTTCTGAACGGCTTCAAGTCTGCCCGGCGCAGCAAGCGGCACGGGTTGCTGCGAGTGGCAGCGAGAGGTCTTCCAGGATGGCGCAATCGACTGCCGTTCCACCGGCGCAGGCGGTGTCGCAGCTGTTGACGAACTGGGTCATGCTGGCTTCGAGCGCCTGCAGTTCAGCGAGCTTCTCCCGAACCTGGTCCAGGTGCCGCGCCGCGATGTCGCGCACCTCCAAACAAGGCCGATCAGGTTGGTCGACCAAGCTCACCAGCTCGCGCACCTGTTCGATGGAGAACCCGAAATCTCGGCAGCGCCGAATGAAGGTCAGCCGACCTACGGCGGCGTCACCGTAGACCCGTCGACCGGCGTCCGTGCGCGGCCCAGGTGGCAGCAGCCCGATCTCCTCGTAGTACCGGATCGTCGGCACCGAGCAGCCGGTCTGCTGGGCGACCACGCCAATGGAGCGGTTTGGCGACTTGTTCATGCGCTCAGCTTAGCGTTTGCATCCGCAGCCCGAAGCTGGCGCGACTTCAGCTTTCGCATCGGGCAGGAACTGGGAGAACAGCCAGCGCGCGCTGGCCGCGTGCTCGGGGCCTGTGATGTCCAGGCGAACGGCGTCGGCGCCGGACGTCAATCGGAACTCCAGGAAGGCGCAACAGCTTCTTTCCAGTTCCACGATGTGCTCCACCTCGTCGACGGCAGCGGGGTCGTAAACCAGGTGCAGCGTCGAGCCAGTCAGCGTGTGACCCCGCAGATGAGCTTGCGTGAGTCGACGAATCCTGGCCAGCCGGGGCCCCATCTCCGTTGGGCCCAGCGTGCAGGCGATGGGCGCTGGTTCAGCCGCAAGCATGCTGGGCCTCTGTCGAGCAAGCCTCGGCGCACGCGCATTTGGCACGGCGAGCGGCTTCACGACGACGCCACCACCAAACGCCAAGCAGACCCACCGCAATCACGGCGAGGACAGCGGCGGCGGGCAAGAATTCGTCGGCACAAGCCCACAGCGCGCTTCCGAACGCTGCGAGCCCGCCGGCTATGCCCAGCAGCGGGATCGCGCAGCACGCGGCACAGGCGGCGCCCAGGCCGAGAGCAAGTTTCCAGGGTTTCATGAGGGCTCCTTGATGACACGGCCGACAAGGTAGAACCTCAAGCCACTTGAGGAGCAAGCAGTTCTTGCCAACGCTGGCTGAGGACAATGAGCTGATGGAAATCCTCAAGACCTTCGGTTTGTTCGTGATGACGGCGCTGGCCGAGATCGTCGGTTGCTATCTGCCGTACCTTTGGTTGAAGCAAGGCAAATCGCCCTGGTTGCTGGTGCCCGCAGCGCTCAGCTTGGCGTTGTTTGCGTGGCTGCTGGCCCAGCATCCCACGGCCGCAGGACGTGTGTACGCTGCCTACGGCGGCGTCTATATCGGCGTTGCCATCCTGTGGCTGTGGCTGGTGGACAAGATCGAACCATCCAGGAGCGACTGGGTCGGCGCGGCCATCAGCCTCGTCGGCATGGCCGTCATCATGTTCTGGCCGCAGGGCCGCGCCTAAGCGCTTGCGAAGGACGCCGGCTCTGATGGCACATCCAGCGACCGAAGGCTCTTCTGCCACCAGCCCACGTCGCGCCAGACACCGTTCTTGAATCTGACGTTGCGATACACAACCCGCGCCTCGAAGCCCCCCGCCCCGTGCAGCGCGATGCCCGCGGAGATAGCGCCGACTCAAAGCTCTTCAGAACTGCAGCTGGGCTGTTTGCTGCCTTGACCTCGGGCGTTGCGGGACGACGTTCCCAGAGCGTCAGGACCCGGATGCGTAGCGGTCACCCAGGCTGCGAGGCGCCGAATGACCGTTGCCGCCGGAAGCGGCCATTGGGTTGCGAAATCTGGGTGACAGCAGCCAGCCTGATTGCTGGAGCTCGGTCAATTTCGGCTTTGGGCACTTATGCACAGTGCTCAGTTATGTGCAGGTCTCCGATACCGATAGGCTGCAGGCCCCGTGAATGCTGGCGTTGCGGGCGTCAAGGGCGATGACGCGCTGCACATAACGTTTGATTTC